>NZ_CP043661.1:6325821-6630985 GCF_014217565.1 Kribbella qitaiheensis
GCTTCCTGTTCCAGAACCGCCAGCGCCTCGGCAGCATCGGTCAGACGCAGTGGGAAACGCGCAGAGAGGTCGTTCCCGATGCGGAAGATGGCGTTGACCGTCCCGGTCGACGACACGAGTTGGATCGACTTGCCGCTCCACCGAGGGAACTGCTCTTGGATCAAGGTCGCAACGACTTCGGTGGTCACGTCCACTTGATCATCGTGCATGGTCATTCTCGCGGGCCCTTCACTAGTCCAATTCGAAACGCCGGAAGCAGACCAGCACAACTGAGACGACAGCCAGTATTCACACGCCAGGGTCCAGATCAAAGGAGATTTTCGGCCGCCCAGGTGTCTCGTCCGTTGTCGTTGACGCTGAGGTACAGCGTTCCAGTTGACGGCGGGGGTGGATCGACGAGGTTGACCGTGATCGCTCGCCATATTGATGGCTATGGGTTGATCAGGTTTGCGGCTTGGACGTGTGGCGCGAGAGGTCGCGAGGATGATTCAAGTGACGACCTATCGGAGCGACGCCACGTAGCTCGTCTTGGCCCGGAGGGTGCTCTTAGCAGGCAGTGGGGGGCGGCGAAGACGACTCTGGCTCGTCGGCTGACTCGGAGGCACCTGGTGCGGTCCGTGATTTGCTGTGGGATCGCGCGGACACCTTGATCTGGCTGACAGTCAAGACGGCCTGACCACCTCGACGGCGTGATCGGGGGGCCGGCCGCCCGTGCGGCCGGCCCCGGTCTGCTAGCTACGCGTTGGCGCGGCTGGTGTTGATCTCGCCGTTCACGCCGGCGGGGAAGAAGCCGCCCTTGGTGGCCTTCTTCGGTGTCAGGTAGACGACGTTGAGGACCTGGTCGGCGCCCCGGCTGAAGGCGATGCCGTTGGCGTCGGTCGGGATGATGTTGGTCTTGCCCTTGTACGTCGTGCCCTGGTCGAGGTCGGCCTTGCCGTCGAGGCTGTCGCGGGCGTTGGAGATCGCGACAGACGGGACGTCGAGGCCGCGCGCGACGAGCGTCGTACGGATGTTGGCTGCGTGGTAGGCCTCGACCGCGAGGATGCCGGCGGCGGCCTCGAGGTAGGTCTTGTTACTGATCAGCGGCGCTGCGCCCTTGTAGGCGGTGACGCCGACGTCTTCGAAGACGTAGGCGGCGAGGAGGAAGTTGTTCTCGTTGGCGTAGGCATCGAACTTCTGTCCGGGCTTGATCAGCCCGGCCGCGAGTGCCGCTGAGGTGAACGCGGCGTCGATGTCGATCGAGGGACGAGCCACTGCGGCAGCACCGAGAGCCTTGCGCAGGAAGCGCACGTGGGCGAGTTCGTCAGCGGCGATCTCGTCGGCGTAGGCCTTCACGATCTTGGACTGGAACTTGACCTTGCGGCCGCCCTTGACGCCGCCGGGCTTGCCCTTGCCGTAGACATCGGCTCCGGACAGGCCATAGCCCCGTACTGCGCGAAGGTAGAACTCCGCCTCGAGGTACTCCAGGTTGAGGGCGAAGTTCAGTACCGCGCCGTCGCTCGGCTTGGCGTTGTCGTGGTCTTCGTCGTGACCGAGACCGAGATCCAGACCCAGCCCCGAACCGATGGTGTCGGCATTGGCAGCGTTGAACGCGCCACCGGCGAGCAAACCGCCGCCGACCAGTCCGGCTCCGACGCCCGTGGCACCGGCGGCGCGGAGGAACTTGCGCCGATCGACGCCGTTCTCGGAACTCCGATCAATTGCGTGGCGGATGAACAGTTTGTCGAACAATTCAGACTCCAGAATCGAGCTTCCGCCAGGCCGGATGACCGGACGGGCACAGCGAGTCGTCCCAAGAGCGGTTGCCGGCGACCAGCCATCCGGACCCATTCGGCGCCGAGGCATCACCGGATCGGTCCGAACAGCGTGTCGACCGAACGATCTGATGACCTCACGGCTCCGAAGGGATGATGTCCGTGTTGTCGAGGGGAGAGGCTGGCGCATGTATGCACCGGCTCCACTGAAGCGTCAGCTGAACCGTTCGGGGTTGCTTCTCCTCGGGCCTGCCTTTGTTGCCGCGGTTGCCTATGTCGACCCGGGCAACTTCGCTACGAACATCGCCGCCGGTACGACGTACGGCTACCTGCTGTGCTGGGTGGTGGTCGGTGCGAATCTGATGGCGGTACTGATCCAGTACTTGGCGGCCAAGGCGAGCATCGCGACTGGGCGGACGCTCCCACAGTTGTGCCGCGAGCAGTTCAAGCGATCAACCTCTACCGGGCTGTGGGCTCAGGCCGAAGTGGTCGCGATCGCGACCGACCTGGCTGAGGTCGTCGGGGGTGCGATCGCGCTGAACCTGCTGTTCAGGATCCCGCTCCTGCTCGGTGGGGCTGTCACCGGAGCGGTGTCGTTCGCCCTGTTGATGTACCAGTCCAAGCGGGGTCAGCGCCCGTTCGAGGCGGCGATCGTGGGACTTCTGGCGGTCGTGCTGATCGGGTTCGTTGTGTCGACGGTGCAGTCTCACCCGTCGGGCTCGGCCGTGATCGGCGGTCTCGTACCCAGGTTGGACGGAACCGATTCCCTGGTGCTGGCGGCAGGCATGCTCGGCGCGACTGTGATGCCTCACGCGATCTGGCTGCACGGTGCGCTCGTCACGGAGCGGCATGGCAAGACGCTGCGATCGGTGGTCGGCAAGCTGCAGGTTCTGAAGGCCACTCGGCTGGATGTCGGGATCGCGATGGCGCTGGCCGGTGCGGTGAACCTTGCCATGGTGGTGGTCGCGGCTGCTGCGCTCAGGGGGACTGGAGCAGACACTCTTGACGCGGCGTACCACGCCTTTGGCGACAACCTCGGCCGGATGCCGGCGTTGTTGTTCGCCCTCGCGTTGCTAGCGTCCGGTTTCGCATCGTCGTCGGTCGGGACGTACGCCGGGTCGGTGATCCTGGACGGCTTCTGGCGCAAGCACATCCCGCTGGCCGTTCGGCGCTCGATCACCTTGCTCCCTGCTTTGGTGATCCTTGCCCTAGGCATTGATCCGACACGTGCTCTGGTGGTCTCGCAGGTGGTGCTGAGCTTCGGGATTCCGTGCGCGTTGTGGCCGCTGGTCCGGCTCACCGCGTCGCGCCGGGTGATGGGAGAGTTCGTCAACCGTTGGCAGACCACCGCTGCGGCCTGCCTGGTAGCGGCCGCGATCACCACGCTGAACGTAGTATTGATCGTCCTTACTCTCCGCGGCTGAGGTACCTGCGGCGACAAGGTCAGAGCCAGGCAACGAACCGTGACACGCAGAGTGGGCCGGTCCTCCCCCTGGGAGACCGGCCCACTCTGCGAATGAATCAGTAGGTGATCGCGGCAACCACCTTGCCCGGGTCGACGAGGAAGGGTGCGACCGCCTTCAGTACGTCGCCCTTCGCGATGCCCTTCTCGAACGGCCCCTGGTAGACGCCGCCCTCGGCCTTCAGCCCGAGCAGGTTGCCGACGACCGCGGCGTGCCTGGCCTCGACCCCGAAGATGCCGGCCGCTGCCTGAAGGATCATCTTGTCCTTCACGAAGCCGGCCGCACCGAGATAGGCGCCGACCCCCTTGTTCTCGAAGATGTGCGCGGTGGTGAGGTAGCTCTTGCGGCTCTCGAAGGCGCCACCGAAGTCCACCGCCGGTGCGCCGACCGGCGTACCGCCGAGCTTCTGGATCGTTGCCGTCAAGGTCGCCACGTGCGACGCCTCGTCGGCACCGATCTGCATCAGGTACTTCTTCTCCTTGCCGGAGACGAGGTTCGCCTTGTTGCCCTGGCGATAGAACTCGGCCTCCAGATATTCCAGCGTCAACGCATAGTTCAGTACGTCGATGTCGCTGCCGAAGTCCTTGGCGCTGGCCAGGTGAAAGCCGTTGTTCAAGGCACCCAAGGCTACGCCGGCCGGGACCGCGGAAGCATTGGCGTGGATCAGATCACGGGTCGTGTCAGTCATCGAACTCCTCCTCTACTTCGCGATGAACGGCATGGCGGCCTGGAGTACCGGCCCCATCGCCAGATGGGCTTCGATCGGTGCCGGGAACGGGTTCCCGCCGGTGATCTGGGCGATGATCGCGGCGTGCCGCGACTCCACCCCGGCGATAGACGCGGCGGCACCGAGCAGGTCAGGGCTCTTCACCAGCGGCACCTGACCGTGGTACGCCTTCACACCGAGCTCCTCGAAGACGCCCGCGGTCTTCAGGAACGAGGCCCGGCTGGCGAACGTACCGGCCGGGAACTTGACCTTCGGCTGCGCGACGGGCTTGCCGCCGAGCTGGACGATGGTGGACCGGACCACGTTCACGTGATCGGCTTCGTGCTGCTGGATCGGATCGACCAGGTCCAGGTCGCGACCCTTCAGCAGCTTCGCCTTCAATCCAGCGGTGTAGAACGCGGACTCCAGATATTCCAGGGTCAGCGCGTAGTTGAGGATGTCCAGATCGCTGGCATTGGCGTCGTTCTTGGCGAAGCCGCGGTCCGCGGTGCCGAACGCGACCGGGTCACCGGCGCGGGTCGCGACGTACGTCACACCCACGCCGATCAGAGCCGCGTTGCGCAGGAAACTCCGCCGGCTGTGCTCGTCGGCGAATTCGAGGACCGGACGGCCTCCGAAGATTGTCTTGATACCCATGAACTCTCCTTGAGTGAACGCTCAGACAGCGCGCGCCTCGACGACGATGCGCTGGAAATGAGCGGTGATGGGGTTGCAGGCGAACAGGGTGATCACCTTGTCGCCCGATTTGGTGGGCTGGCGGAGGACGAACTTCACGTACTCCGCCTGCGGCACGATGGTGGTCTTGAAGACCTTGTACGTCGTGCTCTTCGCGCCAACGGTCACCTTGATCGGGTCACCGGCGCGAAGCCTGTCGAGGTAGAGGAAAGGTTTCTCGTTCGTACTGCGATGACCGCTGATCACGCTGTTGCCAGGACCACCCGGCAGCGGCGTACCGGGCCAGTGACCGACTCCGTGAACCAGCGCGGCCTCGTCGACCCCGTTGTTCAGCTGCTGATCCACACCCAGCTTGGGAATCGCCAGCCGGCCGAGTTTGAGTTGCTCGCCGGGCTTGGCCTTGATCGCCTCGATCGGCACCCCGGCCGCCGGATTACCCTCACCCGGCGCGAACTGCGACTCGACCGGCTTGCCGTTGCGGATCTGGTCGAGCATCCGGTTCACCAGGGCGTCGGGCTCGGCCGCCTCAGACTCGCCCGCGGCAGGCTCGGATACCTTGCCTGGCGGAGTTCCCACGGTTGGTGCCGCGCCTACTTGGTCGCCGTCCGGGCCGAACACGACGACACCCACCGCGACCAGGGCTACGAAGCCGATACTCGCAGCCAGCCACCGATACAGCGGTTTCCAGGACTTCATACTGCCGACCATCTCCTCACCGCGCTGTTGATCAGCAGGCCTTCGGAGGCCTCGCGCCGGCGGATGGCTGACGCGGCAGAGAAATTGGCAGAGAGGGGCTGACCCATCTCTGGGGTGGGTGGCTCCGAAGACCGTGTTGTCAATCAAGGAACAGGAGATGTCATGGTTCCCGAACTCGGTATGCCTCAGGGCGCGGAGTGGCTCGTCATCCTCGCGATCGTGGTTTTGCTTTTCGGCTCGGCCAAGCTGCCGGCGTTGGTCAAGCAGCTCGGCAAGTCGAAGAAGATCTGGGAAGACGAGATCGGCTCCCACAGCAAGAAGACAGGCGGTGAGCTCGGCGAAGAAGCGGACCCGGCGGAGCGCAGTACGAAACTCTTCAGCTCGGCCGACTCTCAGTCAGACCATCGCAGCTAAGACCTGATGAGCGTCGAACAACTCAACTCCGTGGAGGAATCCGGAGCCGGGAGGATGACCCTGCGTGAGCACATCATCGAGCTCCGGAACCGGTTGCTCATCAGTGTGCTCGCCATCGTCGTGTGCACCGTCGGCGCCTGGTTCATCTATCACCGGGCCTTCATCTTCCTGACCGATCCGTTCTACGAGAGCGTCCGGCAGCTGAATCCTGGGGCCGGTGAGACCAAGCCGATCCTGACTTTGGCGGGGGTCGGCGATGCGTTGACGTTCCAGATCAAGGTGTCGGCGTTGATCGGTCTGGTGTTGTCGGGGCCGATCTGGCTTTATCAGTTGTGGGCGTTCATCGCGCCTGGGTTGCATCGGAGTGAGAAGAAGTGGGCGATCCTGTTCGCGGCGATCGCCGCGCCGTTGTTCGCCGGCGGGATGGCGGTCGCGTACTGGACGCTGCCGAAGGGCATCGCGATTCTGATCAGCTTCACTCCGGATGCGGTGCAGAACCTGGTTGAGGTGCCGCATTATCTGGATTTCGTGATCCGGACGATGCTGGTGTTCGGGATCGCGTTTTTGATCCCGTTGGTGGTGGTTTTGCTGAATATGGTCGGGTTGGTGCCGGCGTCGGCGTTGAGTAAGTTCCGGCCGTACATCATCTTGGTGATTTTCGTTTTCGCCGCGGTCGCGACTCCGTCTGGTGATCCGTTCACGATGTGTCTGCTGGCTATTCCGATGTGCCTGCTGTTCTTTGTCGCCGAGGTGATCTGCCGGATCAACGACAGGCGCCGCTCGCGCAAGACCGAGGAGGTCTGAACCGTGCTCGACATCGGTCTTCCCGAAATGCTGGTGATCGCAGTGATCGCGATAGTTGTCCTTGGCCCCGACCGGTTGCCCGAGTTCGTCCGTACTGCGGCCCGCTTGCTGAACCAGGTGCGCGGTATGGCCGCCAACGCGCAGAAGGATCTGCGCGACGAACTAGGGCCGGAGTTCGCCGACCTCGACGTCCGCGAACTCAACCCCCGAACCTTCATCCGCAAGCATCTGCTGGAAGGGACGGAGCGTGAGGCCACGGCCGACGCAGTAAGGAAAACGACTCCGACGTTCCCGTCGCCCTACGACCACGAAGCAACCTGAACGCGCCTAGCGTGATGGGAACCAGCCATCCCTACCGTCGATGACTGCCTGTCCGCCGGGTACTGCGAAACCCGGCGCTCTCGGAGGAGGCCGCTCTTGAGGTGGTGGTCGAGGCTTTGGCGGACTGCGCAGGAGACCTCTGGAGGTTGTCTCGCCGCCATCCGCGGTAAGGCACTCAGGAGCATCCCAAGAACGGCGGCGAGACACCCGACCGACCAGTGTGAGGCCTCCGGTCGATCAGGATCATGAGCCGCGCAGCCGGAGCCGCCGCGGCGAGTCGGCGTCAGCGAGCGTACGCACCCGATGGCCGACGCATCGTTGCGGCACCAGGCCAGTGGTCGGCTTCCCGAGCCTTCGATCTAGCGGCTCAGGCCGCTGGGGACAACGCTGCCAGCTGTTCGCGCAGGTCGGCGAGAAGTTTGGTCAGCAGCCGCGAGACCTGCATCTGGCTGACGCCGATGTCTTTGCCGATGTCGGCTTGGGTCCAGCCCTCGATGAACCGCAGTTCGAGCAGCCGCCGGTCGCGGGGAGCCAGATCCTCGAGGAGCGGGTTGAGCATGTCTACCGCCTCCAACTGCTCGACATAGGAGTCGTCGGTGGCGCGGAGGGTGTCGCTCAACGGCAACTCTTCTCCGCCTTCGTGGTAGCCGTTGGGGCGATCCAGGGACAGCACGTTGAAACACCCCCGGGCGGCCAGTGCCTGCTCGACCTCGGCGACCGGGACATTGGTCCGTCCCGCGATCTCTTCATGGCTGGGTTCTCGGCCTAATTCCTGTTCCAGCGCCGGCAGCGCGGCGGCGATTGTTCCCTGCAGTTCCTGAAGCCGGCGCGGGATCCGCACAGTCCAGCTGCAATCGCGGAAGTAGCGTTTGATCTCGCCGCGGATTGTGGGGACGGCGAACCCTATGAACGGGGTGCCATCGTCAAGACGAAAGCCGCGCACGGCTTTCAGTAACCCGAGGTAGGCGACCTGTTCCAGATCGTCGTCTTCGGGGCCCCGGTTGCGGAACCGCCGCGCGATCCCGCGGGCGATTTCGATGTTCAGTTCCACAGCTTGCTCGAGCAGGCGCTGACGCTGCGTCTCGTCCGTACAGTCGACTCTGGCTTGCAGTAGCTGTCTGGTCGCGGCTTCGCGGCGGGCCCGGTCTTGCGGGGACGAGCAGTTGAGCGGGATCTGCTGGAGGCTGGTGATCTCGGTAATAACCATTGCATGACCTCGCGACGGGAGTCACGGCGTGGCACACCCTTGAACCACGGTCATCGACTTGCTGCATCGAACCGTACCCCCGACTCCAGGAACTCATGCCAAACTTATGCAACGAGGTGCCCGGCGACCGGGCAATGACCGGCGGGCCATCGGCATTCCGCTGGCGCTGCTGGCCGTCGGCGTTGTGGTCTGCCTGGCCGCCGCGTTCCTCGTCGGAGTTCGCCGGCCAGTACAACCACGCCACCGGTGTCCGCAAGGTCACCCGCGACACCTACCGCGTCGACGCCAAGGGCTCGGCCGGCTCCAGCGCGGTCTGGGGACGGTTCACCCCGACCCGGTGAGCATGATCCCGCACCCGCGGTACCGCGGCGTTCGTGAACGTGATGGTGGCCAGCTACCGCGTCGGACGCTCGAGGGTGATTGTGCTGAGGGCGTTCATGGTGCGCCTTTTAGATCGGGTTGGCTGGGGACGATGGAGCGGTTCACGGACGGCGGAACAGGCGGCTGATCATCCGGTAGATCGCGAATTGGCTGCTGGCGAAGTAGTGGTGCTTGGGTAGGTCGTCGGTGACGTTCTGGACGCGTAGCCGGTAGTAGATGTGTCGCTGTACCGGTGGCAGGGCGTCTTGGTGTTCGAAGTTGCCGCTGGGGATGAACACCATTCCGGCCGATCCGCCGATGGTCTCGATGAACGGCTGGCCGCATTCGTCGCAGCGGCCGCGGTTGAGCCTCGCGCACTTGGCGAAGCGCCCCTTGTCGGGATTCCCGAAGCGCGAGCCACGCCCGTGGGCGAAGCCGGGAGGTAGCACCTTCGGGTTGTTGAAGGTGGCGTGCTCTGCGTGGATCACGATGTTCTTGGCCCGGACGAAGGTCACATCGGTAGCGGGCTTGCCCATGAATTGCTGGCAGTACAGGCAGTGGCAGTAGAAGCGCTGCATGGGGACGCCGGCCTTCACCTCGAAGGTGTTCGCGCCGCAGGTGCACGAGCCTCGCGTCACGGTTGCAGCTGTGGAGTTGGTGGTCATGAGTCTGGGTCCGTTCTGTGCGGTCGTGGTGATCGGGGACGGCGGAGGTCGGCTACGTGTTCAGCGGAGGAAGAAGTTGAGGAGGGCGTCGGCACGCCGTCCGAACGGCGCCTGCAGGAGGGTGATGCTGTTCCAGCGGCCCTGCACGTAGATGCCCTTGGGGTGGCTGAGGGTGCGGAAGCCCTCGATCCCGTGGTATTTGCCCATGCCGCTCTCGCCGACACCGCCGAACGGAAGGTCGTCCTGGCCGACGTGCATGATCGTGCCGTTCACGGTGACGTTGCCGGACGTCGTACGGTCGAGCACCTTGCGCCGGTCCGCGTCCTTGCCGCCGAAGTAGTAGAGCGCGAGTGGGCGCGGTCGAGCGTTCACGTAGTCGATGGCGTCATCGATGTCGCGGTAGGGGAAGATCGGCAGGATCGGCCCGAAGATCTCTTCGTGGGCGATCCGCATGTCGTCGGTGACACCGAGCACGACAGTGGGCGCGAACGTGTGTGGGCGCTGGGTGGCATCCTCCGGCCGGTGTCCGACCTCGATGATCAGTGCGCCATGTGCGCGGGCGTCCTCGACCAGGTCGAGGAGGATCGAGTACTGCTTGTCGTTGACGATCGAGGTGTAGTCCTTGCTCGTCGGGCCGTCCGGGTAGGCGGTTTTCACCAGCCTGTCGTAGGTGTTGACGAAGGTGTCGATCTCGGACTCGTGCACCAATGCGTAGTCCGGGGCGATGCAGGTCTGTCCACCGCTGAGCAGTTTCCCGAAGACGATGGAGGACACGGCCCGGTCGTGCACGTGGCCCTTGGCAACGATCGTCGGAGACTTTCCGCCGAGCTCGAGGGTGACCGGGACGAGGCTCTCGCTCGCGGCCTTCATCACCGACCGGCCGACTGCAGAGCTGCCGGTGAAGACCAGGTGATCGAACGGGAGCGAGGAGAATGCCGCTCCGTCGCCGTTGACGACGGTGACCTGATCTTCACCGAAGATCTCGGCGACCATGGACGCGAGCTCGGCATTGGTCGCGGGCGAGAACTTCGATGGCTTGAGCATGACGCGGTTGCCTGCGGCGATGGCGGTGACGACCGGCATCAGCGACAGGTTCACGGGGTAGTTCCACGGTGAGATGACGCCCACCACACCGAGTGGCTGGTACTCGATGTGGTTGCTGCCTGCACGCTGGTGCAGGGCGATGTGGCGGCGGGCCGGCCGCAGGAAACGGCGCAGGTTGCGGACGAGGTAGTCGATGCCCTGGACGACACCCAGAATTTCCATCATCGCGGTCTCGTGGCGTGAGCGGTTGCCGAAGTCGGTGTTGATGGCGGCCTCGATGGCCTCGCGGCGGGAGAGCAGCGCGGCCTTGAACTTCTTCAGGTCGCTGCGCCGTTGGGTCAATGATGGCGCGCCGTCGCGCAGATAGGCAGCGCGCTGAACGGTGAGGATGTCGCTGAAGCGTTCCCGGTCGGATTGTCCGGCCGAGGTGGGGTTGGCTTTGGTGGTGGTAGGCACGGGAGTGCTCCTCGATCAGTGGTTGGGACTGTTGCTGGGGGAGGCAGAACCCCGGTGGGAGTGCGTCAGGCGCCGCGCATGGCACGTCGCTGGGTGGCACCCATGAACCGGACGACCTGGCGGCGAGGCAGGAACTTGCTGGCCATGGCTATCGGCCGGCCGTTGGTGATCACGGAGGGTGGGCTTGAGCGACGGTCGAGGGTCTTCAGGGCGATCCGGACGACCTCGTGAGGGGTTACGCGCTTGGCGCCGTAGTCGGCGGATTGGCTGCCGGCGGCGTCGTAGAACTCGGTCTCGATCGCGCCGGGGCTGACGGCCAGGACGTGTAGGCCGGTGCCGCGGGTCTCTTCCCACAGTGCTTCGGTGAAGTTGAGGACGAAGGCCTTCGTGGCGCCGTAGACACCGAGGTACGGCGTGGGCTGGAAGCCGAGCAGGCTGGCGACGTTGATCAGCACGCCGTTGCCGGCCGCCGTCAGCGGGCCGATGAACGCTCTGCTGAGGTCGACCAGGGCGCCGACGTTCAGCGCGATCATGTCCTGCAGCCGGTCCGGGTCCTCGTCCGGGAAGGCGTTGTGGGTGCCGAAGCCCGCGTTGTTGACCAGCCCGGTCGCGTGGATGCCCCGGGACTCCAGCTCGGCGCGGAGGCTACGACCGGCGTCGGGCAGCCCGAGATCGCGAGCGATCACGGTCACGGCGACACCATGGGTGCGGGTCAGCTCCTCGGCCAGGGTCTCGAGCCGGTCGGCGCGACGGGCGACGAGCACGAGGTTCGAGCCACGGGCGGCGAGCTGGCGGGCGAACTCGGCGCCGAGACCTGAGCTCGCTCCTGTGACGACGATGGTCTGGTTGCGGTAATCAATGGTGGTCATGGCGACACTATATGCACGATGATGCACTGAGTGCAAGAGATTACATCGAATGAACTCCTGTACCATGGGTGCATGACTCAGAAGGTGACGCCCATCCGGGAGCAGACGCGCGCCGTGGTCCGCTCGCTGCTCGCGCGCACGGCCCTGGAGTTGTTCGCCGCCAAGGGCTACGACAACACGACGGTCGAGGAGGTAGCGGCCGCGGCGGGCGTCTCCAGGCGCACGCTGTTCAACTACTTCCGTAACAAGGAGGACCTGGCGCTCAGCAGCCTGTCCGAGCAAGGCGAGCTGATCGCCGCGCGATTCGCCGAGCGGCCGGCCGACGAGGGTGCTTGGGAGTCGCTGCGTGCCGCGTTCCAGGTCCTCCTGGAGATCGAGATGTCCGCGGATGACCGGCTCGAGATCACGACGCTCCTTTTCGGCAACGAATCGCTGCGCGCCGGGCACGCGGAGAAGCAGGCGCGCTGGCAGGACCTGCTCGCGCCATTGATCGAGCCGCGACTGCCGGCCTCCCAGCATCGCGTCCTCGAGGCGCGCGCGATCGCGGCAGCCGGGATCACCTGCCTGCAGGCCGCGAACGAGGAGTGGGTGCGGCTGCGCGGGAGCGTCGACATCGCCGAGCTCTACGACATCGCCGTGCAGGCGGTCCGCCGTCGCTGAGGCTCTGCTCAAGAGCAATCGCGGGGATGTCGCTCTTCGGCCCGACCCGCCGCGCTCCTTGGGAGCCGCCGGTCAGTGAGGTCCGGCCGCGGCCGGACCTCAGCAGCGGCTCGAAGCTCTCCTGCGCCACTCGCAATATCTGTGGTGGCCGGATTAGACATTGCTGGATGGCGTGTGTAGTGTTCCTCGTGTTGACAGAGAAGCACAGCGAAGCTGACGTGGACAGCTAACGTCCTGTCCCAGAATGTGATTGTGATGTACGCACGACGGCGGACTCCGCCGGGCCGATCAGTGAAGGGGCTCGGGTTTCACGCCAGGATCCGGTCAGAGTCGCTGGAGCCAGTGGTCGGAAAGGGCTCCAGGTTTGACGGATGCAAGCAGCAGTTGCAGTTCGCAGTTGAAGTCTGTAGTCGCAGTAGGTAGTTCGTAGTTGTAGTCGCGGTTCCGTATCCGTAGTAGCAGTTCGCAGTTGATGGTGCAGTTTCGTAGTTGCAGTAGCTGTTTGTAGTTGCAGTAGTGGTAGGTAGTTGTGGTTCGAGAGAAGGGAAGGGATTACACCGTCGGATCGCCCGCCAGTGCCAGTACTTCGCCGGGCGGGTGCCGTGGTTCCATCGGATTGGAAGGTGGTCTTCGGTTACGCATTCAGCGATCCCCGCAGTGACAGCCTTCACGTGGCGTCCTGCGGATCTGTAAGACCGGCCTCACGGCTGGTAGATGGTGACAATCCCAACCCCTTGGGCCCCGGTGCTTCGGCACCGGGGCCCTTCGGCATGGAGGTGCGATGACCCCAACCGGCACTTGGAGACTCTGATGGGGTCAGCCTCGGCCCGCTGGCCGGCCAGTTTCGACGATGACTGTCCGGCGTTCACGATGGGCCGGGGCCGCCGAAGCCCTGCGTATCAACGACCAGCGACAAGGACAGGCCTAGCAACCCGCGACGGGGACCTGCTGAGGCTTCAACCCCGCGTTGCGGACTTCGGCAACGTGCTGCGGGGCGGCGGTTAGTGCACTACTGGGAACACGAGATGGGTGACGCGGTCTCCCTGGACGCAGACTGATGGGTTGCCGAGTAGTACGTCGTCAGCCGAGAGCTTGCCGAAGAAGGGGCGGTTGCCTTCGCCCATCAGGACCGGGACGAGGTCGACGGCCACTTCGTCGAGCAGCCCGAGGTCCAGGCATTGCCGGGCGATGGTGCCACCGCTGACCGCGACGTCGCGGTCGCCGGCGAGGGTCTGTGCATGAGCGATTGCGGCCGCTACGCCGTCGGTCACGAAGGTGAACGGTGCCTCGGGGTGTGCCTCGATCCAGTCGGTGGGGACCCTGTGCGTCACGACGACGACGGGGACGTCGAGTGTGTGGCGACCCTGCCAGCCCTCGGCCACCTCGAACAGTGTCCGGCCGCAAACCAGTGCGCCGAGTGAGGCCACCCACCGCCGCCAGTGTTCCGAGCTCGGCGGGGTCAGGTGGACAGCGAAGTCCTCAGCGGGAGTTGGGATCTCGACCTCGCCGTTTTGCAGCCAGTCGAACAACCGGCCGATGGTGTTGTCCTGCTTTGCGACGTACCCGTCGAGCGACATGATCGCCTGCGCGACTACCTTGCCCATGGTGCCTCCACTTTCTCAGGTGTGTTGTGGCCGGTAGATGTGAACCACGGTGCCGCTGGGAAACGGCAGGGCCTCGATGAGGTTCAGGTGCCTGGAGTCTGGCAGTTGGTCGAACAGGGCCTGTCCTGTTCCGAGCACCAAGGGCTGGACGAGGAGGCGGTATTCGTCGATCAGGTCGGCCGCGGCCAGAGCGCCGGCGAACCGTGCACCGCCCCACACGATCACGTCCGCGCCGGGTTCGGCCTTGATCGCGGCGATCTCGGTCGCGAGGTCGCCCCGCGCGACCCGGGTGACCGGCCAGGTCGCCTCTGCGTCGCTGAGCGTCTTGGAGAACACGACCTTGGGGATGTCGTTCATCGGGGTCGCGTACTCGTCGTCCGACTGCGGCCAGTACGACGACATCTCCTGGTACGACGTGCGGCCCATGAGGTGGGCGCCGGCCTTGCTGATCCGGTCGAGTTTCCACTGCTTGAGTTCGGCGTCGGGGATCGCGGTCCCGGGGTGCTCACGGTCGCTGCCGACGAACCCGTCCAGCGACATCGACATGTACAGAATGACGTTTCGCATGACCTATCTCTCCTCTGTCTTGTTCCCGTCGGGCCGACGGTCGTCGAACAGCTTCCCGAACCCTCGTACGGTCACCGGTGCTCCGGCGTGCTGGAGGACGGACCACAGGAGGACCTGGTTCGCCTGCAGAACGAGGCGTCCGGTCCGGGACTCCAAATGGTGGATGGCGCGAGCGGCTCGCAAGCCGTTCCCGCCGATGAATACTGCTTCGGCGCGGTGGCGGAGGTGCTGCGCGACCCACTCGACGACCATGGCCGGCTGGACTTGATCCGGGTCGTCGGGAAGGGCTGCCAGCCGAGCATCGACGACCTCGAAGCCCTGGCTGCGGAAGTACTCCGCGCCGAGCTCGTTGAGCGAGGACCCGAACCACGGCGGGTGGACGAGGCTGATGCGCTTGACCTGTCGGGATCGCAGCGCCGACACCGCTGACAGGGAGGTGGCGCACACCGGCACGTCCCACCGCTCCCGGAGTCGCCTGACGAGCGCGGACTCCTCGTCGTAGCCCAAGGCGTACCCCGAGCCCGTCGACGCGAAGGCGAGCACGTCCACGGCAGGCAGCAGCGCTGAAGCCTCCTCGTCGAGGGCCGTCGCGCCCGCCTGTGCCCGAAGGCCGTCCGGTGAGGTCGACGCGGCGTCACGAGAAGAACAGGACATCGCGTTCCGGGTCCTCGAGACCTCAACGCGGACCTGCCCCGGCGCCATGTCCGGCATCTCGGTCTCCGGACCAGGCGCCGCGTGGGGTGTGAGTACGCCCACCGTGAACACCTTGTCGAAGTCCATGCCCCGACCCTCGCAGGGTGAGCGGGCGCCATCAAGATCGAGTTGCTGCACGCGATGCGTAGCATCGCTTCACGATGCCGGGACGTTGAGTTGCGTGAGCTGCGCTTGTTCCTGGTGCTCGCCGAGGAGCTGCACGCCGAGCTCGTCCCCGCGGTGGCGGGCCTCGCCGTATCCCGCAACTGATGGTTGTGTTGCATGGCCTGCAGCCTGAACCTGCTCGACGCCTCCGGCTATTCACCTCCAGTCGATGACGGTGCGGTAGACCGCCTCGAAGCAGTGGTCCCGAGCCGGACCACCTGGAGCCAACTGAGCCTAAGGTCTTGGTCATGAGTGAACGTGTTTTCGTCCCGGACGACTTCGTTGCGCCGATCGAGTTTGCCGGACCGGGGTTCCGGCTCGAGCCGCTCGGCCCGCAGCACAACGTCTCCGATCACGCGGCCTGGAGTGGCAGCATCGAATACATCCGGGCGACCGCCGAGATGGGCAACTGGCCGCCGGTGGAGGGGTTGTCGCTGGAGAAGAACCTGGCCGACCTCGACCGCCATGCCGCCGATTTCGCGGCTCGCCGCGGCTTCACCTACACGGTGCTGGAGCCGGGGACGAGCACGGTCATCGGGTGTGTGTACATCTACCCGGCCAAGGAAGCGGAGTACGACGCTCGTCTCAACACCTGGGTGCGAGCCGATCGGGCCGAGTTGGACGAGGTTCTGCACCGAACCGTCGTGGACTGGATCAGCACCTGGCCGCTAGGCACGCTGCGGCATCGGTGAGGCGAGTTGACCCACTCCCGCCATGTACTACGCGCTCGTCAACGGCGCCCCCGCCATCCTCTTCGTGGTCGGCGACCAGGTCGTCGGCGCCGTGACGTTCGACGTCGCCGACGGCAGGATCGCGACCGTGCGCGGCATCGCCGCCCCCACCCGCCTCGCCCGCCTCATCGAAGCCTGGCGGCAGCACGAACCGGACAGGCCACTCATCACTCACTGGTAATGCGGATGCTGCGCGAACACGACGACAGGCCGCCGGGGATGGTAATTCCGGTGCAGCGATGAACTGCGAGCCCTAGATTGTGTGGATGAACCTTTCGCAGCTCGGCGCGCCGATCGGGCCGGTGATCCGCGTCCACGGTGGGTTCGCCAACCGGATGTACCGGCTCGACACCGACCAGGGGTCGTTCGCGGTGAAGGAGTTGAACCTCGTCGACCGCCGCTGGACCTACCGCGTCGAGGACGTGTTCAGGTTCGAGCGGGCGGCCTTCGCTGCCGGCATACCGATGCCAGAGCCGATCTCGGCCGACCACCAAACGCTTGTCCACCGATGGGTCGAGGGGGAGAAGGTGCCGGAAGCGCCGGTGTCGGCGGCGTACGCGTTCGAGGTCGGTGAGATCCTCGCGCGCATCCACGCGCTCGACGTCGAGTGGACCCACGGGTCGATCGAGGACCCGGCCTCACGGGACTGGCCCGAGCTTGCCGAGCGGGCGGCGGCGACCGGACAGCCGTGGGCCGACGAACTCGCCTCCCGCGTCGAGATGTTCCTCGCGATTGCCCACTTCGTCGACAGCTGCCAACGGCCGGGCCCCGTCGTGCTGACCCACAAGGACATCCAACCGTGGAACCTGCTCGCTCGAGACGGCCGGCCGGTGGTGCTCGACTGGGAGCTCTCGGGGAGGCTCGACCTGTCCGGTGAGCTCGGCTCGACCGCGCTGAGTCTCGCGAAGGGACCTGGCTTCGACAACATCGAGCCCACCATCTTCCGCTCGGTCCTCGACGGCTACGTCGCAGCAGGCGGAGTGCTGCCACCGTCGGGTCCAAGCTGGTTCGTGTTCATGATCGGCGGCTGGCTGGGGCACACGAGGTGGAACATTCTCCGCTGCCTCGCCGGTGTCGAGGCGAGCACCGGCCCTGACCTCGCGCTGTCGCACGAGTCCGTGCGCAACGGCGTACGCGGCCTCCCCGACCTGTTCGGCCGACTTCCGGAACTCGAGACGCTGCTCGTGTGACAGGTACTGGCGGTCTGGTCAGAATGTGGCGATCGGGTTGACTGGGCTGCCGGAGGTGCCGGCGAAGCGGACTGGGGCGACGGCTAGGTGGAAGTCCCACTGGTTGAGCTCGGCAGCTGTTGTTGCGCAGGCCTCGAGGTCGCAGTTGTCGAGTAGCCATAGGCCCATCGCGACGAGGCTTACGGCGTGGACCGGCATCAATATGTCTTCGTAGCCTGACGGCTGGACGTCTTGGGGGGTGTCGGCGGCGATCAGCGCGACCTGCCGTTCATGTAGCCACGGCAGGCAGGACGCGTGCCAGCCGGCCTGCGTGAAACCGCCGGCATCGCCGGCCTCGTGCCGGGCGCGGCCGTAGCCGGTCCGCAGGAGTACCGCGTCGCCGGGCCGCACCTGCACACCTTGGCACCGCTCGGCCTCTTCGAGATCTTCGGGGAACACACCCTGGCCCGGTTCGAGCCACGGCACGTGGCGGGCCCTCGCGATGTCGAGCAGGACGCCACGCGTGACGATGCCGTTCGCCGCTGCCGTGACAGCCGCCCAGGCCGATCCCGTTGCGGCGTCGACCAGCGAGTGCGACCGCCCGTTGTACATCGTGCCGTCCCAGAAGATGTGGCACGGCGAGTCGATGTGGGTGATCGTGTTGCCGTGGAACATGATGCCGAGTCGCTCGTTCGAGAAGCCCCAGCGGCGGTCGTTGCGGAAGGCGGCCACCGGCATGTTCTCGGCACCCGGCATGTCGGCGGCGCACGGGCACGTCGTTGTCGAGCGCTCCATTTCTTCCGGTACGGCGACCTCCCAGGCGCACGACACGCTCCTGCCGTGGCGCACGGCCCGTGCCGCCGCCAGCCGGACGTCGTCGGTGATGTGGTTCAGAGTGCCGCGCTCGTCGTCGTCGCCCCACCGTCCCCAGTTCGACAGCGTGTCGAAGTACCTGAGCACTTCGTCCTGTGTGGGTAGCGATCGCCCTGCCGTCATCCCAGCATCAACTCCTCGTCTCGCGGCTCAACAGCACTTACGCAGCGACCGGTTCCGTCCTCATTCCTCTCCTTGTTGGCGATCAGCGGGAACGCGAACAGCAGGGTACGTGCGCATGTCAGGCAGTCTCGGCAACGCCGCCTCATCGGCCCGGCACGCGCGACCCTGTAGCCGAGCCGTCAGGACTTGTTCCCAGCTCTACGGAGCGCAGATGGTTTGTGGACCGCGGTACCCCAACGGACGGAGGAGAACAGCGAAACTTATGCAGAGGTTCTGCGCGCCGGCGATCGGGTACCGAACGCCAATGACGAACCTCTCACGCCGCACGGTCACGGGACTGCTTGCCGGCGGCATCATTGTTTTCGCCGCGATCTGGGGCGTAGTGGTGCTGTGGTCGCCGTCGGTTGCCGGGGTGCTCGAGGTCGCTCCCGCCATCTCCGCGACCGACAGCCCACCCGTGAGTCCTGGCGTCGGATCTGCGGCGACGCCGAACCCGGAGCCGAGCGGATCGGCAGACGGAGACCGCGACGACTGGTCGGGCATCGGCTGGCTCGGATTCGGACTACTGATCCCGGTGGTGGTCGTGGGCGGCGTCATTCTTGCCAAGCGCCGCGCGAGAGCGACCCCGGACGACCCGCGGCCCGCCGACCCGCGCCGGACACCCGGCCTTCCCTGAGTGGTCCCTAGTCTCTCGGTACTCGCAGCGATCGTCAGTGGTTCCTACCACCTGCGTCTACTCGGCCATCCCCAGTTCTGCGCGCTCCCAGACGCGGTGACAGCCGATGGCTGCGAACAGTTCGGTGGTGTAGGGCTTGGCCATCGACTCGGCGAGAAGAATGCCGGGCGCGGTCGTGTCGATGCCGGCCGCTGTGAGGACCTGGTCCCCGTTGCCCCAGGCACCGATGACCTTGCAGTGCCGGAAGAGTTCGCCGAGTAGGACGGTCAGTTTGATGTTCTTGAGGTCGGGGTTGCCTGCCGCGACCACCAAAGCGTCGTACTCGATGGAGCGGCTGGTCAGGAGAGTCCGCTCGACGGTTTGCGTGGAGCGCGCCGTCTTGATGGTGCCGCCGGCAGGAGCGAGCAACCGGAGTACAGCGCCTTGCGCTTCGACCGCGCGGCGAAGCTTGTTGATGCCGGCCAGATCGGCGCCGTCAGCGGCGACGACGCCGATGACCCGTCCCGCGATCGGTCCAGGCACCGTGATGATCTGGGACAGGGCAGGAGAGGTGACGGCAGCCGCCGTCGGTGCTCCGCCCGGGGCCGCGAGTCCGAGACCTTTCGCGACTGCGCTGCAGAGGTCGGTGTCGACGTTGGCCAGTACGCCGAGCATTCGCTCGCGGATCGGCTGTTCGAAGCACTTACCGAGCTCGAAGGTGAAGGCCTCGATGATGTGGCTGCGCTCGACCTCGGTCATGCTGGCCCAGAACAGGGTGGCTTGGGAGAAGTGGTCGGAGAAGGATGCCGGGCTCTCGCGCACCTTCGGGCCACTGACCTCGCGAGGTACGTGAACGAAGGCGCCTTCGCTCGCCTCGGCGGGTACGGGTTCCCCTTCCTGGCCGAGACTGTTCGGCAAGTACGGAGCCACGCCGTGGGGCACCGCGGTCTGGTGCATGCCATCACGCAGGTTGTCGTTGACTGCCGCGTGCGGGCAGTTGATCGGCAACTGGGTGAAGTTCGGGCCGCCGAGCCGGGTGAGTTGGGTGTCCAGGTAGGAGAACAGGCGGGCCTGCATCAGCGGATCGTCGGTCACCTCGATACCCGGTACCAGGTTCCCGGTGTGGAAGGCGACCTGCTCGGTTTCGGCGAAGTAGTTCGTCGGATTCCGGTCAAGGGTCAGTTTGCCGACGAGCTGGACCTCGCACAGCTCCTCCGGAACGATCTTCGTCGGGTCGAGCAGGTCGAGGCCTTCGAAGGTCTGGTCGACCGAGTCGGGCATGATCTGCAGACCGAGTTCGTACTCGAACGGTGCACCGGCATCGATGCCGTCGGCCAGATCGCGGCGGTGGAAATCCGGGTCGACGCCGGCGGCGATCTGAGCTTCCTCCCAGACGAGCGAGTGGACGCCGGCGATGGGCTTCCAATGGAACTTGACCAGACACGTCTCGCCGTCGGCGCTGACGAGGCGGAACGTATGGACCCCGAAACCCTCCATGGTCCGGAAGGAGCGCGGGATCCCACGGTCGGACATCGCCCACATCACGTGGTGGGTCGCCTCGGTGTGCAGCGAGACGAAATCCCAGAACGTGTCGTGAGCGCTCTGTGCCTGCGGAATCTCCCGGTCCGGGTGTGGTTTCGCGGCGTGGATGACGTCGGGGAACTTGATGCCGTCCTGGATGAAGAAGACGGGCATGTTGTTGCCGACAAGGTCGAAATTGCCTTCGTCGGTGTAGAACTTGACCGCGAACCCCCGCACGTCTCGAACGGTGTCCGCCGAGCCACGAGAACCGAGTACGGTCGAGAACCGGACGAAGACCGGGGTTTCCCGACCGCGTTGCAGGAACCCGGCCTTCGTCGCGGACGCGGCGTTGCCGTAGGCGGTGAAGGTGCCGTGGGCAGCCGCTCCGCGGGCATGGACCACCCGCTCGGGGATCCGTTCGTGGTCGAAATGGGTGATCTTCTCGCGCAGATGGAAGTCGTCCATCAGGCTGGGGCCGCGAGGACCGGCCTTCAGCGAGTGATCCGTGTCCGGAAGACGCACCCCCTGGGCAGTGGTGAGCAGAGCGCTGGTCTGCAGCCGGCCCTTCGCCGCCTCGACCGGACGGTCGTCGGGCCGCTGCGCAGGAGCGATCGGCTCCGTCGTGAACCCGCGAGAAGTGCCGGAAGTCTTGCGTTTCGGGGGCATGACCCTCCTCCAGAGTGGTGTTGTCGATCGCCGGTACCCCGGCATCACACATCGGGGAAAGCGCCATACCTGTTCTCGCTCGTGCACAACTTGGTACGCGGCGGGCGACCGTTGCCGATTCACGCTCGCCGGCGCGGGTACCGGCGGCCACATGAAGGCACTGACTTGGCAGGGTAAAAGGAAGATCGAGTATTCAGAGGTGCCGGATCCGGTGATCCAGGAGCCGACCGACGCCATCATCGAGGTGACGTCGACCGGTATCTGTGGGTCCGACCTGCACCTCTACGAGGTGATGGCGCCCTATCTGGAGCCGGGCGATGTGCTTGGGCACGAGCCGATGGGGGTCGTGATCGAGACAGGCTCCGCGGTGACGAATCTGAAGGCGGGGGACCGGGTCGTCATTCCGTTCGGAATCGCGTGCGGCCATTGCTTCATGTGCGACCGGGGTCTGCAGTCTCAGTGTGAGACCACTCAGGTCCGCGAGGAGGGCATGGGCGCAGCCCTGTTCGGATACACCAGGTTGTACGGACAGGTGCCGGGCGGCCAGGCGGAGTACCTGCGGGTGCCGCAGGCGCAGTACGGGCCGATCATCGTTCCTGCGGGTCCAGCTGACGATCGCTTCGTCTTCCTCTCCGATGTCCTGCCGACCGCCTGGCAGGCAGTCGAGTACGCCGGTGTGCCGGACGGTGGGACCCTGGCTGTCATCGGTCTCGGGCCCATCGGGGACATGGCGGCCAGGATCGGGCTGCACCGCGGGCATCGAGTGATCGGGATCGATCTGGTGCCTGAGCGCTTGAAGCGTGCCCAGGAACGCGGCGTGGAGGTGCTCGAGTACTCCGGCGACGTGGCTGAGCAGGTGCGTCAGCTCACCGACGGCCGTGGCGCGGACTCCGTCATCGATGCCGTCGGAATGGAGGCGCACGGGTCGCCGAAGGCGCAGGCCGCGCACAAACTGGTCGGTCTGATGCCGGACGCTCTGGCGGAGAAGATGATGCAGACGATCGGGGTCGATCGTCTCGCGGCGCTCTACCTGGCGATCGAACTCGCCAGGCGTGGCGGGACCGTCTCCTTGAGCGGCGTGTACGGCGGTGCGGCCGACCCGTTGCCGATGATGACGATGTTCGACAAGCAGCTCCAGCTCAGGATGGGACAGGGCAACGTCCGGCGCTGGGTGGATGACATCCTGCCGCTGTTGACCGATGACGACCCGCTGGGTGTCGATGGATTCGCAACGCATCGACTGCCGCTGAGCGAAGGGCCGGCGGCGTACGAGATGTTCCAGAAGAAGCAGGACGGTGCGGTGAAGGTGCTGTTGACGCCGTGACGGGGGCTGTCGTCGTCACCGGCGCCTCGAGCGGCATCGGGCTCGCGACCGCCAGAGCCTTTGCCAGGCAGGGCGCTCGGCTGGTGCTTGCGGCCCGCTCGATCGACAGCCTCGCTGTCGCTGAGAAGCTCTGCGTCGGTGACGGCGGCGAGGTTCTGGTCGTCCCGACGGATGTGGCGGATGCCGATCAGGTCGACGAGTTGATGGCGGCTGCGGAGCGACGATTCGGCAGCATCGATGTCGTCGTCCATGCCGCGGCAGTCCTCGCGTACGGCCGGTTCGAGGACGTTCCGGCCGGCATCTTCAATCAGGTGGTGACGGTCAACGTCCAAGGCACGGCCAACGTCGGCCGATCGGCGTTGCGCGCCTTCCGTCGCCGAAACGGCGGCACGCTGATCGTGGTCGGATCCCTGCTCGGCACGATCGCGACGCCGTACCTGAGCTCCTATGTCACCAGCAAGTGGGCGATCCACGGACTGACCCGCTGCTGGCAGATCGAAGTCAGATCCGACCCGGGAATCGAGGTCTCGCTCGTCTGGCCGGGGTCGGTGAACACACCTGCCTACTCGCAGGCGGCGAACTATGCCGGCCGGATCGGCCGTCCGCCGCCTCCGGTAGACCCACCAGAGAAAGTCGCACGGCGAATCCTGCGCCTGGCCGACCGACCGAAGCGGTCAGCATCTGTCGGCGTGGCAAACAAACTCACCCGGTTCGGGTTTCGCCGTCTGCCGGCCGTCTTCGACATGCTGGTGACTCCGCTGATGAAGGCAGGAGCACTGTCGCGCGATGAGATCGGCGCGCATCCGGGCAACGTGATGGTGCCCCTGCCGGTGGGGGATGGGGAGTACGGGCGCTGGGGCCGACATTGGCTGCGACCATTGACCGGAGCGGCGCTGGCCGCCGCGGCGGTGACCGTTGGCAGGAAGGCGATTCGCCGCTAGCGGGCGTGGAAGAGGGCGGCGCGAGCCGCGTTGGAACCACACGCGCCATGTACTCCGCCCCCCGGGTGGGCCGATGCTGACGCGAGGTACAGCGACTTGATGGCGGTCTCGGCCCGTCCGAAGCCCGGCATCGGCCGGAGGAAGAGTTCTTGCCTCAGGCCCGCGGTTCCGCCGTTGACGGCTCCGCCGACCAGATTCGCGTTGCGCCGCTCGAGTTCTCCGGGGCTGAGGATCCGGCGGCCGATGATCCGGTCCGTGAAGCCAGGGGCGTACTCCTCGACCCGTGCTTCCATTCGCTCGGCAAACGCCTCGGCCTCGGCGGTGTCCCACTCACCTGTGAGCCGGCCGCCGGCATCCCCTCGGGTGGCATGCGGTACGTGGGTATAGGCCCAGGCCGACTCGGTGCCCGCTGGAGAGCGGCTCGGATCTGCCGTCGTCATCTGCCCCATCAACAGAAACGGCCGGTCCGGAATCCAGTCGGCGGCGAGTTGGGCGGACCATCGGCGCAGGTCCTGGACAGAATCGGCGATATGGGCGGTGCCCGGGGCAAGAGCGGGGGCGTCCCGCCAGGGTATCGACGAGCTGAGTGCCCAATCGACTTTGACGGTACCGGGATCCCACTTGAAGAGCCGAAGCCGTTGCCGCACGTGGGAAGGGAGATCCTGCTGACGGATGAGCTCGCTGTAGAGCGCGGGAGCCGAGACATCCGCAAGCACAGCACGGCCGACCGGATACTCCGTGCCGTCGACAGTCCGTACTGCGACCGCCCGGCCGCCGCGAACCACGATCTGATCGACTCGTGCCTGGCAGACGATCGAGCCACCCCGCGAAGTGAAACGGTCGGCCATGGCCTGCGACAGCCGGCCGGCCCCGCCACGGGGAACGGGATAGCCGTACTGCTGCGCGATCATGACCAGCAACCAGCCCATAAAACCCGAGCCCCAGGAGGTCGGAGCGATATCCGCGTGCTGAGAGTTGGTGGCCAGGAGCAACTTCGCGGCCTCGCCGGCGAATCTCTTGTCGGTGGCTGAGCCAACCGGACTGATGAGGAGTTGCAGCCGCTTCAGTCCTCTCGGACCCAGGAGGTGCCGGACCAGGTCGATCCCCGCGCGGACAGGCGGAAACGGGGTGAGCAGGGCTTGGGTGATCGCCGGACCGACGCGCTCCCAGTCGGAGTACAGGTCGAGCCAGGCTTGGCCGTCTCCCGGAGTTTGGGCGTCAAGGGCGGCCGCGGTGTCGGCCGGATCGGGATGAACGAGCGCCCACCCGCCGGTACGCAAAGGGTTGCCGACCGGGGAAGGTGCGTTGGACCATTCCAGGCCGTACTCGTCGAGGTGCAATGCCTTGATGGTGGGAGACACCGCGGCGAGTGGGTAGAACGAACTGAACGTGTCATGCACGAAGTCGGCATCAACGTCGGTCGAACTGCGGACAGCGCCACCGATCGCGTCGTTCGCCTCGAGAAGAACCACATCCCAGCCGGCGTCGACCAAGAGGTTCGCCGCGACCAGCCCATTGGGCCCGGCACCGACGACCACTGCATCACTCACTGGCTCTGCCTTCGGTAGCTCAGGAACTGTTGGTCCAGCCGGTACCCGGCCCCGATCTGCTCAACCGTCGCCTCGATCGGGAGTGCGATCCCGACCCTCGCCGGGTCCGGCCCCGCCTGGCTGACCACCCGAATCAAGCAAGCAGCACCCCAAGCGCTGATCGGCGGCAAAGTGATGACGACGATTCGGTGACCGAATGCCGGGCATGATCGCCGATCGGATTGAAGGAGAGCGAAAGTGGGCACCAAGGGGTGACTTGTCTGGCAGTAGGCGGGTCTCGGCCGTCGCGTGACCGCAGGAGGTCCGGATGACCAGGGTTGGTGTCGAATCCCGTCGCTTTGTTGTGGTGGCGCCCTCGTTCGCAGAACAGGTTCGGGTTGAGGTCGCAGACGGTTACGTGCGGGTGGTGGTGACCGGGCCGTTGGACGCCGACGCCGCGGCGACGGCTCGCGAAATGCTGCTGGAAACCGGCGAGCTGAGGGTCCGGGCGATCGTCCTGGATCTCGATCTGGTCGATCGGTTGGACGATCGCCAAGCGCTGATACACCTGTTGGACCTCGCCGAGAGACGGTGCTGGTCGGCCCGCTGCGGCCTCCAGGTGACCGCCAAGCACCCCGATGTCGTCGAAGCTCTCGCCGCTGCCGGCCTGTGAACCGTCGACAGGTGGTTGGAGTATCGGCGCGAGCTTCCGGTGATTGGAAGCCGGACGCGCGGGAACCGGTCGGCCCTGTCGACAACTGAGGAGCTGGGATGCGAGCGCTGGTGCTGAACTGCACGTTGAAGCCGTCGCCGGGTGATTCGAACACGGACGAACTGGCGGATGTGGTGGTCGACGCGCTGAAGAAGGAGGGCGTCGAGATCGCCCGCGTGCGGCTGGCGGATCTGGATATCAAGCCCGGCGTCAGCAGCGACGAGGGCGACGGCGACGAGTGGCCGGAGGTTCATCAGCGGCTGCTGGCCAGCGACATTCTGGTGGTGGCGACGCCGACCTGGGTCGGGCGTCCGTCGTCGATCGCGCAGCGGATGCTGGAGCGGATGGACGCGATGCTCAGCGAGACCGATGACGACGAGCGGCCGGTCGCCTACAACAAGGTGGCCGGGGTGATCGTGACGGGCAACGAGGACGGTGCGCATCACGTCATCTCCGAGATCAGCGGCGGGCTGGGCGACATCGGCTATACGATTCCGGGCCAGGCCTGGACCTATTGGAACAAGGGACCCGGTCCCGGCCCGAGCTACGCCGAAACCGACGAGGGCCACGACTGGTCGGCCAAGACCGGCCGGGCCATGGCCGCCAACCTGGTCGCCGCAGCGAAGGCTTTGGCCGCGAACCCGATCCCGGCCCCGCCCAGCTGATACCCGCCCAGGTTCCCGACGCCTGGATCTGGGTACCGGCAGTATCCGAAGAACTTCTGGAGGTACTGCGATGAGCACGAACCCGATTCCCCCCGTTCCCCCCATCGTGCCGACCGGTCCGGGCAGTGACCCAGAGAACCCGGACTTGGTCGACCCCGACGAGAACCCCGATCTGGTCGACCCGATCCCGGCTGACCCCGACGAGGATCCGAACGAGCAATTGCCACGGGATTGATCGTCGCCGGCGACCCGGTTCGCAGCAGGTCGGCAGCGACGACGCACGTGCTACCCGGGCGGCACCGCCGCCCGGGGTTCAGTGATCAGGGGTCTTGAGCGGGCTCACCGCGGGGCCGTCCAGAACTGAGCCGTCGGGGGCGAAGCGAGACCCGTGGCAGTTGCAGTCCCAGGTGGCGTCGCCTTGGTTCCAGCGCAATGGGCAACCAAGGTGAGTACAGACCGGTACGACGGTGTGCAGCCGGCCATCGGGATCGCGGTAGGCGCCGACCGTATGCCCGTCCGCATCGTAAAGGCCACCTTGGCCGACCTCGACGTGATCGAGCCCCGAGTCGAGGAGGCGGCGCAGGTGACCGCCCGCGAACTCCTTGCCCACCTTGAGATTGTCCTTGACCAGTTCCGCCACCGCACGCGCGCCGCCGATCCGGCCTGCGTCGTACGCGCTGCTCCACGGGTTCTCCCGGCCCAGGACCAGATCGCGGAGGATGCCGGCGGCAACCATCCCGTTCGTCAGTCCCCACTTGTGCATGCCGGTGGCAATCAAGATCGACGAGCCAGGAGCCTTCCCGACGTACGGCAGCTGGTCCGGCGTGCTGTAGTCCTGCGCTGACCACCGATACTCGGCCTGCGCCTGGGTGTTCCACAGGGAGCTGACCCAGTCGATCAAGCCCCGGTAAACGGCGTCCGTGTCGTCCTGATCGCCGGTTTCGTGATCGCCGCCGACCACGATCAGCCCGTTCGGACCCCCACCTGGCCATGGCCTGGTCGACCGGACCGGATCGTCCACCGAGATCGCCATTCCGCTCGGTGCCTGCACCGGAAGCCGGACAGCGATTCCGTGCGACTGGTTCGGTCTGGTGCGAGCGAAGTACCCGCCCAGCAGCCCGATCGGCAGAAGAGTCGCCACGATGGCGTGGTTGGCCCGAACCGTTGATCCGGGCTCGGTCCTCGCTTCGACCCGGTCGCCTTCAGTGTTCAGCTCCGTCACGCGGGTTCGCTCGAAGATTCGACCGCCCGCGCGACTGAAGGCGGCCGCCAGCCCGCCCAGGTAGCGGCTGGGATGCAGTTGCACCTGATTGTCGAAGCGGACGACCTCGGTGGCGGTCAGAGGTAGGCCTAGTTCCGTCGGATCGACGTTGTGCGCCGGAAGACCGAGCTGCGCCGCGACTTCGGCTTCCCGGCTCAGGTCCGCGGACTCTGTCGAGTAGACGAAGGCCGGCGATCGGACCAGCTCACAGTCGATGCCGAATCGACCGACCAGTTCGGCGACCTCCTCGACCGCGGCCTGGTTCGCCGTCGCGTACTGCCTGGCGGTGTCGATTCCATGCCGGTCCAGCAATCCGGCGTAGATCGCGCCATGTTGGGAGGTCACCTTGCCGGTGGTATTCCCACTCGTTCTGGCGCCGATCCGGCCGGCCTCGACCAGGACGACATCGGCCCCCTCCAATTGGAGCTGGAGGGCGGTGGTCAGGCCGATCACGCCGCCGCCCACCACGAGCACGTCGGCTTGCTGGTCCGTAGCGAGTACGTCGTACCGCGACATGCGCGCGGTCGCGAGCCATACCGAACCGTGGGTCGTCATAACGTCGCCGGTACCCAGCGGAATGCGGTCACGGTAGTGGGAAAGTACGGGGCTATGCACCGCTTTGTGGCTCGACCGTGTTGTTGATCTCTTCGGCAATCCGGCGGAGTTTGACGTTGCGGTGCTGCGAGAGGCGGGCGAGGAAGGCGAAGGCGCGCTGGTCGTTGAGTTTGTACCGCTCCATCAGGATGCCGACCGCCTGGCCGATGGTGGTGCGGGTGTGCATCGCTTCCTGCAGGCTCTGGATCTCTTTGGCGTACTCGATCACGGTCGCGGCCTGATGGGCGAAGAGCCGGCTCAGTACCTCGAAATCCGCGAAGGCTCCGACGTTGCGGGAGTACAGGTTGAGTGCGCCCTGCGATTTGGGAGCGTCGAACAGGCGGATGCCGGCCTGGGCCCGGATGCCGGCCGCCACCGCGGCGGCGGCGTACGCCGGGAAGCGCTCGTCAGCGGCAAGGTTGGGCGCGGTGACGTGGACCGTGTCGGTCGCCGCGTCGTAGCAGGGGCCTTCCTTGAGCCGGTACTGCGTCGCGTCCAGGTCAACGATCAGGTCATCGGTCGGCGCCGCGGTCTCGAGGCTGCCGTCGGCGTGCAGAACGGTGATGCTGGCGTACTCGACGCCAGGGAGCACTTCGACCGCGGCCGCGGTGATCTTGTTCAGCGTCTGGTCCAGATCGCCGGCTGAGAGCGCCAGCGACAAACGTCGTGCGGTCTCGATCAATCGTTCGTCGCCCATCGGCGCCCGGTACCCAACCCGGGTGGTGACAACCGACCACAGTGATCCGAATCATCGGTTGCAGCGCGATCGATCACCTCAACGGCCCGCGAACCGAGGACGACACAGGCGGAGTGCTCAGGATTAGGCTGGGAGCCTCGGGGTACAGGTGCCAAAGTGCTTTTAGCTGAGCGGTACGCGGTAGGTCACTCCTTGGGGCGCGGCGGGATGGGAGAGGTCTTCCGTGCCACGGACGAACAACTGGGGCGTGCGGTCGCGGTCAAGTTGATGCTGCCCTCCGACGGCGATTCCATCTCAGCCGAGCGATTCCGTCGCGAGGCCCGCGCCGCTGCCATGCTGAGCGACCCCCACCTCGTCGCCGTTTACGATTTCGGCAATTATGGCGACCAGTTCTTCCTGGTGATGGAACTGGTCGAGGGCCACACGGTTGCCGCCGAGCTTGCCGAGCACGGGCCGTTGCCGAGGGATCGTGCGATAGACATCGTCGAACAGAGTGCCGCCGGCCTCGCCGCGGCGCATCATGAAGACGTCGTCCATCGCGATATCAAACCTGGCAACCTGTTGCTGACGTCGGACGGCACCGTGAAGGTCGCGGACTTCGGGATCGCCCACGTTCCGGGTGATGGCTCGACCACCCTGACGGCAGTCGGTCAGATCATCGGCAGCGTCCGCTATCTGGCCCCGGAACGGGCGCGGGGTGGGCGGGGCGACAAGGAGTCGGACGTCTACGCGTTGGGCTGCGTGCTCTACGAACTGGTCACCGGTCAGCCGCCGTTCACGGGTGAGCATCCGACGGCGGTCCTGTACCAGCACGTCGACACCGAGCCGGTGCCACCGAGCGCGATCCGCCCCGAACTCGCCGGCGCGTTCGAGACGGTGCTGCTCCGTATGCTCGCCAAAGACCCTGCGGGCAGGCCAACCGCCGCCGAGGTCGCAGCCGGTGCTCTGCGCGCGCTGCCGCTCGACGAGGCCAGCGATCAGCCGACCGCGGCTGTTGCTCCGGAGGTTCTGAGCGTCGATGATGCCGCCGTCCCGCCCAGTCCAGTGCAGCCTCGGCAGGATCGGCGGAACGTATTGGTGGCCGCTGCGATCGCTGTCGTCGCGGCGACGTTGCTGGCTGGAGTCCTGATCTTCAACGATGGGCCGCGACTGCCGGCGACGACTGACGTAGGTCCCAAACCGGGTGTCATTTCCGGTACGCCGGGTGCCAAGTCGACCACCGTACCCACAACCGGTCCTACCCGGACCGACGGCACGAACCAGACCCCATCGCCACAAAGCTCGCAAGATGCCGCTCAACAAGCTTCAGGTACACCGCAGACCCCGTCACCTGGCGATCCGTCGACAGGCCCTCGGTCCCCGAGTACGACGTCGCCGAGCGGGCCCACCGCGAGCACCACCAGATCCAGTGCTCCGACTCGAGCCACCCCTACGCCGACCGCTTCTCAATCGACTACGCCGCCAGCCGATCCTCCGACGAGCACGCCGCCGGCAGCCACACCCACCCCAGACACCCAGAACCTCAGTACGAAGATATCCAAGGACTAGGCGCGCCCCTCGACGAGGAGGGTGACCCGACCTGGGCTATCCGCACCATCCCGGACGAGTGGGTCGAGCCATGCTCCTACGCTTACCTTGAGAAGCCAAGGTAAGGAGCCCGAGCGATGACCGACGTCGAATTCGCCATTGACCGGGACGACGTCGTACTCCGGGGTACCGGGACAGGTCGCGGGCCCACAGTCCTGTTGCTTCACGCCGGTGGTGAGCGGCGCCAGGTCTGGGATCCTGTGGCGTCGGTGCTGCGCCACCACGGCCTCCGCCCGGTGGCCTTCGACCAGCGGGGCCACGGCGAGACCGGCGGCCCGCCCGGCACCCTTCTCGAGTTGGCCGGCGACGTCAGAGCCATGATCGCCAGCCTGGAAGGGCCTGTGGCGGTTGTCGGCGCGTCGCTCGGAGGCCTGGCGGCCGTGGCCGCCCTCGCCGACCCATCGACGGCGGACAAGATGAGCGGCCTTGTACTCGTCGACGTCGTCCCTGACCCTGACCCCGCGGGCACCCGGAGTTGGCTCGACCGACAAGGGCTCGGCGCGGGTCGCCACGCCCTCATCGACGATCTCCTCGGCCGCGGGCCGGAACTGCGAGCCGTCGTCGCCGCGACAGACGTGCCCGTCGTACTCGTCCGGGGTGGGACAGATTCACCCGTCACCGATCGCGATGCGTCGCGGCTGCTCGCCGCGAACCCGCGGGTACGCGTGACCTCCATTCCCGACGCCGGCCACCTGGTGGCGCGCGATGCACCTCTTGCGCTGGCGGCGATCATCGTCGAGACCACCAGCCAATGGGCCGATGCCGCGGCCCAGTCCGGCTAACGAAGATCAGGCCAGCGCCTCGCTGCCGTCTAGTGCCCAGGGTGCCGCCGCTCCTCAGGTGTGTTGTGGCCGGTAGATGTGCGCCACGCTGCCGCTGGGAACGGCAAGGACCTGGCCCATGCCCCGACCCTCGCAGGGTGAGCGGGGGGTGCTATCAAGGCCGGTTTGCTGGATGCGACGCGTAGCATCGCTTCACGATGCCGGATGTTGAGTTGCGTGAGTTGCGCGTGTTCCTGGTGCTCGCCGAGGAGTTGCACTTCGGGCGCACAGCTGGACGCCTTGGTCTCACGACCTCGCGCGTCAGCCAGACCGTGCGCGCTCTTGAGCGGAAGCTGGGCGGTCAACAGCTGTTCCGCCGCACCAGCCGTGTTGTCGAGTTGACTGTGGCCGGGCGCGCGCTGCACGCCGAGCTCGTCCCCGCGGTGGCGGCCCTCGAGCGAGTGCTGCGGACTGCCACGTTTCGGGGCGCCGGGCCGGGCGTCGTGCGCGTGGGGCTGCTGAACGCCGCCTCGGGCGTGGACGTCCTGAGCCGCGCCATTGAGCGGTTCGAGGCCGCGTACGCCGGGGCCAGTGTGCAGCTGAGCACGACGCCCTTCGACGATCGCCTCGGTCCCTTGCGCCGTCGCGAGGTCGATCTGGTCGTGACGCGGCTTCCGCTCGACCAGCCCGACATCGTCGTCGGTCCGGTGCTGAGCGCTGCGGACCAGCGCGTCGTGATGGTCGGCCGGACCCATCCGCTCGCCGGCCGCGCCGATCTGTCCGTCGAGGACCTCGCGGATCACGACGTCAGGCGGCCCTATGGACTCACTGCGGAGGCGGCCGAGGCGACCTGCCCGGCCAGGACGCCGTCCGGCCGGCAGATCCGGTTCGTCGACGCGGCGGTCGATGACAACGCCGAGCTGCTCTACCTCCTGGCGCGAGGCCGTCTCGTGCACCCGACGGTCGCACCGTTCGCGGAGCACTTCCAGCACCCCGACGTCGTCGCCATCCCGCTGCGTGACCTGCCACCCTCTTCCTGCGCGCTGGCCGGACTGAGAGACGTCGAAGACCCAGCCCGCGACGCCTTCGTCGACATCGTGGACGCGCTCTCCAGCGCCTAGAGAGCAATTCCTGGACCTTCGCCTTGTAGAAGTGGTGCTGGAAGTCGCTACCGGTGGTTGTGGCTGGAGAGTGCTTCGGAGGCAATCGCGGCCAGTGCTGCGTAGCCGGCGTCGTTCGGATGCAGGTGGTCGCCCGAGTCGTAAGCCGGGTTGAGTCGCTGCTGGTCAGTTGGATCTCCGACGGCGTGAGCGAAATCGGCCACTGCGTCGTACTGATCCGAGGTACGGATCCAGTGATTGACCTGAGCGCGGATCGCCTCCGCCCGCGCGAAGTCGGCCGGGTCCAGGTAGTCGGCCTTGAACGGCGTGATGGTGGCTCCGACGATCCGCACGCCACGGGTGTGCGCGGCCGCGATCAGGCCGCGGTAGCCGGCGATGAGTTGCGCGGCGGTGATCCTCGGGGTGACGCCGCAACCGAAGTTGCCCTCGCTGTCCCAGATGTCGTTCTCGCCTTCCTCGACAATGACCGCGCGGACACCTGGCTGTCCCAGCGCGTCCCGCTCGAACCTGGTCACGCCGACTTCGCCGAAGCAGGGCAACTCGCTGAGTAGGAGGTTCCCGGTGATGCCGACGTTGGCAACCGCGAGGCGGGACTTCCTGAGCCGTCGGGCCAGGTCATCGGAGTACCGGCGGTCGGCGCCGATCGTTGAGTTGTGCCCATTGGTGATCGAGTCGCCGTACGTCACGACGGTGCCCGCCGGGCCGGTCACGTCCACGCCGGTGAGGTAGTACACGGAGTGGTTGCCCTCGGCCCCGACCGCATCGTCGTACAGATGGTCTCCGGAGATCGCGTGGGTGTTGGTGAGGCCGTCTTCGTGGAACGTCGCGGGCCCGGTGGCGCCATCGACGTACAAGGAGACGGTGAGTTGCTCGCCGGACTCGGTCGGGATCGTCGCGGCGTCGGACGTCGCCGTCCGGCCGGGGGCGATGGTGGTACGGCGGGAGCCGCCGAAGGTCACTGTGCTTCGACTTTGGCTGCCGACTCTGGCCAGCGTCATGCCCGCGATGTGCAGTGGCTTGGTGCCGTACCGGTTCGACAGCCGGACCCGCAGGCTTCGACCGCCGGCACTGACCCGGATCGTCTGACGGATCGTCTGGTGATCGAAGCCGGCCAGGCTCCAGTTCCCGGTGCCGGGAGTGGGACGTTGCATCGCGGACGCCCAGGCAGCGGACCAGGGAGTGTCTCGTGGATGGGCTTCGGCCGGACTCGCGAAGATCGGCGTGGTGGTCATCGCAAGGGCGGCAAGGGCTGCCGTCAGGGCGGGGATGCGCATTTTGGTCCTCTCGTGTGAATATGGACCTATAGTTGCATAGCTACTAGTTGCAGTGCAACTAGTTTTGATAAACGGCCGCGCTCGGCGCCGTCAGGAGAAGGCGGCGTCGAACCGGCTGTTCAGGTCGCCGAGGCGGTCGAGGGGTTCGTTGGCGAAGACGAGGCGGAGATAGCGCTCGCCGGTAGGTCCCCAGCCGTTCATCGGGGTGGCTGCGACCTGAGCGCGGTCGAACAGGCGCTGGGATGCTTCGGCCGGCGTGAAGCCCATGCTGACGGTGTCGATCAGCAGCGACCAGCCGCCGTCCGGGCGGATACAGGGATAGCCGTCCAGAGCCGCCAGGATGTGGTCACATCGGTCCTGCCAGATCCTGGTGGCAGCGGCGACATCCTTGGCGGCGCCCGGGTCGCTCAAGGCGGCTGCGACGGCCTCCTGCGCGATGCCGACCTGGCAGACGACGTTGGTCATTCCAACGAGGCCGACATCGCTCATCACCGCTTCCGGCCCGACCACCCAGCCGACCCGCCAGCCGATCATCCGCAGTTCCTTCGATGCCGACCCGACGGTGATCGTCCGGGCCTCCAGGGCCGGGATGGGCGGCCGGATGCGCGACCGGCTTCCCGTCGAACCGGATCCGCTCCATCGCCGCGTCGTAGATCACCCAGACGCCGTACCGTTCCACGGCGTCCGCGATCGCGTCGAAGTGCTCCCCACCCAGTACTGCGCCCGTCGGCATCGCGGGGCCCATCAGCAGCACAGCGGCCGTGTTCGGCCCGATCGCCGCGGCCAGTTCGCCAGGATCGGTGACCCATCCCCGGTCGGTGGGCGTGCAGCGCACATGCCGCGGGACGCCGCCGACCAGCCGGATGCGATTGACCAGCCCGGCGTAGATCGGATCGCAGATGACAACTTCCTGTCCCGGCTCCACGGTCGCCAGCAGCACGTTGAGGATTCCGTTCAGTCCGCCGGCGACGCTGACGCATTGGCTGTGCGGGTCGTACTGCCGGCCGGACAGTGCGCCGACGTGCTCCGCGGCCGCTTGCCGGAGAGACAGGTGTCCCTGGAACGGCAGATAACTGTTGGCGTCGTCGCGCTCCACCGCCGCCAGCGTCACTCGCCGCGCTATGTCCGGCGGCGCGAGATCGGTATCCAGGTTCTCCAGCCGCAGGAACCGGGGATCGTGGGCGGCGTCCGCGGCATCGCCGATCTTGTCCACTCCGATACCGGGGATGTGGTGGAGTCGTGAGACAGACATGGGTGGCTCTCCAGTCGAGTTCGGTAAACGGAACGAATGTACCGCTATAGTGACACCCGTGACGATCTCCAGAACAGTCGGGAGCAACCTGCGCCAGCACCGCCGATCGCGGCAGTTGTCGTTAACGGATCTCGCCGCCGCCGCGGGGATCGGAAAGACGACCCTGCATGCGCTGGAGTTGGGGGAGGGCAACCCGACCTTGAGCACGTTGTGGGCACTGGCCGCCGCGTTGGAGGTCCCGCTAGGTGCTCTGCTGGAGGACGAGCCTCAACCGGTGACAGTGGTCCGTGCCGCAGAAGGTCCCAGGGTCGACGGAGACTCGGTCCATGCCCGCCTCCTGCACAGGCTGAACGTCCGCGGCAGCGTGGAGGTCTACGAACTCGCCCTCGACCAGACGCAGCAACTGTCGGAGGCGCACCTGCCAGGCGTTCAGGAATGCCTGGTGGTCACTCGCGGTCGAGTGAAGGCAGGCCCGGCGGACGCCCCGGTCGACCTCGCCGCCGGCGACTCGGTCCACCACCAAGCCGCGCAACCGCACGTCTACGAAGGCCTGGCTGACGACAACCAAGCTCTATTGCTGATGATTTACGACTCCTAACCGCGACGGGCCGAACCAGGTGGTCAGGGCGGTGTGCAGCTCGGTAGTGGCTTCGGGGAGCCAGGCCACGTGGCCGTCGGGGCGAATGAGCAGTGCCATGGAGGCCTGAATATCGCCGACGGCGGGGATGGCCCAGCGATCGGTGGGCCGGATGGCTTCGATGTGGTCGACACGATCGGTCCAGCCTTCGAGGCCTGAACCGAGACCGGCGCCGAAGTCGAGCAGGATGGGCCGGCCCGGGTGCAGAAGCTCGTAGAGGCGGACGGTGCCGTCGATGGTCTTCAGATCGAGGTCGGGGACGCGACGACCGAGGAGCGGGTGTTCGTCGCCGATCGGGTACTTGAGATCGAGGGCGGAGATCATCGTGCCGAGCGTCTCGTTGGCACCATCGGCCTGGAGGAGCGCGGCGAAGGTCTCGCGCAGAGCGTCGACGTTCGGACCTGGACGGCTGAGGAGGACTTGCGCACGGGTGTTTCGCAGGACCCGATCGGCCACCGGGCGGCGCTCTGTTTCGTAGCTGTCCAAGAGGGCTTGCGGGGCGCTGCCGGTGACGACGAGAGCCAGTTTCCAGCCGAGGTTGACCGCATCCTGGATTCCGGTGTTCATCCCCTGCCCGCCGGACGGGAAGTGGATGTGCGCGGCGTCCCCGGCGAGCAGAGCGCGGCCGCTCCGGTACCGGTCGGCGAGTCGGGCGGCGTCGCCGAAGTGAGAGACCCAGCGTGGGCTGTGCATGCCGAAGTCCGTCCCGGCAACGCGGACCATGGCCGACCGTACGTCGTCGAAGCTGACCTTCGCCTGTCGATCCAGAACCCGGTCGTACTGCTGAACCATGACCCGGTACCAGCCTGGTTCGAAGTCGAGCACCGCGAAGTCGCCCAGTTCGGTGCGCTCCAGAAGATAGGGCCGGTCCGGCGGATCGGCCAGTTCGACGTCGGCGAGCAGCGCTGTCATCGTTGCCGGCGTACCGGAGAAGCCGATGTCGGCGAGTCTGCGCACCGTGCTCCGGCCGCCGTCGCAGCCGACCAGGTAGTCGGCCCGGAGCTGCCCCGAGCCGTTGAGCCGCACAGTGATGCCTTCGTCGTCCTGGTCGATGCCGGTGATCTCGGACGACCATCGGACCTGGCCGCCCAACTCGACGAGGTGCGCCTCGAGCAGTCGCTCGACCCTCGATTGGAGCAGCGCCAGCGTGTACGGGTACCGCGTGTCGAACTTGCTGAAGTTCAGCCGGATCCCGGCGAAGTGCCCGGCCTGGATCGGGCGACCCTGGGTCAGGAACGGCGCGAGCAGGCCGCGCTGATCGAGAACCTCGAGCGTGCGCGGGTGCATGCCGCCGGCCCGCGATTCGTCGCCGCGATCGTCGAGACGGTCGATTACCTGGACGTCGATGCCCGCCAGGCGAAGCTCGCAGGCCAGCATCAGGCCGGTCGGGCCGGCGCCGGCGATCAGGACGGTCGTGGACTCCATCATTGCTCCTTAACGTTGTTCAGTGAACGTTGTTAAGGATGAACAGAACAGTGTTAAGCTGTCAAGTGTGGGTGACGAAGGAAGCAAGATGAAGCTCAACAGCCGGCTGATCGCCAGGACCGCCCTCGGCCTGCTCAACGAGGTCGGCCTCGACGGACTGACCATGCGCTTGCTCGCCAAAGAGCTCGGCGTCCAGGCGGCGGCGCTGTACTGGCATCTGAAGAACAAGCAGGAACTCCTCGACGCGATGGCGGCGATCATGTTCCACGAGCTCAACGACGGGCTGGAAGCGCCGAGGAAGAACACCGACTGGGCTGACTGGATCGGCGACCGGGTCCGCGCCATGCGCCGGATGATGCTGACCTACCGCGACGGCGCCCGGGTGTTCGCCGGCAGCTACATCGCCGAATCGGAACTTCCCAGATCCATCGAACTGACCCTGGCCACCATGGTCGACGCCGGATTCTCGGTACGCGACGCGGCCCGCGGCTTCCCGGTCCTCCTCCACTACGTGATCGGCTTCACCATCGAGGAACAGGCCCGCGACGGCGCTGCCTACCTCGACCAGAACCCGTACCAGACCGACGACCCGGCCCAAGGCGTCGATGAGCAACGTTTCCCCCTCGCCGCCCAGGCCGCCGCCGACCTCCTCGACGCCCAAACCGAAACCGGCTTCGAAGATGGCCTCCAGGTGATACTGGCCGGCCTCCGAGCCCGCTACCTCGACAACTGACCGGACCGCAGGCAGCTGTTCGGGGTCCAGCGTTCTGCGGGTTTGGGGTGTCTGGGCGATCACCGCGGGCGTCGTCCAGTTGATCGTTGCGATCCTGCGTTACCGGTTCGGTGGACAGTGGGCGATGATTCTCAGCGGTGGGATCTCGACCCTCGCAGGCAACTACCTTCATCCTGCAGGCCGGCGGGTCGAACGCTTCGCTCACCAACGTCGCCGGATACGCGACGCTGGGCGGCGTCTTCTTCCTGAGCTCGGCGATCCACCTCCACCGTCGTACTGTCAAGGCGAAGTGACATTCAGAGAAGGGGCACGGCGTGTCGGTAGGGGAAGAAGGCTTCGATCGTCTGGTCGAGCCGTTCCGGACTGAGTTGCTGGCGTACTGCTATCGGATGCTCGGCTCCGCTCACGACGCCGAGGACTTGGTCCAGGACACGTACCTGAGGGCGTGGCGGGCGCGGGCGCAGTACGACGAAACTCGCAGCTCACTGCGTACCTGGCTCTACCGGATCGCGACCAACGCCTGCCTGACCGCCTTGAAGGGGAGCGGCCGCCGACCGCTGCCATCGGGTCTGGTGTCCGCGGCGGACCCGCTCGGGCCACTCGTCCAGGGAGAGAGCGCAGCCTGGCTCCAGCCCTTGCCGGACTCGTTGCTGGACGCGGGCGATCCGGCGAGGGCCGTGGTCGACCGCAGCAGCCTGCGCTTGGCGTTCGTCGCCGCTCTGCAGCACCTGTCGGCACGTCAGCGCGGTGCGCTGGTACTGCGTGACGTGCTCAGCTTCTCCGCATCCGAGGCAGCGGAAATCCTCGGCACCACCGCCGTGTCGGTGAACAGCTCCCTGCAACGGGCGCGGACCCGGGTGAAGGAAGTCGAGGTCCGTCAGGAAGGCCTCAGTGAGCCCTCCACCGCCGAGCAGCGCGCCTGGGTCGATCGCTACATGAAGGCGTTCGAGCTGGCCGACGTCGAGGGGCTCAAGCGGCTGCTCACCGAGGACGTGCTGATGGAGATGCCGCCGGTGCTCAACTGGTTCGTTGGCCGCGGCAACTACGGCCTGTTCATGGAATGGGTCTTCGAGAAGGCTGGAACGGACTGGTGCCTGAAGGCGGTCGCTGCCAACGGCCAGCCCGGGTTCGCCGCCTATCGGCGCGTCGGTGACGGGTACGAGTTGCACACGCTCCAGGTCTTCACCGTCACCGCCGAGGGCATCAGCCGGAACTCGGTCTTCCAGGATCCCGAGGTCTTCGCATCCTTCGGTCTGGCGGCCGGACTCGACGCCCAGGGACAGGTCCGCGGCGGAGACGGTCCGTAGCCCTCAGCATCTTTTTCCGTCGGCGCGATGAGTTTCGGCTTCGTCGCCGGTATGTATTGGCGAGTCCTCCCGGGTACCCCGGGTGGGCCGCTTACAAGGGAGAATCCGATGTCAGACAGTCGTGCCGATGACCAGGCCGCAATCAAGGCCGTACTGGTTGACTCCTACCAGGCGTGGGAGGCCGGCGACGCCGACGGCATGGTCGCCGACTACACCGCGGACGCGACCGCGATCATGACCGGCTCGCTCCGCAACAGCCGTGACGAGATCCGCAAGAGCATGGCGCTGGGCTTCGAGGGGCCGCTCAAAGGCACTTCGACGTACAACAAGCAGCTCAGTATCCGTTTCGTCGGCCGGGACGGTGCGATCGTCATCAGCGAATCCGGCATCCTGTTCGGCGACCAGACCGAGGTTGCCGACGCGGGCAAGGTGAACTGCACCTGGGTGTTCGAGAAGCGGGACGGCCAGTGGCTGATCGCCGCGTATCACAACAGCCCGATGCTGGCGCCCGGGCAGTGAGCCGAGCAGCCACGCGCTGAGCAGACTGCGCCCCGTCCCGTCAGCCAGGACGGGGCGCAGCCGTCAGCGTGACGGCGGGCGGGTCAGCCCGGAACACCAGCGGTTGTTGGCGAGTCACTGGCTGTTTCGCCCTGCGGCCATAGGAGCGCCTGCGCAACGATCACACGCTCGCCGTTGAAGGTCACGGCGGGGCCCTCGTACAGGCAGTAGCCGAGCGCGATCGCCTCGCTGACCCGATGGCAGAAGGCGGCGTCATCGGGACCGGTCAGGACTCGGTAGGCAGGTAGGCCGTTCGGAGGCACACTCATGCCCCCATCATCCCTGCTCTGGATCAGCCGCTCGACGTCCACTGTCGTCAGCGCCGACCCGTCCCGGGGCAAGGGGCTATGTGCCCCGCGGCCGCCGGTCAGTACGGGCCGAAGACCCACTGTGACGGGGACTTGGGGTCGTCGCCGCGCCAGAGGCGTCCATCGCGTGGAACACCCAGCGATCTTGTCCCGCTGAAATTCACTAGCAATTCGTCCTCCCTATCACCGCTTCCCCTGTCCTTTTCGGACGATACGCGGCTCATTGCCGGAGCGTGCGGTCACTCTGTGTGTCGACTCAACCCCACCGAGCAGCAGACCGCAACCCGCCTAGGAACGATGCGCTGGTCGCCGAGCGCGGCATCGGGGCGTACAGCTCCGAGACCTACCGTCAGGTCGAGTCGTTCCTCGACACTCTCGAACAGCGCCTCGTCAGTATGTGAGTTCCGCCAGTTCGTACTCGAGCTGGGCCAGCGGCTCCCCGTTGCCGAAGTCGCGCGGCCGGGTGGCGCCGGTCTCGGTGAAGCCCGTCTTGGTGTAGAACCGGCGAGATTGCGGGGTGTCCCGCAAGGTCCACAGATGCACCTGCTCGAACCCGTCGGCCCGCAGTTGCCGCAGCGTCTCGTCCATCAGCGTCGCGACCACACCGGTGCCCCAGCCGTCCGGATGCCCGTAGAAACTGAGGATCTCGGCCAGTCCGGGACGCTCCACCGAACTCAGACTCCAGGAGAACGCCAGCACCCGGTCGTCCACCGCGCCGACCATGATCAGTCCGTCGCCGTCAGCCACCCGCTGATGCCAGCGGTCCAGCCGGGACGCGATCTGCTCGGCGGCGAAGTCCTCGTCGAAGAACGGCGCATACGCCGCCTGCCAGGACGACGCATGGACCAGGCCAATTGCCTCAGCATCAGCTTCCCGCGCGCGGTAGACCTCAATCACTGGTCCATCGTGCCTCTAGATGCGACGTTGTCGCAAGAAGGATCACTGCGGAGCCGTTATTTCGGTGGTCGATCGGATGGTTCGGCCAGCTCGCGGTCGGCCGCTTGTTCCAGATAGGCGATCCCGAGTAGCTCGCCGTCCACCGGACCGAAGGCGTCAAGCGCCTGGTGATAGAGGCGGCCGACCGCGGACGACACGTCGTACGGCGTGCGCCGCGTTTGCGCGAGCTCCTCCAGCGAATCGAGCTCTTCCACGCAACGGTCCAGTCCGAAGTTCGGCAGGTAGTCGCCGGCGAACACGGACGGCAGGTAAGAGGCGATGAACTCCGAGGAGGCCGCGCTGTCGAGCATCACCTCGGTCAGCCGACGAGGATCGAGTCCTGCGCTCTGGCCGAGCAGAAGTGCCTCACCGGTTGCGACGGCCTGACCGAACCAGAGCAGGTTGATCAGCAACTTGGTGAGATAGCCGGACCCGGCTTCGCCCATGTGGTGGATCTGGCCGGCGAAGCAACCGAGGATCGGGCGGACCCGATCGAGCACCTCCGCATCGCCCCCGACGTACAGCTTCATGGACCCGTTCTCCGCGGCACTCACACCACCGCCAAGGGCCGCGTCCAGATAGGCCACTCCGCGTCGAGCGGCTGCCGCAGCCAACTCGGTGCCCAGTGCGGGTGAGGCGCTGGTGAGGTCGATCCAGGTGCAGGCCGGATCGAGTCGATCGAGCAGTCCGCCGAGCATCACCTGTCGAAGCTCAGGGCTGCCCGGCAGCACCGTGATGACCACCTCGGCGGCAGTGGGTTCGCCCCACCCGGCGCCGACGCTGGCAGCCGCTGCCTCCACCTCAGGACGGACATCGAACACCCGCACAGGATGCCCACCCGCCACGAGCCGTTCCGCTACAGGCAGCCCGATCCGGCCGCCTCCCACTACCGCGATCTCAACAGTCATAGACCTGATGGTCGCCGATGTTCAGGCAAGGGGTCAGGACGTGGAGGCGCGGAGAGCTTGCTGGTAGCGGCCGGAGTCGGTTCGGGTCCAGGGTGTGCCGTTGACGAGCAGGGTGCGATCGGCAATGGGTGCCTTGGCGGTCGCAAGTACTGGCTTTCGTTGCCAGCGGCATCCGGTGCTGGTCTGCTGAGTCACTCGTACTGCGACCGCTCCCGCGCCTTCCGCGAAGGCGACGGCGCGAAGGTTCTGGGCGCAGCCGACCGGCGTCGCCACGATCAGTACCAGTTGACGCGGGTCGGCAACTACCGACCGGACCTCCAGCACCTGCGCGGCACTCGTCCGCGCGACCGGCGTCGGCGCGGCGGACGGCTGAGCTTGTACAACCTCGGGTGCCGGCGGGCTCGGCTCAGGTGACGACGATCCGAAGACCTTCGACAGCACGAACACACTGAACGCCAGCAGGCCGATCACGAAGGTGACCAGCACAGCCACTCCGTACACGAACCAAACGCTCCCCGACACCTTCACCCTGCCGATCCTCCCAGCCCATCCGGTCCAACTCCTGCAGGAAACGCGCAGCCGCCGGATGATTGGTGCCGCCCGCGTCAGGTGGCGAGAGCGGCGTCCAGCGTGTCGGTGAGGGTCGCGATCGTGGCGGGTGACGGCGGCAGGTGCTGAGTCATCAGTACTGCGCCGATGCCGTGATCGGGGTAGTTGTACCAAAGGGTGCCGAGACCGCCGCCCCACCCGTAACGGGCGGGAATGCCCGGACCCGATCGACGAACCTGTACGCCGTACCCCCACCCTTCGCCGTCGAGGAAGATCTGCGCAGACGCGCCCAACCGCTGCTCGGGCGTGAGCCGATCAACCGTCATCGCGCTGCTGTCGCCGGACAGCAAACTGCCCGCGAAGGTGAGGTAGTCCGCCGCCGTCGAGACCAGGCCGCCGCCCGCATGGGGAAAGGCCGGAGCTCCCAGCCAGTCGCTGTCGGCCACACCATCGAAGACAGCCGAACCGTTGGTGAAGCACGGGATCAGCCGCTCACGCGCATGCTCCGGTACGACGAACCCGGTGTCGCTCATACCCAGCGGATTGAGAACACGGTCAGCCAGCAACGCAGGCAGGTCGACGCCACTCGCACGCGAGAGCACAACCCCGAGTACGGCGTACGCGAACTCGTACCGCCAATGCCTGCCCGGCTGCTCCATCAACGGCAACTCGGCGAACCGGCGTACCCACTCGTCCGGCTCATGTGAAACCGCGGACGGCAACGGCGGCCCCATCCCAAGCCCCGCCTGAACTGCCGCATCAGCCACCGGACACTGATCAACCTCAAAGGCGAACCCGAAACCAAGCCGCATCACCAACAAATCCTCAACCGTCGGCACGCTTTCAGCAGCCACGGTGTCCTCAACCGGCCCATCAAGCCGCCGCACAACCCTCTGCCCAGCCAGCTCAGGCAGCCAACGCCCCACCGGATCATCCAGCGCAAGCACCCCGTCATCAACCAACCGCAGCGTCAGAGCACCCATGAGCGGCTTGGTCATAGAACTAACGCGAAACACCGCATCCCCGGGCAGCACTTCACCCCCGGGCCGATCCACCCCCACCGAGCGCACCCACTGCCGCTCCCCGTCAGTCACCCCAACCACAACCCCCGGCACTTCACCCGCAGCAACCAGCCCCTCAGCCGCCCCCACCAACTCCCCAATCACATCCATCCCAGCACCCTACAAACACCCGGGGAAAGCAGCCAAAGGTAGGCGATGCGACGGAGGTGAGGGGAAGGCGCGTGGGCGGTGGCGAGGGAAGGTGGGGAGAGGGAAGGCGGAGGGGCTGGTTGGTCCTCAGCCGGTCGCAAAGCTCAACCCCAGCACGGGGACGCGGGTGTGGCCGTCTACTACGCCGGGGATCTCAGCGATCGCGGCTGCCTGGACGGTGCGGCTGGGGTAGTCGCGGCCATCGGAGCTGAAGTACCGCCGCCTCCCCAACGCGCCAACCTTGAACTGAGGTGCCACGCGCTTTCCGGACAGCTTTTTGATGGCTGATTCAGGCGGCGGATTGTGTTTCCAGGTAGTCGTCGTGGGCTTGCTGTGGGGTCCGGTAGCCGAGCCCTGAGTGACGGCGTTTAGTATTGTAGCGCAATTCGATGTAGCGGGCGATATCGCGGCGTGCATGGTCGCGGGTCGGGTACTCGGTTCGGTGGGTACGCTCGTTCTTGAGAGCGCCGAAGAACGATTCGGCCATCGCATTGTCGTAACAGATACCGGTCCGCCCGACTGATTGGCGAAGATTATTGTTCTTCAAAGTCGCGGCGAACTGGGCGGAAGTGTAGTTGCTGCCCCGGTCGGAGTGAAAGATTGCGCCGTCGACAAGATCGTGATTCCGCACCGCCATGTCGATCGCGGCTTCGATCAGCGGGGTTTTGTAATTGTCGTCCATGGCCCACCCGATCACAGCTTTGGTGTGGCAATCGAGCACGGTCGCCAGATAAAGCCACCCTTCCCAGGTCGAGACATAGGTAATGTCTCCGACCATCTTGTGCCCCGGAGCATCAGCGGTGAAGTCCCGATCTACCAGATCCGGGATCGGGCCGGCCTGGCCATCCTGCTCGGTCAGACAGTGCCGCCACGGCCGCGGCTGGCACGGCTCCAAACCCAACTCACGCATGAGCTTGCGCACCAACTCCAGCCCACAGGTCACACCCCAGGCCACCAGGTCGGCATGCACCCGCCGGTACCCGTAGGTCTCGTCGGACTCTTCGAACGATTTGACGATGATCAGCTTGAGTTCGCCTTGGCGGCGCGCAGTCGCCGACATCGGACGGCTCCGCCAATCATTGAAACTGGACCGTTTCACCTCGAGCCACCGGCACATCTTCACAATCGACGGCGCATTTCCGTTCTCTCGGGTCAACCTGTTGGCATACTCCGCATCGATGAACTCGAACTTTTCGCTCAACGATGATCCTTGGCAAAGTATGCTGCGGCTTTTTTTAGGAACTCGTTTTCCATCCGGAGTTCTCGCGTCTCCCGCTCCAGCTCGCGGAGCCGCGCACGCTCGTCCATGCTCAATGCCGGTTCCTCGCCGGCATGGTCTCGCTTAAAGGCGCTCACCCAGTTACTGAGGGTTCCCGGGTTGATGCCGAGCTCTCTCGCGACCTGAGTGACAGAACGTGAAGTCTCAATCACCGACTTCACAGCTTCCTCCCGATACTCAGGAGTGAAATTCTTCTTCGGACGCGGCAACATCTTCCCTTTCCGGACAGCTCAATCTTAGTTGAGCCGCTGTCCGGAAGGTTCGTGGCACCTCAAACCGAGGACATGTCCATGACGTGCGAGGCGCCGATACACGGGGGCGCGGACGACAAGACTTGGAGAACGGTGTTGTCCGAGGTCGCACGTTACGTGTTCAACACGTCGCGGACTCGCCGATGGGCGTCCCGGGTCGCCGGGCTCAGGGGGCTTGAGCTTGCGGACGATCTTCGCGGCCTCGTCGGAGGGTTTCGGTCAGCTGTCGTTGGAGGCTGCCAGTTCTTGGAGGCGGGCGGCGCTGGTGGGGTCGGCGGGGAGGAAGGTTTCGATGGCGAGGCTTGCTGCGGTTACTTCGAGGGGGGCTCCGATGGTGGCGATCAGGGTGAACAGGCGGATGTCGCCGAGGCGGGTGCGGAGGTCGAGGGTGACCATAGGCTGGGTGGCGGCCGTGGGTGCTTTGTCGGGTAGATAGGACTCGACTTCATCGACCAAGGCGGCCAGGGCCTTGTCGGCGTTGTCGCGGCTTTTGCGTTTCAGTTGGTGGATCAGTGGGGCGCTGCAGGCGGCCGTCATCGACGAGATGCTGGGGATGCCGCCGGGATGCACCGACAGCCGTAACAGGTTGACCGGCGGTTTCAGGAGTTCGGGGTCCACTCCGGCCCACAGCAAGGACGCCGCGTCGTTGGCGTCGATCAGGTTCCACAGTCCGTCGACGATCAGCGCCGGGTTGGGCATGTGCGCGTCGAGCAACTGGTGCAAGGATTCGCGCAGCGGCCGCATCGTCTCGGATTCGTACGGCTTCTCCAGGTATATCGGCGCGAACCCACCGGCCAACAGGAGACGGTTGCGTTCGGCCATCGGCAGGTTCAGCTGGTTGGACAGATGGACCAGCAACTGCCGGCTGGGCTGGGCACGCCCTGTCTCGACAAAGCTGAGGTGCTTGGTCGACATCTCGGCATCGAGGGCCAGGTCGAGCTGACTCAGCCGCCTGTGCACCCGCCAGAAGCGGACCAGTTCGCCGACGGTCTGTGGCTCTACGAGAGGTTCTGCAGTCATAGCGGTCGCATTCTTGGCCGTAGTGGTCACGCCAGCTTAGGGCGCTGGCAGGCGAGCGACCATTACCAGTCAGGTAACGCGGTTTGCTGCACCAAGGAGGTAATTGAGGCTGTTCCGGATGGAGGTGATCGTTGACAGCGTTCGCAAGTACACCAGGACGGAAGGTAAGACCATGAACCCGACGTACACCGGCGTCGCCACCTCATCTGGACGCGACGCCCGCGCTGTCAGCTCCGACGGACGGCTGGACGTCCAGCTCGCAATGCCCAAGGAGATGGGTGGAACAGGCGACGGCGTCAACCCCGAGCAGCTTTTCGCCGCGGGCTGGGCCGCCTGCTTCTCCACCACGATGGGTCTCATCGCCCAGAGCCAAGGCCTGGACGCCAAGGATGTCGCGGTCACCGCCGAGGTCAGCCTCGTGCCGACCGGGCCGGGCTTCACACTAGCCGCCGTACTCCGGGCCGAGCTCCCCGATCACCTGGCCGGCGATACCGGCAAGAAGTTGCTGGAGGCAACACACCGTTCCTGCCCGTACTCCTTGGCCACCCAGGGGAACATCCCGGTCGAGATCGTCATCGAGTGAGGCAATCCAGGACCTTACGCGGACAGGCTGGGGAGCAGGTGAAGGAGAACAGACGGTCGATCTCGGTCAGGCCATCGTTGGGACGACGAGACGCCGATCGAGGAGACGTGCCGAACACGTAACCTGCGACCTCAGATAACGCCGTCCAGTACTACGCCGGCGGGCAGCTGGGCACTGGCCGCGGCCGCGACGTCGGGGAACCGGTCGGTCAGGTCGTTGTGCTGCCGCGACCGCAACCTCGCACCGTTACTCGAGCGGACGACGGCGAGCCGGCTAATTGACTGAACTCTTTCAGCGCGGCAGTTGGCGGCGTAGGGGTAAGGGTGGAGGGCTTGCTGACGTGGGTCGAGTGGTGGAGTTCGGGACCGATGGTCCGATCGAAGGTGGCTTTCGCTGTCACCACTCGGCGACGAGTGGGGCCTTCGGTTCGTGCCGCCGCCAGGTGGTGGTGAGACGGGTGAGTCTCGCGGGTGCGGCGATGCCACGTACTGTCGCGATCTTTCCGTTGGTGATGTCGAACGTCACGGCTCCGACGATTTGTTCGTCGACCACGAAGAGGATCGCGGGCCCGCCGTTGACCTCTGCGTAGTGGATCGCGGGTGTGCCGCCGGCGAAGCGGCGTTTTGCGGGGGTGGGTTTGAAGCCGCCGCGGACGATCGTTGCAATCCGCTGTGGTGTGTTGTACTGCAGGAGGGTCTCGGTCAGGCCTGCGCCGTCGGATATCGCGGTGGCGTTGTCGGTGAGAAGTGCCACCAGGCGCTCAGTGCGTCCGGAGGAGGCGGCGGCGAGGAATTCCTCGACGATGCTGCGGGCGGATGCGCGATTGACTTGTCGGCCGCGGTGAGGTGCGCTGGTGATGCGGTGCCGGGCCCGGTGGAGGTGCTGCTGGCTGGCGGACTCGGTGATTTCGAGGATCCCGGCGACCTCGGCGTGGCTGTAAGAGAAGGCTTCGCGGAGGACGTAGACGGCTCGTTCGACGGGCGTCAGGCGTTCCAGCAGGGTCAGCACGGCCAGCGAGACCGATTCGCGCTGCTCGAACGTGTCTGCCGGGCCGAGCATCGGGTCGCCGTCGAGGAGCGGTTCGGGCAGCCAGTTGCCAGCGGTGCGTTCGCGGCGGTGCTGCGCCGAGCGAAGCCGGTCCAGGCACAGGTTGGTGACGACCTTGGTCAGCCACGCTTCCGGCACCTTGACCTGTTCCCGATCGGCTGCCTGCCAGTGCAGGAACGCGTCCTGTACCGCGTCTTCGGCATCGACCGCCGAACCGAGCAGACGATAGGCCAGCGAGGCCAGCCGGTTCCGGCTGGCCTCGAAGCGATCGATGGCGATGCTGTCCACGAAAGGTGACCCTAGTGGCGGTCAGGCGATCTCGGCCGGTGTGTCCGGCCTGCGTACGGCGGTCAGCGTGCGCGGCTCGGTGGTGACCCGGTGCTTGCGCTTGGGCATGCCGAAGGTCGGATGCGAGGTGGCCCACAGCGACGCCTTGATGATGCCGGTTTTGATCATCGCGGCGTTACGGCGGCCGGTGTACTTCGGTTTCGCGGCTCCTTCGTCGTCGACCATCTGCACGATTCCGTCGCGTCGGCCGAGGCTGATGTGGTTGCCGTAGTACAGCAGTTTGGTCTTGTGTACATCGCGGCCGGTGAGTCGGGCGATGATCGCTTCGATCGCCTGCGTTCCGGTGTAGCCGGCCGAGGCGCAGGACATCGGCAGCGGTCGTCCGTTGTCGCCGATGGCGTAGGCGGCGTCACCGATCGCGTAGATACCTGGGTGTGACACCGATTGCATGGTGCGATCGACGACGATCCGGCCGTCGTCGGTGACGTCCACCCCGGCCTCGGCGGCGATCGGATCGACCGCGAACCCGGCCGTCCAGACGGTCGCGTCGGAGGCCACGACGGTTCCGTCGGCGCAGAGCACTCGTTCGGCCTCAACGGTTTCCACGCTGGTGTGTTCGAGTACGGCGACCTCCAGCCGGTCACAGACCCGGCGCAGGTGCTTGCGCGCACCGGTCGAGAGCCTGGCGCCGAGTTCACCGCGGGCGATCAGCGTCACAGACAGTCCGGGTCGGGACTCGGCGATCTCGGTGGCGCTCTCGATGCCGGTCAGCCCGTCGCCGATGACCAGGACGCTGCCGCCTCCGGCTCGCTTGTCCAGCATGTCCAGGCGCTCGCGCAGGCGCAGTGCCGATGGGCGGCTGGCGATGTCGAAGGCGTGCTCAGCGGCACCGGGAAGGCCGCTGTTGCTGCCGTGGCTGCCGAGCGCGTAGACCAGCGTGTCGTATCCGAGCTCGCCGCCACCGTCAGCGTCGGCGACCGTGACGACCCGGCGCTCGGCGTCGACGGCGGTGACGCGGGCCAGCCGCAACTGGATCCCGGTGCCGGCGAAGACCTCGGTGAGCGACGGATTCTCGATCTTCTGCCCGGCCGCGAACTGGTGGAGCCGCAGCCGCTGGACGAAGTCCGGCACAGCGTTGACGACGGTGATCTCGGTGTCGGCCCGGGACAGCCGGCGGGCCAGCGTCCCGGCCACGAAGGTCCCTGCGTAGCCGGCGCCGAGGATCACGATCCGGTGCTTCATGTGGTGCTCCTGTCGATTCGGTTGCTCTTGTGGGGTTGAGCGGGACAGCGCCCCGATTGCTGACAGGAATGAGTTGTGGCCTGAGTCACAGCACCGACCGGGTGACCTGCGCCACATCCTGTCAGGACTGGCGAGGCTGTGGCGTCTTGTGCTCGAGGACGCTCAGAGGGCCAGATGAAGGCCGCGGCGACTGTGCGCCAAGTCATCCGCGGCCGCGGTCCGAAGACGAGCCAGGCCAGCAACGTGGGCCATGGCGAGACGTAGTGGAAGCCGATGGTCGCGACCATCGTGGCACCAGTCAGGTGTACCTGCGGGGCCAGCACGATGGCGAAGACCAGGCCGGTGATCACGATGCCGAGCAGCGAGTCGAGCCGGGCCACTTTCCACACGTGCCCATCGCGGTCCGGCCGCAGCACGAGGGCCACGCACGCCGCCAGTACGATCAGGTTGCTCTCGATGGTGAAGTAGCTGAACAACCGCCACGGCCGCACGCCTATGCTCACCGCTTCGCCGGTCTGGCCGGAGTTGGCGTCCGCGCCGCCGGTGAACAGCAGCGTCAGTTGAATGACCAGTGCGCCGAGGATCACCAGCGCGATCGCGGCGTGCGCCCACCGCAGGGCGGCCACAGAGGTTGGCCTGGCAGAGGTCGCTGTAGTCATGCCCCCCCATCATGGGCACCGCCTCGCGAACTCGCGAACTCGCCGCGCCACGGGCCGCGACCAAGCCGCCGCCGTCGACCGCTCTTCGAATAACCGACAAGCCCCCCGCATCGGAACCATGGGTGGCGGCACGCCTGTCGATGTCCGAAGTCGTCTGCACACCGCACTTAGTGTCGTTGTGGAAGGTGGCGGGTCGCGATCAGCTCGTCGGCGATGACACGCAATTTGCGGTTGATGTCTTGGGAGTAGCGTTTCAACACCTCGAAGGCCTGGTCGGTGTCCAGGTTGTAGCGTTCCTGCAGGATCCCGATCGCTTGCCCGATCGCTCGGCGGGCATCGACGGCCTGGTCCATCGAGGCCCGGTGCCGGGCAGATGAGATCGCGACCGAGGCGTGCCGGGCCAGGATGTGCGCCACCGCGACATCGTCGTTGTCGAACCCGTGCGGCTGCTCGCTGTAGAGGCTGAGCACCGCCTGAGCTCGGCCGGCTACCAGCAAAGGCAGGTGGATCGCGCTGCCGATCCCGGCCGCGAGCAGGCCGCCGCGCCATTGCGCAGGCCACCGGGTCTCGGTCTTCACGTCGGTGATCAGCAGGGCTGCTTCGTCGTGGATGACGGTGAGCAGCGGCTCGGCGGCGGCGTCGATCTGGCTTTGGTACAGCTCGGTGAGCGTGAGGATCTGTGGTCGCCGGCTCTTGGCGATCAAGACGACCGAGGCGCAGTTGCACCAGGCCGCCTGCAGCGCGAACTGGATCACGTGCTCGACGGTCGCCTCGACGTTGTCGAGTTCGTGCAGTTCAGCGGCCAGCCGACCGAATGACTGCGCTGAGGAGTGGTCCCCGGGCATACCAAAGCTCCAACCGATCCAACGGTGGTGTGCCCGCGCTTCCGGAGCGACCCGGCATCATCATCTCCCGCCGCCTGGTACGCCCCTTGGAAGGACGCGCTGCGGGTGCCGCTCGGGCAGGTGTCACTTGTTGGTGGGGGTGGGGCGGCGTCCCGCCAGGCGGCGCCGTAGCTGGGTGATGCGCGCGGTTCCGACCAGCAGGGTCAGCAGGGTCGCTGCGACGGCGGCGATCAGCAGGGTGACCGCGAGCGGCGCCGATCCGTCTGGTCCTGACCGTGTTTGAAGGTGTCGGATCTCTGTGGATTGCGATGTCACCCTGGGATTGGGCCGGAGGTTGTCGGTGAATCTTGATGTCGCTGCAGGGGTTGTGGTGGCAAGGTAGACGTGCTTGTTGACGGAGCACTATGGATGTGGCCGAACTAGGTGAAGTAGCCGAGTGAACCATCGCGGGGGATCGTTGAGGTGAGGGACACCAGGAGGACACCAACGCTAGTCAGGGCGTGCCGCCTGCTCGTGCTCGTGCTGGCGGCGGTGCTGACGTTGTCGGCCTGCGGCAGCGGTGAGGGGCTGCGGGTCGAGGGAGCCGGGACGCCGGTCCTTTCCGCCCCGTCGTCCGAACGCGGGTTCTTGCCGACGCAGGCTCCGACGAAGAGGACGCCGCCCGCCGTCACGGTCAACCTAGCGCAGGTCCGGCTCGCGTTGCTGGGAAACAAGGAGCTGGATCCGTTCTTCCGCACCGTGCTGGCGACGTGCTTCGTGTTCGAGCGCTGCATGATCCGCGGACCCACAGTGAATGTGCTCCAGTCCAACTATCCGCAGCTCGTCGTGATGATTCACACCGGGGACAAGTTCGTCTACGGTGCCGTCCTGATGGCCATCGAACCACGCGGTCCGCGCGAGGTCTGGAGTCTGCGCGGCGAGCGGTTGAAGATCACTGAAAGCCAGCAGAAGGACTTGGTCGTGGAGTCGGGAATCTTCGCTGTCGACGACAAACCTTGCTGCCCATCTGTAACCCGGGTCGAGATCTACCATTGGAATGGCCGGCAAATGATCAAGCTGAGCTCGCAGGACCAAAAGGGAGACTGACCAGCCATCGGCTAGCGCATAGGAGACACCTTCCGCAAGGAAGTGACTGTGCGACGAATTTCCTACCTGAACTAGACCGCCGCGCCGCTGCTCTATGTCCTCACCGAACGCGAGAAACAAACTCTGTCGCGAACGCGTCCAACGAGTCGTTCACCGGCTGGAGCAAGACCTTCACCGATCCATGTCTCCGCGCTGCAATCGTCGGCCGATTCACCTTTGGCGGCAAAGTCATCAACCGGTACTGACTCCTGCAGGCTCACCCACAGCCCCAACGATCTACACAGCACGCAACCTACCGACATCAAAATTCACGGAGATCACGCCACCCGACCAAGCCCCAACAGCATCCGAACCCACAGACAAACGACATCCGATTTCACGGTCAAGGCCAATCCGTCCATCCACAGGAACGACACCTGTTGAGGTGCCACGAACCTTCCGGACAGCGGCTCAACTAAGATTGAGCTGTCCGGAAAGGGAAGATGTTGCCGCGTCCGAAGAAGAATTTCACTCCTGAGTATCGGGAGGAAGCTGTGAAGTCGGTGATTGAGACTTCACGTTCTGTCACTCAGGTCGCGAGAGAGCTCGGCATCAACCCGGGAACCCTCAGTAACTGGGTGAGCGCCTTTAAGCGAGACCATGCCGGCGAGGAACCGGCATTGAGCATGGACGAGCGTGCGCGGCTCCGCGAGCTGGAGCGGGAGACGCGAGAACTCCGGATGGAAAACGAGTTCCTAAAAAAAGCCGCAGCATACTTTGCCAAGGATCATCGTTGAGCGAAAAGTTCGAGTTCATCGATGCGGAGTATGCCAACAGGTTGACCCGAGAGAACGGAAATGCGCCGTCGATTGTGAAGATGTGCCGGTGGCTCGAGGTGAAACGGTCCAGTTTCAATGATTGGCGGAGCCGTCCGATGTCGGCGACTGCGCGCCGCCAAGGCGAACTCAAGCTGATCATCGTCAAGTCGTTCGAAGAGTCCGACGAGACCTACGGGTACCGGCGGGTGCATGCCGACCTGGTGGCCTGGGGTGTGACCTGTGGGCTGGAGTTGGTGCGCAAGCTCATGCGTGAGTTGGGTTTGGAGCCGTGCCAGCCGCGGCCGTGGCGGCACTGTCTGACCGAGCAGGATGGCCAGGCCGGCCCGATCCCGGATCTGGTAGATCGGGACTTCACCGCTGATGCTCCGGGGCACAAGATGGTCGGAGACATTACCTATGTCTCGACCTGGGAAGGGTGGCTTTATCTGGCGACCGTGCTCGATTGCCACACCAAAGCTGTGATCGGGTGGGCCATGGACGACAATTACAAAACCCCGCTGATCGAAGCCGCGATCGACATGGCGGTGCGGAATCACGATCTTGTCGACGGCGCAATCTTTCACTCCGACCGGGGCAGCAACTACACTTCCGCCCAGTTCGCCGCGACTTTGAAGAACAATAATCTTCGCCAATCAGTCGGGCGGACCGGTATCTGTTACGACAATGCGATGGCCGAATCGTTCTTCGGCGCTCTCAAGAACGAGCGTACCCACCGAACCGAGTACCCGACCCGCGACCATGCACGCCGCGATATCGCCCGCTACATCGAATTGCGCTACAATACTAAACGCCGTCACTCAGGGCTCGGCTACCGGACCCCACAGCAAGCCCACGACGACTACCTGGAAACACAATCCGCCGCCTGAATCAGCCATCAAAAAGCTGTCCGGAAAGCGCGTGGCACCTCATGTATCGCTGTGGCGGTGTGGCCGACGGGTTTGGGGGAACGCGGGACGCCCGCCCGGCATCTGATGAGGCCAGCACGCCGGGCGGGCTCGTGCCGGTTCCGCCCCTCGATGCGGATCCCCGGCTTCTTCGGCGCTCTCCACGTGTACCCATCGCCTCCCGCCGGTACGCGCCGCTGTGCCGCGCGCTCATTCGGGCGCCAGGTCGAGGTCGCCCGGGCGGTGCCGGCATGACGATGGGCCGGATCCCGCTTCCCCGTCAGAGCGGGATCCGGCGCCGTGCCAGGCGCATCCCTGACCCCTCTAGTGCCCCTGTCAGGGCCGCCTCGGCGGCGCCCACTCTAGAGGGCCAACCCCAGCCCCCTCAGCGGCGCCCACACTGTTTCAGTGTTAAGCCCGGCGACAACCCCGCCAGGATGGATCCCCTCGCCAGCCCGGAGCCACCCTGGCGACTTAACCAAGAAGTGGTGTCCTGTATCGCGTCCGAAGGGGTACTGGACTCGCGCAGCCCTGAGCCGGCGGGACCCCCCTTTTCGCCGGTTCGCTGCGGGGTTCCCGGGTCGGCAGCCCCACCCGGGAACCTCAACCACAGACCGACCGCCAGGCGGCCCTTCGCCGTACGAGGTCTGCTGCGAACTCTCGATGCCGGTCATCGTGGCTGACAGATGCGCCGGCGCTGACCGCCGACTAGATCCACGACCCCCCAGTTTCGGGCGGCTCCGGCGCTCGCTGCTGAACACCGGAGCCTCGGCACCTGGATCCTCGGGTAACACGGTGCCGTGCGATCGCCAGTGCCCCCGCCAGGTGTCCGACACACCCGCTTCCTCGATCCCCAGACTCGGGGTGTCGGTATGGGAGCTGTCAGTGCGCCAGATCGGCCTCGGGACCAACAGAAAGCCGTTAGCGGTGAGGGCCTGTTATGGCCTTCGCGCGCCCGTGCCGGTACGACGGAGGCGTTGGCGGGCCTCATTCTCCGACAGTGAGGTGACGGGCTGCCCGACCGCGTGCTGATACTTGGCGTCGTAGGCCCTGGTCCAGACGCCAGCCGCCCACGACTGTTGAAGCTCGCCGGCGCTGAACTCCCGGCCACGCGCATGGCAATACGCGACGAGGAACCGCTCAGTGTCCTCGACGGTGGCCAGTTCGTCCGCGCTGACGGTCGAATACAGCGCGGCAGCAAAGCCGACCAGGACGGCTTCGCCGGCGGCGGTCACGCTGTCCCAGTCATGCACCACCAGCAGCCCGTCTCCGCTCCAGCGCAGATTGCCCGCAAGCCAGTCGCAGTGGCCGATCACGGCTTCGGAATCACCGACTCGCAGCCGGTCCCGGGCACGGCGCCCGGCATCGTCGATCCACTCCGCGCCGGCCACCTCGTTGAGGTCCACATCAAGGTCCTCCGGACGCGGCCACAGTCCGTCCCCGGCGTGGTTCCAGGCTGCCCACGACGGTGCCGGGTCGAGCGTGGACACCTCGCCCGGCCGGGGAGCTAGCCGGATCAGCCGTTCGAACGCCTCAGCGAAGGCCACGGCCGCGTGGTCCGCGCTCGGGAGCGTGGCACCGCCGGGGACGTAGACCTCCGCGGTTGCGACGTCGCTGCCGAAAGGTGTGGGGCCGGTGAGCGGCCTCGGGCACGGGTAACCGGCCTGGAACATGCGTCGCTGGACTTCGACGCATGCCGCGATCCGCGGCGAGTCCGGACGGACTTTGACCACGACCTCACGGTCGTCAGCCAGCCGGAGTCCTGTGACGGTAGACAGGTGCCCGGCTCTGAATATCTCGTCGGCTGGCGGGCTGCCCAGATGCTTGATGCACCACCGGGCAAGGCGGCCAGGATCGACGACACCGGCGCGAGGCGACATCTGAACATCCTCACATGCGCTGGTAAGTGATCGCGGAAGCTGGGACGGCAGGACGACGGGACAGCTCCGCCGCCCCGATGTGAAGGCCGATCAGCGTCGCGCTATCGGCACCAGTTCGTTGCCGCGCTCGGACGGGCCGGGCGGATGCTGCCGCCCGGCCCGTCTTTCGGCTCGAGCTGAGGGTGAGGTTGAGGACCTTGAGGAGGCCACACCGCAACTCGGAGCGGCGAATCTAACCGTTACCACGCGACCGCACCAGCCCGGCGCTGAGCCGAACGGCGCCGGACCGCTCACTGTTTTGACGTTGGCATGTTCGCGGATTTGCTGCCTGGCCTGGCGGTTGGGGCCGAGTGCCGGTCGACCAAGCTTCTTCACCAGCCGCGCGGCCGCCGAAGCCTGGACCACCGCACACCTCCAGGTTCCAGGCCAGATCCTCAACCACGCGCAAGCCGAAGAACTCGGCCTGCTCACCACCGCAGCCCCTACGGCAACCTCACGTCGATCCGCCGCAACAGGGCACCGATCACCGGAAGCTCGTGCCAGCGACGACTGATCACCCACTCCCGCACCGAGCGCACCACGCCCCGCAGGCGAGCCCCACGCGTCGGGCGCAGCTGATCTTCCCGCTCTTCGGCCCTGCGTTGCAGGAACCGGGCGCACCCCAGACAGACACCGACCTCGGGGTGGGCACCCAACCGCACCAGGTCTCGATCATCGAACTCACGGCCACAACACCAGCACACCGTTGCCGATTGCTGGACACTCTCGGGCGCAACAGTCATACGCCCATCCTCCGCGCCGCCACCACCAATAGCTATCTGCCCGAACAGGCCCATCCACACCCGCGCTCCCGAGTCCTACGCTCGGAGTAGGTCACCAACCAGCGAGGTGGAAGCGATGTTGACGCGAACTCCCCAGTTACGGATCTCCGGGCACGGTGCAGGCCTGCGCCTCAGTCACCGCGGCAGGTGGCAGCGCGATCCGCTCCAGGCGGTGCAGGAGTGCTGCCTTGTCGATCGCGCTCGACAAGGCACTCGGCGAAGCTGTCCGAGAAGCCCTCGCGACAGGCGCCTCCTGGCGCGACATCGGCCTGGCGCTCGGCGTCACTGAGAACGCCGAAACAGACCAAGACGTCATCGACGCCCTCGGTCAGGCAAAGCGCGCCGTCTGGAGCCGGTTCTGGAAGTAGCCGGGGCATCCCCGGCGGTTGACAGAGTTCAGTGAATGAACCCGTCCCACTTCAACTCGAAGCGAGATCCGCCCGACATCGCGCGCTCATCGGGCCGCGAAGATCGGGTGCCAAGGCAACCATGTCGCCAGTCTGCGCCCGGCCGCGCCCGCTAAGCTGCTCCCCGCCGGCCACGGTTACCCCTCGGTCCAGTCTCAGCATCGCAACCGCCACACGCAGCGCTGGATCAGCCGGCCGATTCCAGACGGCTCTTCAACCGCGCGACGTTGCGCTGCATCTCCTTGCGGGACTGTGGGCGCACCAGCAGCGGCACGAGTACCTTGCCGATCCCGTGGCCGGCGAAGTCCAAGTCGATGGTGACCCGGGACGCCTGCCCGTCGCCGATCGGCTCGACGGCCACATTCACCATCGACCGAATCGGCCCATCGGTTCCCCGCACAGCCCAGGCCCGCGGCGGATCCAGGACCGTGACCTCGGACGAAACAGAACGCTCACTGCCACCGATGCGCCGGGTCGTGCTGCAGATCGAACCGACACGAGTCGGCCCGTCGTCCATGTGGCCGCCGGTCACGTTGTCCTGCCACTCGCTGAAATTGGCGGGGTCGGTGACGTAGGCGAACACCTCTTCCGGTTCCCGATCGATCTCGACCTGCGTCACGATGGATGACATCTCAACTCTTCCTCTCGCTGGTGCGCGTGCCGCGATGAAGCCGGGTTTCACTGGCTTCTACTCAGCATGACGAACAGGACCGCACGGAATCGACAACCGCGCCAGGCCCCCGTCGGTCTAGTCCAGATTGCCCCGGGGCCTGGCAGAGTCGGCGCGATGGCAGACGAGCCCACCGGCGAGGGGCGTCCAGGTGATCGGCCTTCCCGTAGCTTCCAGCGCAAAAACAATGATTAGCCCCTCGGTGCTTGGGCAACTGTCCCAGGCCGCTAGCTCCCGCAAGTTCACGCTAACTGAACGTTTCCCAGCCGAAACCCACGGGGCAAGGGCTGAAACTACTGGGCCTGTACCCGTGGGTTCGATCCAATCCGAGCGGACGAGCTGCAAGTTGGCGGGGGCCGGGAGACCTCGCTGGGGCTGTGCCATGGCATGGAGGATCCAGCCATCGGCGACCAAGGCCCGGCTGGGTTCGCGTTCCTCCGGGGGACTTGAGGAACTGCTGAGCTGGTCGCATTTGTGCCAGTTTCGAAGTCACGATGGTGTCACCTCGGGCCGGCGACGAGGTGTGTCGCCAGCCCGGGCTGGTGGCGCTAGCTTCGAGTCAGAACGGCTTTCGCTCCGGACCGCGGGAAGCGCAATGCTCCATTTCCCAACGGAATCGTTGCCAACCGAAACCCGCCCGACCAGGCGGCCCCCAGGAAGCGGTTCGAACCCAGCTGTGACGTCGATGCTGTCGGCCCCATAGCTGGCCAGCGCTGTGAAACCTGTTCAACCGGATGCTCGGTCAGCTCTACTACTGCCTGCAGACAGGACAGCTCTACGACCCGGTCAAGGCCTTCCCGAACCAGCTGACGTCGCCGGCACCGACCGGTGACCTGGCGGCTTGACCGGGGGCGGTCGCCCCGGCGCAGCCGACAAACCGACTGGCAGATGCCGCGCGACCGGTTAGAATCGCGCTGAATGGACGGCCGGTGTTTGCGGGCCCGTTCCTTGAATTTTCGTTGGAGAGGCTTCTCATGGCGGATGGCGGATGGCGGATGGCGTCTGGGGTCGGGTGCGTCGCGACCTACCCGGCCGGCGGCGCACGCGCTGACACGGTAGGTACGGACGTGTCGTCGCGTGCTGCGCAGGTATGCAGCAATGCGATGCTGCCGGGAGCTTCCTGATCGCGGGGAGCCTTGCCCGGTGGCCAATTCGGCGGGCATGGCAGTCGTGAGAACGCTGTCAGCTCCGCCGGGGCATCCTTGATCCTGCCGTGTCGCAGAAGGTCATTTGCCAGCTTCGACACGACGGCGCAGACAGCCTTCATGTAGTCGAACCTGGCACCGCTGCGACCCTGCGAGGTGTCATGTACCCCCACGAAACGCAACGCCGCATCGTCGTCACGGGGATGGCTGGATCCGGGAAATCCACGTTCTCCCGGGCACTTGCGGTCAAATCCGGCCTACCGCTCATTCACCTGGACCTCCACTTCTGGAAGGCGGGCTGGACCGAACCGTCGGAGGCCGAGTGGCGCGAGAAACAACGTGGCCTCCTTGCCAACGACGCGTGGATCGCCGATGGCAACTACACCGAGACGCTCGATCTCAGACTCGAACTCGCCGACACCGTGGTGGTCCTAGCCACGCCGTGGTGGCGGTGCGCGGGACGAGCGTTGCTGCGCGGCTGCCGAATGCCGGACACGCTGCCTGAAGGCTGTGAGTACTCGGCCTGGCAACGGTTGCGCGATGAATGGCGCCTCATCCCGCTGATCTGGCGGAACCGGCGCGCGGAACTCGAACGCGAGCAAGCGATCATTGCCCGACACGGGCACCACGCGACCCGGCACGTGCTCAGGTCCAAACGGGCGATCAGGGAATTCCTCGACGGGTCAGTCGACGTCGCGGGGAGGGGACACGGAGATGGAAGCAACTGAGGCGCGGCGTGCGGTGGCTGCGGCGATGTCGACCGCCTCAGATCTCGACTTGGCCGTCGACGACGCGATCGTTCTCAGCGACTCCAACCGACTCGTCATCCGCCTGACGCCATGCGACACCGTCGCCCGGGTCACGCCCATGACGCATTTCGCAAGCGCAGAGCAAGAAGTTGAACTCGTGAGACGGCTAGCGCAGACGGACAGCCCGGTCGCCCCGCTCGAGCCTCGGGTCGAACCACGCGTCTTCGTGCAGGACGGCTTCAAGATCGCCCTGTGGGCCCACTTCGAACCTGTGCGGTCTCGAATGCTTCCGCCGGCCGAGTACGCGCAGGCGCTCGCACGTCTTCATGCCGGCCCTGCGGCGGATCGAGGTCACGACGCCACACTTCATGGATCGAGTGGCTGCTACTCAACGAGACGTTGCCAGCCGTGACGTCACTCCCGATCTCGCGGATACGGACCGGGCGCTGCTCGCCGACACGCTGCGCGATCTGGGCGATCAATCGTCAACCGGCGCGGCGCCGAACAGCTGCTGCACGGCGAGCCGCATCCGTTGAACATCCTCAACACGAAGAACGGGCCGCTCTTCATCGACTTCGAAAACACCGCCCGTGGGCCTGTCGAGTACGACCTGGCCTGGGTGCCCCGCGAGGTCAGCCAGCACTATCCCGACGCTGACCAAGATTTGGTCGGCGAGTGCAGGGGCTCGTACTCGCGATCGTCGCAGCGCATCGCTGGAGTCTCGACGACCAACACCCGAGCGGCAGACAATCGGGAGTGGCGTTCCTTCGCGGGTCAAGTCCAGCGGAGTGGTGTAGCGGTCGTGTCGCGTGATCCTGTGGTTGGTTAGGCGCTGAGCGCCGGGATTTCGGTGTTGGTGGTGGCCTCCTTGGTGGTGTCGATGAGGGTGGTGCGGGACTTGGTGAGGACGTCGAGGCCGAGGTATCGGCGGCCTTCGATCCAGTCGTCGTGTTGTTCGGCGAGCACGGCGCCGACCAGGCGGATCAGGGCGTCTCGGGCTGGGAAGATGCCGACCACGTCGGTGCGGCGGCGGATCTCGCGGTTCAGTCGTTCTTGGGGGTTGTTGGACCAGATTTGTCGCCAGATTTCCTTGGGGAACGCGGTGAACGCGAGCACGTCGGCGCGGGCTTGTTCGAGGTGGTCGACGACCGCGGGGGAGTTTGTCGGCCAGGGCGTCCAGGACCCGGTCGAACTGTTGATGGACGGCGTCTTTGTCGGGCTGGTCGTAGACCGAGTGCAGCAGCGTCTTCACCCACGGCCAGGACGCTTTCGGGGTCGCCGACATGAGGTTGGCGGCGTAGTGGGTGCGGCAGCGCTGCCACGAACGTGTACGGGCCCTGGTCGAGCGGGCGGGTGCGGAACTGGTGGACCTGCTCGTCGAGCTCGGCGGCCATCACCGAGACCTGCGACTTGGACAGCCGGGTGATGCCGAGGGTCTCGACCAGCTTCTCCATCCGGCGCGTTGACACCCCGAGCAGGTAGCAGGTTGCCACCACCGTGGTCAGCGCCCGCTCGGCGCGGCGGCGCCGTTCCAGCAGCCAGTCCGGGAAGTAGGAGCCCGAGCGGAGCTTGGGGATCGCGATGTCCAGGGTGCCGGCACGGGTGTCGAAGTCACGGTGCCGGTAGCCCTTGCGGGAGTTGGTCCGGTCCGGACTCGGCACACCGTACGGGGCGCCGCAGACCGCGTCGGCATCCGCCGACATGAGCGCCTGAACGAACCTGGTCAACATGTCACGCAACAGATCCGGCGACGCAGCCGCCAACTGGTCTTGCAGGAACTGATGGTCTGGTGGGGGATGAAATGGTGATGGGTTTTGACGTCATTTGAGGTGGTGACTTGGGTGCCAGTGGCGGAGTTGAATGGTGGTCCGTAGCCGTTCTGCCTGAGTTGATTCATCCGGGACCGGCGGCCAACCCCGGAAATCCGCACTTGCGTGCGCCGCTCTACTCACCGTCCCGGTGGCCGTGTGGGTGGCGGGGGCGCCTGGTGCCGACGTTGTCGGTCAGGGCTTTGAGCAGGCCGGGGATTTCCGCCACGGTGTGGGCGGGTAGGCCGGTCACGGTTTCCTCGGCCAGTGCCCGCCATAGCTGCTTGACCTGATCGGTGAGCGCTCTGCCGCTGTCGGTTAGCTCGACGATGGTGGCACGTTTGTCGGTGGGGGCGGGTTTGCGGCGGATGTGGCCGGAGGCTTCGAGTTTGCGGGTCATGAGTGTGACGCTGGGCGGCTCGCAGCCGAGCGCCTCGCTGAGCTGGGCCTGGATCATGGGGCCGGTGCGGGCGAGTTCGAGCAGAAGCGCTTCCTGGCCGGGGTGCAGGCCGAGCGGAGCCAGCAGCGTGGCGGCCCTGGCCCGGTGGCGCAGGCTCAGCAGGCGGATGGCCTGGTTGAGCGCTTCGGCGTGCTCGAAGTCCATGGGCTCTCCTTGACCAGAATTGGTTATCTGCATAACGTTATGCGCATAACCAATTCTATACGACACTGTTGGGAGCTGGACATGACCGTGAAGGTCGCCGTCATCTACTACAGCGCGACAGGCGCTGTGCACGCATTGGGGCAGGCCGTCGCCGAGGGCGCTGCCTCGGCCGGCGCCGAGGTGCGGCTGCGGCGGGTCGCCGAGCTGGCATCCGACAGCGCGATCAACCAGAACCCGCAGTGGCGGCGCCACGCCGACGCCACCACATCGATTACCGAGGCCTCGGTTGAGGACCTGGCGTGGGCCGACGCCTTCGCGTTCGGGACGCCGACCCGGTTCGGTGGGCCGGCCGCGCAGCTCAAACAGTTCATCGACCAGGCCGGCGGGTTGTGGCGGGAAGGCAAGCTGGCCGACAAACCGGTGACGGCATTCACCTCGGCGTTCAACCGGCACGGCGGCAGCGAGGCCACGATCTTGTCGCTGGGCAATGTCTTCTACCACTGGGGCGCGCTGATCGTCCCGCCCGGATATACCGATCCGGCCGTGTACGCCGCCGGCGGCAACCCCTACGGCACGTCGTTCGTAGCCGGCCCGAACGGCGACAGTCCCGACGCCGCGGCGCTGGAAGCGGCCAGATACCAGGGACGGCGACTGGCCCAGATCACAATCCGGCTGGTGGGGGCCGACCGCGCCGCCATGGCCAGTGTGAGCGGCCGGTCATGACAACGGAGGAAGTCATCGAGCGGGCGACGCCGCGCGCCTTCCCCGCCTGGTTGATCCTGTCATTGGCGTGTGCCTGCCAGTTCATGGTGATCCTGGATTCGGCCATCGTGAACGTCGCCCTACCCTCGATCCGCAGCGACCTCGGCTTTAGCGCCACCGGCCTGGCCTGGGTGGTGAACGGCTACCTGCTCACCTTCGCCGGCTTTATGCTGCTGGGTGGCCGCGCCGCCGACCTGTTCGGCCACCGCCGAATGCTGACCGCCGGGCTGATGCTGTTCTCGGCCTCGAGTCTGGTCGGCGGCCTGGCAACCGCTCCTGAGGTGCTCGTGGCGGCCCGCGTCGCGCAGGGCGTGGGAGCCGCCATGCTGGCCCCGGCGACGCTGGCCGTCATCAACACCAGCTTCACCAAAGGGCACGCGCGCGCCCGGGCATTAGGCGCATGGTCCGCCTCGGGCGGCATCGGCGGGATGGCCGGCGCGCTTGCGGGCGGCGCCATCACCACCGGTCTGTCGTGGCGGTGGGTCTTCCTCATCAACGTACCGATCGGCGCGATACTGATCGTGGTGGCCATGATGTCGCTGACCGGCACCCGGACCGGCCGGCGAGAATCGCTCGACCTCACTGGTGCGGTCACGGCGACGGCGGGTTTGGCCGCGCTGATCTACGGGGTCATGCGGAGCGCCGATCATGGATGGACGTCCGTGCCGGTCGTCGGACTCGTGTCCGCGGGCCTGCTGCTGCTCGTCGTGTTCACCCTCGTCGAGGCACGGGTCGCCACCCAGCCGATGATGCCCCTGCGGCTGCTCAGAATCCGAGGGGTGGCCGTCGCCAACGGCATGCTGCTGCTGTTCGGCGGCATTGCGATCGCGATGTGGTATTTCACGTCGCTGTTCCTGCAGAACGTGCTCGACTTCAGCGCGCTGCAAGCCGGGCTCGGGCAGACGCCCGCGGCGGTGACATTCGTGGCAGTCGCACGATTGGCCGCCGCCCTGCTGCCGCGTACCGGTGTGCGCACTCTGGTGCTGGCCGGCAGCGCCGGGTTCCTTGCCGGTTTCGGTTGGCTCGCCCAAGCCGATGCCGGCAGCGGCTATGTCATCAGCGTGCTCGGGCCGACGCTGCTCATCGCGGTCGGCATCGGGCTGACCTTCCCCACCCTCATGGCCGCGGCGACCACCGACATTCCCGAGGGCGACGCGGGAATCGTCGGTGGTGTGGCCAGCACCGCCAGTCAGGTGGGCGGGTCGATCGGGCTCGCGATCCTTGCGACGGCAGCCAGCGCCACAGCCGACACAGGGGTCGGGGGGACTTCCCCGACCGCTAACCTCGCCGCCGGCTACGACCTCGTCTTCCTCATAGCGGCCGGGCTCGGCCTGGCCATCGCGGTGGTCAGCCTGCTGCTGCCACGGCACCAGCGCGGCCAACCTACGACGACGCACTGACGGCGAGGGGCACGACCTTGAGCTTCCCGAGCCAGCTCATCGGCCGTCTTGGCGGATGAGCTGGTCGCGTTCGGGAGGCGTCCACGGGCCGGGTGCGGGGTGGCGGCGGCTGGGGGCGAGGCGGTAGGACTCGGTACCGGTCTCGAGGATGTTCCCGCCGAACGTCAAGCGGTCCACGATCGCGGCGCAGAGCCTCGGATCGGTGAAGGTCTTACCCCAGCCGGCGAACGATTCGTTCGAGGCGATCGCGACGGAGTTCTTCTCCTCGCGTTCGGTCAGTACCTGGAACAGCAGTTCAGCGCCCCGCCGGTCCAGCTGCATGTAGCCAAGTTCGTCGATGCATTGCAGGTCGACGCGGCCGTAACGGGCGATCGTCTTGGTCAAGATCTTGTCGTCGGCGGCCTCGACCAGTTCGTCGGCCAGCTTGGCCGCGAGGGGCGTACTTGACCCGGAAGCCGGCCATCGCCGCTTCGGTGCCGAGCGCGATGAGCAGGGATCAGCCGCTCGTGCCTGGCGACCTCGGTGCGGCCGTCGAACACGAGCAGGTCGGAAGCGTTCAGCAGCACCTGGACCTGGCGGCCGATCAGCCGCGACGGCACCGAATGGTGGTTGGTGCTGACGGTGATCTGGGTGTAGCGATCGACCTGTTGGGTGAACCAGCGACCGGTCTCGAACCGCTCGAACGGCAGCGGTGCCAGCAGTGACTGCTCGACAGCGAACATCTCCCCGATCGGCCGCGGCCGCGACCGGATCCGGCGGGCATCATCGACGGCATCTCATACGTCGATCATCTCGTTGAGTTGGGCCAGCGAGTCGATGTCGGGAACCGGGACGAGATGGTTGCGGCGGACGTAGCCGATCTGTCCCTCGACGCCGCCCTTCTCGTGTGCGCCTCTCAACCCAGGCTGGCAGTAGAAGGTATCCAAGCCATAGTGGGACCGGAACGCCGTCCACCGGTCGGTCTCGACCCGGGTCCGGGCGAACCCGATCACCTGCGCGACAGCGGCCTTCAAATTGTCGTAGCGAACTTTGCCGGTCGGGACCCCACCCAGCACGCTGAAGGCGTGCAGATGGCCCTCCAGGAAGGCCTCCTGCCTGGAGGAGGCGAACACCCGGTGCACGGCGTTGCCCGAATGCGACAGCCGGAACGAGAACAGGTAACACGCCACCTGTTCGCCGGCCAGCTGGACCGTGATGTCACCGAAGTCGGCCTCTGCCTCCGTACCGGGCAGATGCGGCTGTGGAACGTACGCCCCGCCACGCCCCGACCCGGATCTCGTTGCGCCGCGTGGCCACGTAGCTCTTCACCATCTGATACGAGACCCGCGCATCGGCCGCCTCGTGCTCGTCCAGCAACCGGTCATAGATCCGCTTCGCGGTGTGGCGCTGCTTCCTCGGCGCGGTCAAGTCGTCCCGCAGCCATCCGTCGACCACCGCCGTGAACTCGTCCAGCCGGCTGCCGCGCTCTGGTAGCTTCTTCTGCGGCTGCGGCTGCGGCTGCGGCTGCGGCCATACCGAGATTAAGGCAGCAGCGACCGTGCGGTAGCCCACCCCGTGCTTGCGCTGCAGCGCACGATTCGTCATACCCGCCCGGGCATCAGCAGATCGAGGCGGTGATCGTGGCGACGCTGGAGCGGACGCCGAAGGATGCGACGTACTGGTCGCGGTCCGGTCCCTCGCCCTTCACACCCGTCAGACTCCCGGTTACCACCTGGTGGCAGCCGGTGCCGCTCGATGTCGCCAGCGGCCAGGTGATCGGCTCGCTGCACCGCAGCCACCGGGCGATCGAGTTCAAGACGTTCCTCGCCAAGATCGACGCCGAAGTCCCCGCCTGCCTCGACGTCCACCTGGTCTGCGACAACCTGTCGACGCACAAGACCCCGGCCATCATCAAGTGGCTCGACGCGTACCCGCGGTTCCACCTGTACTTCACCCCGACCAGCTCGTCATGGCTCAACCAGGTCGAACGCTGGTTCGGGCTGCTCACCGACAAGCAGCTCCGCCGCGGCGTCCACAATCCCTGCAGGCACTGGAGAAAGACATCCGTGCCTGGGTCACCACCTGGAACGACAACCCGCGACCATTCACCTGGACCAGACCGCCGACCAGATCTTCGAACGACTCAACTCATATATTCAACGGATTCCCTGCGCAGGGCGCTAGCGCGAACGTTCACGATCTCGATGAGACAGCCAATTTGGTTCGCGACGATGACTAGGTTGTCTACGCCGACGCCGGATACCAAGGCGTGAGAAGCAGCCCGAGGTGATCGGTGACGAGCACCTGTCGAGCGTGGAGTTCCGGATCGCGGCCCGGAAGGGAGACTCGCGGCCAGCCCTGACCGTGTCTGGCAGTCGCGTCAGGCGGGCGTGCGGGCCAAGGTCGAGCATCCTTTCCTCATCGTGAAACGGGATCTCGGGTTCACCAAGACCCGCTACCGCAGGCTGGCCAAGAACCTCAATCACCTGTAGGTCCTGTTCGCCTCAGCGAACTGGCTGATGCGTGCCCGTGCCGTCACTCTGATGGGGGTGACGGCATAGCGCCAGCCTGCCCACAACCCGCCAACGAGGCCGGGATCTGGCCAGGAACACACCGTCACGACCCTGACCAATCCGCGCAAACTCTCCCGGGCACTACCGCATCATCCAGCGCGTCACACAACCCCAATATTCAGCGATTCCCTAGGAATGGACTACTCATTATGGATTCAGATTTCGCGTCGACCACACCGGAACGCATCGCATCGACGATGCCCGTTGAGCCGCTTGTCCCCAGCCTGACAACTCGTTCTCCCATTCGCCGGAAAGGCTCGTACCTTCCCTAGTGCCGCTCTCCCGCCGACCCCAGCTCCGGACCCGGAAGGCCGCCGGCAATCCCTCTCCCGACTCCAGGCCGCGAGCCACCATCAGGACCCCCGGGACTCTGAACCAAAGTCAGCGGTCGAGGGCGGCGATGAAGGTGGAGCAGCACCTCGGCCGGACGCTCCTCGGGGATCCAGTGGCCGCAGTTCGGTATGTCGATCACAGCGCGGAGGACAGTGACGATACCGGGGAGTTGCTCGATGAAGTCGGGTGGGAAGAAAGTCCGGACCAGGTCGCCCTCGCCGCTGGTGAAGAGGGCCGGCGAGGTAGTCACTGCATCCTGCCGCGATGCGGCCGGAGCCCAGTCGCGCTCCATGTTGCGGTACCGGTTCAGCGGGTCGGTGAACCCGATCCATTGGTACTGCCGGGCGTACTACTCGTTGTCGTCATCGGTCAGACACGGAGGCAAGTTCGGCCCGAAGTACTGACACAGGAAGGTCAGTGTGGATGCGGCGCCACGCCGTGTCAGGGGTACGGACACCCCTGGCAGCCACGTACCAGATCGTGGCGCGACGTCGCGCTGCGCCAGTCCACGCCGCAACCCCAGTCATGGCCGACCACGACAGCCTTCTCTTCACCGAGTGCTTCTGCCGAGTACTGCCGCGCCGATGGCGCCGCCTAGGTCTCCTAGCGTCGACGGCACGATGACGGGGGAGGGGAAGCAATCGACGATCCCTTGGAGCGAAGCGAAAAGCGACGGCGAGAACGCGTCGAACAGTTGCGCCGCGCTTCCACCGAGCACCACGATCTCGGGGTGGTAGATGGTCAGGAGGTCGGCGAGGCCGGCAGCCACTCGCTTGCCGTAGGCATCGAAGACGGTCCGGGCCTCGGGCTCACCGGCGGACGCGTCGCGTCCGATCGCCAGCAGCGCCTCAACGGTGATCTTCGGACCGTTGGATCCTTGGAGTCCCTCGACGAGGCTTTGCAGTCCGGAGCGCGAGGCCGCGATCTCCCAGCAGGCGCTGCGCCCGCAGTAGCAAGGGGCATCCACGTCCGCGATGCTCAGATGACCCGCCTCGGGGTGCTGACCGTCCGCACCGCGGACCGGCTCGCCTGAACGCAGCATGGACACCCCGACGCCGGTGCCGAGGGTCACCATCAGGACACCTGAGTACCCACGGGCAGCGCCCACTGCGGCCTCACCGATGCAGGCCGCGACGGCGTCGTTCTCGATCGGCACCGGGATCCCGTAGAGGGCCGACAGTTCTTTGGCTACATCGACCCCGGTAAAGGCCGGCAGAGTCGCCGGATTCTGAATCACTCCAGCGTTGTCGATGGGACCACTGGCGCCGATGCCGAGCGACCCGATCACCTGGGAGCCGGCTGCGGTGTCGACGAGCTCGCGGAGAAAGGCGACGACCTGCGCTGGAGATCCCGCGGCAGGTGTTGCCGCGGTCTCCTCGTTCAGCACAGAGGTGTTTCGATCGATCGCGACGACGCGTGTTCCGGTGCCTCCGAGGTCGACTCCCAGCTGGACACTCACAGCGTCGTCGTCACTTTGTTGCCAAAGACAAACGCACCCGGCTGGACACCGTTGGCATGAGCGACCTCGACCGCGAGGTGCTGCGCGACGACCGCCCCTGTCATCAGTGACTCCAGACCGTTCCTCCCGCCAGTCGGCAGTGTGCGCGCTCCCGGCAGCTCAACGTCGCCTACTAGAATCACGGAGGTTCCGACCGACAGCAGGTCCTCCGCCAGGCGGTTCAGGCTGGTGTCGTCCTCGCGAGTCTCCGCACCGTAGAGCATCGCTGTCATGCCTTCGCCGGCAAGCTCGAAGGGGCCGTGGCGGAACTGCCCACCGACGAACCCTTCCACCGCGACCTTTGCGGCCTCCTTCATGATGAGAGCGGCATAGAGCGCTGTGGCGGTTGCGTCCCGCTTCCCGACCGCCACCAGACGCGGGGCCGCGGCGGAAAGCATCGTCGACCCGATGTCCGCCGCCAGACGGTTCTGCACCACCACGGCAACCTGTTCGGTCGCTCCTGCCAGTTCATCGTCCAGTTCGCTGGCGGAGGTCTGCCGGAAGATCCCGGTCAGGCGGTGATGGACGCCGAGCGTGTTGAGGTAGCTCTTCGTGCTGACCGTCGCCTCCGGCCCGCTGTGCAGCAGAACAGCAAGGTCCGCGGTATCGGCGAGTGGGCTCGTCGCATCCGCGGTGATGCCGAGAATGCCGATCCGGCTCGACCACCGCTCTCGTAGCCGGCTCGTCGCCTCGACCACTTCGCCGCTGGCACCCGACTGCGACGTCGCGATGACGAGTGTGTTCGGCGTGACAAGTTCTGGCGTCTCGAGGAGCGTCCCCGCATCGACCAGCCAGCACGGCAGGCCGAGTTGGGTGAGTGCGCGCCAGGTCGGGATCCCGGCGAAATGGCTGCTCCCCATGCCGGTGAGCACTACTCGGTCCCAGCCGCGACGAATGAAGTCGTCGGCGCCGGCCGTCGGCCCTGCGCCGAGCAGGTCGGACAGAGCGCCGGGCTGCGCGAGCATGTCTTGTTCGAACGGAGTCAGCTGAGGGGACATGGAGAAGCACTCATTTCATGACGTCGACGAGGTGAGGACGAATTACACGTTCGGCTATCGCAGGGTGCGCTGGTGAAACAGACCGGCCACGCGATCGGGGGACACGCCCGCGAGTTTCGCCGCGATGTTCGCGCCGATCATCGCCGTGGGCAGGTTGATGTTCCCGCGGGTGATCGCCGGCATGATCGACGCGTCGGCGACGTACAGGCCGGGTACGCCGTGGACGCCACCGTCGGCGGAGACCACGGCCGCCGGATCCGACGCCGGGCCCATCTTGCAGCTGCCGGCCGGGTGGCAATAGCTCACGATTCGATCGAGTGGATCCGCTCCCTGCTGGACTCGCCGGCCAAGAATCTCGGCCAGTCCAGGTTGAGCGACCATGCTCTCGAGGAGTTCGAGAGCCTCGGCGAGGACGACCCGGTCGTGGCCCGCGGGATCGGTGCCGTAGCGATGGTCGATCACTGGCGAACCGTCGGCGGCGAGCGTCACGGTTCCTTCCGACTGACCTCGCATCGCGCCGCCGTACAAGCTGATCGGAGGCAGACCGGGGTGGCCGCTGTTGGCGCCGGCGACCATGAAGACGTGGCCGTCGTAGGGGCCCGGGTCGCACACGCTGGAACGGAATCGTCCGATCGACTGTTCGTCCGGGCTCCAGGCGCCGAGGCTCAACTCGTCGACGAGACCGGGCCGGCCGGCGAAGTCGAGTTGCACGCAGACGTGGTCGAGCAGATGCTTGCCCACCCCCGCCAACTCCGCCGTCACGTCGATCCCGAGCTGCTCGAGCCGAGCTGCCTCGCCAATGCCGGACCGCAGCAGCAGGGCCGGCGAGTGGTAGGCGCCTGCGGCAACGACAACCTTGTCCGAGGCAATGAACGTGGGTTGCTGGTGGGGATCGTCCGACGTTGCCACCAGTACTCCGGTGACGCGTCCTCCTTCGATGACGAGCCGCACGACCTCCGTACCGGGGAGGATCTCGAGGTTGCGGCGGTGCCTGACGCTGTCCAGGAACGCGAACGCGCTGTTCCACCGGACGCCGTCGACGATGTTCACCGGCATCGGGCCGATCCCGACAGCTGCCTCGATATGGTCCAGGTCGTCCGCGAACGGGAGGCCGACGCCTTGGCCGGCTCCCACGAAGGCCCGTTGTGGTGCGGTCAGTTCGTCCATCCCGTACCGGCGTACGCGGAAGCGATCGTGGACCCAATCGAGCAAGGGCTCGACGTCCGCTGCCGACCAGCCGTCATTGCCCCAGGTGGCCCACTCGTCGTAGTCGTAGCGCGCGCCGATCGAAGCGGTGCAGCCGTTGTGCGCCGAACAGCCGCCGAGAATGCGGGCTCTGGGCAGGTCCAGGGGTGGTGTGGCCGCCGACAGTAGTTCGTAGTCGTGGGACAGCGGGATCGAGCGTGCGTCGAGCATGTCGGCCGGCCACTGGCCTTTGCCGAAGGGGCCGTAGTCGGGTCCTGCTTCGATGAGAAGAACAGACGTGTCACCCAAAGCAGCCAGCGTGGCGGCGCAGGCGGCTCCGCCCGAGCCTCCGCCGATCACGACGACATCCGCGTGTCTCGGAAGCTCTGCCTGGCGGGATTCCTGCTCGGGGGATGGGTTGTCCATGGTCTGCTCTCCTCGGGTGTGTCAGGCGATGACGAGTTCGGTCCCGGCCATCGTGAGCCGCCGGTGTTCCGCGGCATCGACTGCTGTGTCGGTCACCACTAGGTCGACGTCGGCCGGACCGCAGAGCCGGGCGAACGCCTCGCGGCCGAACTTGGATGAATCGACCGCGACAACGGTGCGTTTGGCGCTCCGCAACGCGGTTCGCTTGACGGCGGCGTCGTCGAGGTTCCATTCGGTGAAGCCGTTGATCCCCACGCCCGACGCCGTCATGACGAACTGGTCGAACCTGAAGTTGCCCAGCATCGCCTCGACCTCGGCGCCGATGACGCTGAGCTCCCCGGTGCGAACGATTCCACCGGGGACCATCACCCTGGTAGCGCTGTCGGCTGCCAGGATCTCGACGAAGCGAAGGTTGAGGACGCAGACGGTGATGCTGCGCCCGACCAACTGCTGAGCCACCGCCAGGCCGGTCGTCCCACCGTCGAGGATGATCGTCTGACCGTCGAGCACCTGCTCGGCGACCTTCGCGGCGATGCTCTGCTTGGCCTCCACCTGCTCGCGGGCACGGAGCGCGAACGGGGGTTCGAAACTGCCTCTGGCTGTCAGCGCCAGCCCGCCCCGGGTGCGCACCGCCAGCCCTTCGGAGGCCAGTTGGTTCACGTCGCGGCGGATCGTCATCTCGGACACGTCGAACCGCTTGCTCAGTTCGCCGATCGTCAGCTCGCCGCGCGAGGTCAGTTGGTCGAGTATCTCCTGCTGCCGTGCCTTAGAGTTCATCGATTCCCTCTCCGTTCAGTCGACGTCCGGGAGTTGGCCGGCTTTTGCCATCCAGCCTGTTCTCCCGGGCTTCAGATTACGGACGTAGAGAACGGTGAGGCCTGCCGCCGCGTAGGCGATCGCGAGGACGGGTGCGAGGCGGATGGGGAAGTCGGGGAGCGGGTTCAGGCTGTAGCCCGCGATGAGCAACAGAGCGGCAGTCGAGATCACCGGTGCGACCACGTGGGCGAGCACACTGAACTCGGCCGGGAAACGGCGGCGGAAGAACCGGAAGGCCGCGATGTTCATCAGGATGAAGATCGGGATGTAGACGAAGGTCCCGGTGGCGCCGAGCAGGTTGAACAGGTTGTACGGGCCGATCGGAATCCCGACCGCCAGACAGATCCCCAGCGCGATTCCGGACTGCAGGAGCACTGCCGCCACCGGGGTCCGGTGAGTGGGATTGACCTTGGCCAGCCAGGCGGGAAGTGCGCCGGTGCGGGCGATTCCGAAGACGGTGCGGGTCGCGCTCGTCGTACAGGCGATACAGACACCGAGGCCCGAGTTCACCAAGGCGATCAGGACCACGACCGAGGCGCCGTTCCAGAGCCGGTCGGCGAGGACGAAGGCCGGAGCGGTCGGGGACGCGGCCAGTTCGTCCAGGTTGTCGGTTCCCCAGCCGATCTGGAGGCCCCAGGCGGTGACGACGTAGAAGGCGCCGATGAGGATCAGCGAGCCGAAGATCGCCAGCGGAATGATCCGGCGCGGATCTTTGGACTCCTCGCCGACGACGGCCGCGCTCTCGAACCCGGTGAAGGCGAAGATCGACAAGACGATGGCGAGGAAGAACCCTGAACCGTCGGTGATGTTGGCAGGGTTGAAGCCGCTCATGTTCACGCCCCCCGGTCCGGGATTCGCCAGCCCCGTGAAGGCGAGCCCCAGCCCGACCAGCATCTCGAAGCACGTCATCACCACCAGGAACCTGATCGAGATCGAGATACCTCGGTAGGCGCAGGCGAAGCAGACCGCCAGGATCGCCGTGGAGTAGATCCACCAGGGGATACCGATGCCGTACTTGCCGTCGAGCTCGTCGTGGATGATCGCGCCGGTGAAGGATGCGAGTGCCGCGGGAACGACGGTCACCATCAGCGCGTACAGCCAGCCGGTCATGAACCCGGCTTTGGGGCCGATACCGGCGGAGATGTAGGTGTAGAAGCCGCCCGCCGACGGCAGATGCCGGGCCAGGCCGAGCATCGGGACGGCGATCGTCAGACAGACCAGGAACGCCGCGAGATAGGTCAGCGGAGCGGCCACGCCGGCGTGACTGGTGGTGAAAGCGATCGTGTAGAAGATGCCCAGCGTCGGCGAGATCTGCGCGATGGACTGCATCAACGCACCGGGCAGCCCGATCGCATCCCGCTTCAGTTGGACGTCTTCTGCTGGGTGGCTCGGAACACGTACGCCCTGAGCAGGAGCCGAATCCGCCATTTTGGTCCTCCGATGAGCATTCGATCCCCGAGCTGGTTCACACTCTATTTGAGAGTTTTAACATATTTGATGTCCAGTTGTCACCTACTGGAACAGGATTCCGCACAGATTGAGAGGTGCTCTTTTCGGACTCGGCCCAAGGTGCACGAGTCCCAGCGAAGGCTGAGGCGGTCGGAGAGTCGAGAGTTGAGACCCTTGTCAGAAATCGGACGGGGGGCTTCTGGTGCAAGCCGGCACTGCCGATCGAGTAGGCACCGCCGACGGGATCGGCAAGCGGGCATGAGGTTCGGAGAGCTTCTGCTTCGTCATCGACGAGCGGCACGGCTGACCCAGGCGGCTCTGGCCGAAACCTCGGGGATCAGCATACGGGCGTTGCGAGATCTGGAGAATGGTCGCGCTCAGGGGGCTTGGCAGCACTCGGCAACGATCGTGGTTGTCGGCCAGCCCGGTGTCGGCAAGACGACCCTGGCGGTCTTCGCTGCGGACCGGTCGCAAACCTCAACCCCAGCAAGGGGGGGCGGTTTCTAGGGGTCGTTGCAACACCGTGTTGGTTTCTAGGTAGTGAGTAGATCACGTAAGCGCTCGGCTGGGGTGTCCCAGCCGAGCGTTTTGCGTGGTCGTTGGTTGAGTTCTTGGGCGACGTGTTCGAGGTCTTCGGGTCCGTGGACGGACAGGTCGGTGCCTTTGGGGAAGTACTGGCGGAGCAGCCCGTTGGTGTTCTCGTTGGTGCCGCGCTGCCAGGGCGAGTGCGGGTCGCAGAAGTAGACGGCCATGTCGGTAGCGATGGAGAACTGTTTGTGGCGCGCCATCTCGCAGCCTTGGTCCCAGGTCAGTGAACCGCGCAGATGCTCGGGCAGGGTCTGCATCGCTTTGATGAGGCCGTCACGGACCGGTTCGGCCTCGTGGCTGCCGGGCAGGTGAACCAGCAGCGTGTAGCGGGTAGTGCGTTCGACCAGGGTCGCGATCGCGGACCGGTTGCCCTCGCCCATGATCAGGTCGCCTTCCCAGTGACCAGGGACCGCGCGGTCTTCGACCTCGGCAGGGCGCTCAGAGATCATGATCATCTCGTCGACGAACCGGTGCTGGCGCTGGCCTGGTTGGCGTTGGGGTTTGCGGCGGGTCCGGCCGGTCCGCAACGCTGTCTGAACTTCGCGTTTCAGGCCGCCGCGGGCCTGGAAGTAGAGCGCCTGGTAGATCGTTTCGTGGCTCACACGCATGCTCTCGTCGTCGGGGAAGTCTTTGACGAGCCTGTGCGAGATCTGTTCTGGTGACAACTTCGTCTCCAAGCCCTGCTCGACCCGCTCCCGTAGTACCGGATCAACGGCCAGCTTGGAGGTCTTGGGCCGGGCCCTGGCCGACGCGGCGTCACGGTGGGCCTGGTGCGGCAGGTAGATGCCCTCGACGCTGTGCGCGCGGATCTCGCGGCAGATCGTGGACTTGTGCTTGCCGATACCGGCCGCGATCGCGGTCAACGTGTGCTTGTTGACCAGCCCGTCAGCGATCGCCAGCCGATCGTCCAACGACAGGTAACGGTCACTGATCACAGCATCAGCCGGTCGGGTCATGGAAATGAAGTACCGGGTTCCGGTGCCGTAGTCCACGACCATCCCATCCGGACGGACCCGCGTGTTGCCCACCTTGCGGACCCCTCGACGCCAGTCCCGCCCGGTGCGCACGTTCACGCCCACCTCGCCGGCCGCACGAGTGATCGACCAGCCCGCCTCAACCAGCTCTGCGAACCGCGCCTTGGCCCGCGCCTTGCCATACCCAGCCTTCGCCGCGCCGACCAGCCCGGCCGCGACCAGGATCCGCCGGGCAGCGTCATGACTCAACCCGCCGGCGATCGCGGCCCGGTTGATACTCCCCGACCGGCCGAACACCGCCACCACCTGGCCACGCAACTCCTCGGTGATCACGGTCTTCCTGCCCCGTCCACGCCCCAGAGCCCGCAACATCTCATACCCACGACCACGCGTGATCTCCAACGACCCACACGCCGCAGCTACTCCCACACCCGCATCCACCAACCGCAACAACGCCTCACCGTGACGCTCAAGGTCCTCCACAAACAACATGGCCGCCGCAACTCCTCAGATCGAGGTGTTGCGACGACCACGTGAACCCGCCGGGGTGCGGGTGGCGAAGCCCCCGCTCGCGCGGAGCGAAGCGACCGCGCACCAAATGACGAGGCCGACTGATGTCTGCGCTTTCCGCAGACACAGTCGGCCAATTCGGGTGAGTAACGGGACTTGAACCCGCGGCCCCCTGGACCACAACCAGGTGCTCTACCAGCTGAGCTATACCCACCATGTTTCGGTACTGCTACCGCCCTGACTGCAACGGCTCGGTAATCATAGCGACGATCGTCAGTTCCCTGAAATCGGCCCCGAGATGGCGCTGGCGGCGGCCTTCGCGGTGTCGGTGTCGGGGCCTGGCTGGGGCACGAACACGGTCTGCCGGTAGTACCGCAGCTCCGCGATGCTCTCGGTGATGTCGGCCAGCGCGCGGTGGTTGCCGTTCTTGGCGGGGGTCGCGTAGTAGACGCGCGGGTACCACCGGCGGACGAGTTCCTTGATCGAGCTGACGTCGACGTTGCGGTAGTGCAGGTGGGACTCGACCTTCGGCATGTCCCGGACCAGGAAGGTGCGGTCCGTGCCGACCGAGTTGCCGGCCAGCGCGGCCTTGCGCGGGTCGGCCACGTAGCCGGAGATGAAGTCGAGCACCTGCTGCTCGGCGTCGGCCAGCTCGATGCCGTGCTCCAGTTCGGCCAGCAGGCCGGAGCCGGTGTGCATGTCGCGGACGAATTCGCCCATCTGTTCCAGTGCCGCCGGGGGCGGTGCGATCACCAGGTCGATCCCTTCGCCGAGCACGTTCAATTCGTAGTCGGTCACCAGGACCGCCACCTCGATCAAGGCGTCCGCCACCAGATCGAGTCCGGTCATCTCACAGTCGATCCACACCAGCCGGTCGTTCATGGGCACCCACCTTACGGCGACACGCCGACACGCTCGCACGCGGCAGCCTCAACAGCCGGGCGTGGCGCACCGTGGGATCAGCGGCGACACTGTTGCAGACCGGCTACTCACGGTGCTGTTGTATCTGAAGCCCCTGTCGCGACACTAATCTGCCGACAGGGGATAGGAAGGTGACCAGATGCCTGGGGACGGGGCGACTCTGCAGGGGACTGTCGCGCGGCCGCGCCTGCTCGCGCTGCTCGACGAGGGTGCGCAGCGGCGGCTGGTGACGGTTGTCGCCGACGCCGGGTTCGGCAAGTCCACCCTGCTCGGTTCCTGGGCAGCCGGACGCCCTTGCGCCTGGCACACCGTGCGCGCCGAGGACCGCTCCCTCGTTGCCATGGTCACCGCGCTGGCGGAGGCTCTCCGGCGCCAGGTCCCGGCGCTGTCCGCAGTGCTGGCCGAGCTCCAAGGGCCTCGCGGGCCCGACGCGGACGCGGAGCAGGAGACCAGGGCACTCGCGTACGCCGCTGTGCTGGCTGAGGCGCTCGAGCAGAACCTGAACGACGACCTCGTGCTCGTCCTGGACGACCTCCACGAACTCCACGTGCACGACCCCGCAGCCAAGTTGATCGAGGGGCTGGTCCGGGTCGCGCCGTCGTCGCTGCACCTCGTGGTGGCTTCCCGTACTGCGATGCCGTTCGGGATCGACCGCCTGCGGGGGCGCGGCCAGGTGCTCGAGATCGACGCGACCGCGGTGGCGTTCACCGTGCCCGAGACTGCCGAGGTGCTCCACGCAGTACTGGGTGAAGGCGTCGAGGAGCTCGCAGAGCCGCTCCAAGCCGCAGTGCAGGGGTGGCCTGCGGCTACGCGCCTTGCAGTGGAGGCTTTGCGGACTGTGCCGGCCGCCGAGCGCTCGATCCGCTTGAGGCGCGCGCTGCGTTCGGACGGGCCGCTGTACGACTACCTGGCCGAGGAGGTCTTCTCTGTCGAGCCTCCTTCCGTACGTCGACTGGTGGCCGCCGTCGCAGTGCTGCCCCGGTTCGGTGCCGAGCTGTGCCAGGCCATCGGTCTCATCGACAGCGCCGAAACCCTTCAACAGCTTCGTACGAGAGGCCTGCTCGTCTCTGCCGGCGAAGCGGATGGGTACGAGCTCAACCCGCTGGTCCGCGACTTCGCCACCGACCGGTTGGCCACTGACGACGCGGAGATCACCGAGCTGACCCTGCAGGCAGGCAACTGGTTCGAGTCGGTCGGGGATCACCGGGACGCGCTCGCGTGCTACCAGGCAGCTGACCCGGCGCAAGCGGCTCGCATGCTGGCCGAGCGCGGGCACGCGATGGTTTCTGGCGGCCTGGCCGAGATGGTGGTCGCTGCTGTCACCATGCTGCCGCAGGAGCTGCGGGACGGCGCGATGGACCAACTGGAAGGCGAAGCCAGACAGGTCCTGGGTGACTGGCAAGGTGCCGAGGACTGCTTCGACCGGATCATCGAGCCCGACGGTGAGATCCCGGTTGCCATCGCCTGGCGGCTGGGGCTGATCCATCACCTGCGCGGCCGGACCGATGTCGCCATCGCCACCTACCGGCGGGGCAGGATCGACGGCGGGCAGCCGACTGACGAGGCCCTGCTGCAGGCGTGGTGGGCCGGCGCGCACTGGTTGCGTGGCGAGTTCGACGACTGCCGCAAGCTCATCGAAGCAGCTCACCAGGCAGCCAAGGTGTCTCGTGACGACCGTGCGCTGGCGATCGTCCACACGGTGCTTGCCATGTTGGCCGCTGTCGACAGCGACCCACGCGGCAACGCCTCCCATTACCTACGGGCCTTGGACCATGCAGAGCGCGCCGGCGACCTACTGCAGTCGATCCGCATCCGGGTGAACCGCGGATCCCATCACATCGCCGAAGGGGACTACACGCTTGGTCTGGAGGAGCTGGACCGTGCACTGGAGCTAGCGGACCGCGCGGGCTTCGCCGTGTTCCGCGCACTGGCTCTGAACAATCGCGGTGAGGCACTGCTGAGGCTAGGCCGGCTGGACGAGGCTATCGGTGAGCTGGAAGGTTCTCGGGCGCTCTACCAGAAGCTGGAATCCAAGCGGGTCGCGCAACCTCTGTCTGTCCTGGGCGAGGTGTACCGCGAGCGTGGCGACCGTGCCATGGCCAGAGCCTGCTTCGAAGAGGCAATCACGATGGCCGACGACACCAAGGACATGCAGTCGCTGGTGCCGTCCCTGGCGGGGCTGGCGCGAGTGCTGGCAGGGGAGGAGCCCGAGAGAGCAGCAGAGCTGGCCGAGATCGCCAAGCAGGCGGTCGCTTACGGGCCGGTGCTCGGTCAGTCCAGCGCACTGGTTGCCCTGGGCTGGGTGAGCTTGCATGCAGGCGACATGGGCGAGGCGGCAGCCGCTGCGGAGCAAGCAGCCGCTCTCTGTCGCAAGCGACGTGACCGGGCCGGCCTGGCCGATGCTCTGGAGCTCCTCGCAGCAGCAGACGGCGGCGCCGAGCCGCTGCACGAAGTACTGAACATCCGTACTGAGCTTGGGGATCCGCTAGGGCAGGCGCGGGCCGAGTTGATGCTGTCCCGGCGGACGCACGGTCCCGAGGCGCGGGACTTGGCTCTGCGTGCCCACAAGCAGTTCCTCGCCGCAGGAGCGACCCGCTACGCCGCAGCAGCTCTGGCTGCCGGTGAAGAGACAGGCCCCGCTCCGGTGCGCATCGAGTGCCTTGGCGGTTTCCGCGTACTGCGTGCAGGCAAGCCCGTGCAGCTGGGTGAGTGGCCGTCCAAGAAGGCCCGTGACCTGCTGAAGATCCTTGTGGCTCGTCGCTGCCGGCCAGTTGCTCGCGTGCAACTGCTCGACCTGCTCTGGCCCGACCAGGGTGAGTCGGTCGCGTCGCCGCGGTTGTCGGTGGCGCTGTCGACCGTGCGCTCCGTGCTGGACCCCGGCAAGTCGTACGGCGCAGATCACTTCATCGGCGCCGACCGCGCGACCATCTGGCTGGACGGCGAGCGGACTGCCGTCGACGTAGAGGGCTTCTTGCGGGATGCGCGAGCCGGGCTCGACAGCAACGAGCTGGCTCTGTGCCGCGCGGCAGAGGCGTCGTACAGCGGCGACTTCCTCGAAGAGGACGTGTACGCCGACTGGGCGGCGGGGATGCGCGAGGAAGCCCGTGCCCTGTACGTCCGAGTCGCCCGAGTGCTGGCCGATCGCAGCAAGCGCGACCCCGACGTAACAGCCGGCTATCTGCTCCGGATCCTCCAGCGCGACCAGTACGACGAGCGGGCGCACCTGGGACTCGTAGCGGCGTTCCAGGGCAGCGGCGCCCACGGAGAAGCACGCCGGGCCTACCGCACCTACGTGCAGCGAATGACCGAGCTGGAGGTCGAGCCGGCCCCCTACCCGACCGCCCCGGTCCGCCTTTAAGGATTTCTGAAGGTCGGTCCGCAGGATCGAGACATGGCGGCGCCGGTGCACAACCCGAGAGTGACCTGTGAGTTCGGGGTGTCGGGGGAGCACGGGCCACACTCGGGCCGGGATTACGGGGCCGAACCGGGTACGCCGGTCAGGGCGACTCTTGCGGGGGTAGTCGTCCGGACGGGGGGCGACGAGGTCGTGGTCGAGTCGAACGCGATCTGGCACTTCTACGGTCACCTGTCCGAGGTGGAGGTCAGGCACGGGGACACGGTGGAGACGGGGGATCGCCTGGGCGTCGCGACGGGACCGCACCTGCACTACGAGGAGCGGATCACGCCGTACCGGCCCGGCGACCACCGCAGTCCCCGGTTCGACCTCCATCCGAACGCCCGGCTGCCGTCGAAGTAGCAACAGGGGAGAAGTAGTAACGGGGGAGTGGCGTGGGGCGGATCGGCCGTGGAGGGAGCGGCCGGACCGCTCGGCGTGAGTGCCCTGCGTCGGACGCGGGGCACTACCGTTCAGCGATGATCGCTACTGAGGTCGAGACCGCGCGACTGGCTCTGTTGCCGTTGCGGGTGGAGTACGCCGAGGAGATGGCCGGCGTACTGGGCGCTCCTGAGCTCTATGAATTCACCGGTGGTGAGCCGCCGACAGTGGCGGACCTCACAGCGCGGTACGGGCGCCAGGTGGCTGGACCAGACCGGCCCGGCGAGTACTGGCTCAACTGGGTGCTGCGGTCACTCCAGGACGATGCTCTGGTGGGCTACGTGCAGGCGACGGTCACCAGCGACGAGGCAGAGATCGCCTGGGTCGTCGGGACGGCCTGGCAGGGCCACGGGTATGCCAAGGAGGCCGCAGCGGGCCTGGTGAGCTGGCTGGAAGCACACGGCGTACGGCGGATCGTCGCGCATGTCCATCCGGAGCACGGGGCGTCGGCAGCAGTCTCAGCGGCAGCGGGCCTGAGTCGCACCGAGGTGGTCCAGGACGGCGAGTATCGCTGGGAACGCGACCTGCTGTAACGGGCCGTGGGAGAACTGCAGGGGAAATGAAACAGGCCCGGCCGAAGCCGGGCCTGCTCACGTCATGCGGTGATTCAGAGCGGGCGGACGTTCTCCGCCTGCGGGCCCTTCGGGCCCTGGGTCAGGTCGAACTCGACCTTCTGGTTCTCATCCAGCGAACGGTAGCCGTCCGTCGTGATCGCCGAGTAGTGCACGAACACGTCGGCGCCGCCGCCGTCCTGCGCGATGAAGCCGAAGCCCTTTTCGCTGTTGAACCACTTCACTGTTCCGTTAGCCATGATCTGCTCCTTTGTGGGGCGAGTTGACGAGTCCCGGCGAATACCGGTTCCCGGGCTGCCGAACGAGCCCTCCCACATCGGACCAAGGCCCGGAAATGAGAAAACGCCCTGCGGATCACAAACTCCGCGGGCGTCTCAAAACGAACGTGGAACTGCAAAACTGCAACCGGAGAAAACGGTAGCACACAATGCCGGGCGAGCTACCGGCAGCACGCACAGCGCGTCGGGGATCACCAGGAGCCGCGATGGTCGGGCACCAGGAAGGTGAACGGAACGATCAGCAGCAGCACCGCGGCGAAGATCGTGAAGGTGTGCGCTTGGGTGCCGCCGGGGTCGGTGCTGTGCGCGAGCAGCGTGGTGGTGATCGAGACCGCGATGATGCCGCCGGACTGACGGAACATCCCGCGCAGCCCGGCGATCGCCGAGATCTGGTCGGGCGCGGACTGCAGGCCGGCGTTGTTCGAGGCCGGGATCGACAGGTCCGGACACCCGACGACGGATCCGGTCGGCGCCCGTAGTACGGGCAGGACCTGCTGGCGATAGTGGTCGGGATCGGCTACCTTCAACCCAGTAAGTCTATTGATTCAGTGCAGTTTTACGCCTGTGGGGGGCAGCATGACCGAAGGGGAAGCCGGCTGTACGGTGGCGGTGATCGGCGCGGGGGCCGTCCGCTGGTTGCACGCGAACGTCGACGCCGGGATCAAGCCTTCGACCTTCGTCGCAAGGGCCCGGTACGGCGACTACCTCGCTGACCACCTCGCCGCCAGCGCAGCCCACTCTGCCGATTCGCTGGAGCGCATCCACGCCCGCGTGACCGCAGTCGACCACGTTGGCCGCCGTGTAGCCCTGCATCTCGACACTGGCGAGACCCTGGTCGCCGACGCCGCTGTAGTAGCCAGCGGTACGGCGCCTGGCGTCGCTTGGGCTCCTGCGGACTTGCAGACCTCCGACCGCTTCGTCGCGAACCCATGGCTGCCAGGTGCGCTCGACAACCTGCCCGACGCGGATGTGTTGCTGGTCGGCACCGGGCTCACCGCGATCGACGGGCTGCGGCCGATCACCGCGCGAGTGTGGAAGCGCCTGTCAGCAGGGGACAAGCAGGAGTTCCTCCGCATCGATGCGCGGACCTGGGATGCGCACCGGTATCGCATGGCGCCGATCACCGCGGAACGGCTGGCCGTACTACGCGAGTCCGGGCGGCTCTGCCAGCACACCAGCGAAGTCGTAACAGCCGAGGACACCGGCGACGCCGTCAGGGTGTTGCTCAGCGACGGCACGGTCATGACGGTCGGTGCCGTGGTCAACTGCACCGGCCCTGTCGGCGACGCCACTGCCGATCCGTTCCTGCGTGGGCTGCTGGCTTGCGGCCTCGCCAGGGCCGGTGAGGTCGGGCTTGGCCTCGAAACGGCCGATGATGGGCGAGTCCTGGGAGCTACTGGACGTCGTGCGCCGCTCTGGACGCTCGGAGCCCTGCGACGCGGCAGCCTGTGGGAGTCGACCGCGATGCCGGAGATCCGCTCGCAGGCGCCGACGTAGCGAAGGCCGTCGTCGCCCACCTGAGCCTTCCCGCCGTACGCCGGCAGCTGGATGTCTACGGCCAAGGCCTCACCACGACGGCCGATGCGGCAGCCACCTACAATGAGGCGCTGGGCCGCTTGCTGCGGTTGCAAGGCGGTGCCGAGGAACTGGTATCGCAGCAGTCGAGGAAGACCCTGACTTCGCAGTGGGGCATGCAGCACTGGCCCTGCTCGGACACGAGTGGGGCGCAGGCGTTGACGTTGCAGCGGCGCTTGCCAATGCGCAGACTGCCGCAGAGCGTCGCCTGCTCGACGACCGCGACGGAGTCCTGCACCGCACCGCCTGAGTAAGGAACGAGGATGCGTGACCTGCCAGCCCCCTCGGACTCACCTGTTCCAAGCCGGCTACAGCTCGAGCGGTCCCAAGGACGGGCCTGGTACGAAGCGAGCGGTCGGGTCGGACACTGCATTGAGTTCCAGGACGACGAGTTCGTTGCTGCCGGCCCGGATGATCGGGCCTGGTACGAAGAGGGTCTGCTGCGGACCGCGGCGCCAGTAGCGGCCCAGACAGAAGCCGTTGATCCACGCCAGACCCTTGCCCCAGGCATCGGTTCGCAGGAAGTGGTCGGTGGCTTCCGCGGCTGAAAAGCTTGCCCGCCAGGCAGTAGGGCCGACGCCTGGATCGGCGGTGTCCGCCGAGTCCCACAGTCCAGGGACAGCGTCCAGGTCGATGGCGCAGACCGACCAGTCGGACAACGCCTCCGGACCCAGCCGGATCGGACCGATCAGACCCTTGGGCTCGCCGATCCGCGGGCCGTAATTGACCCGGCCTTGGTCCTCGACGACGAGCTCGAGCCGGCCTCGCCCGCGCGGCAGGAAAATGGTCTGATCATGTTGTTCACGGTCGAGGACACCGACCGGGTCCCCGTTCAGGAAGACCAGTGCTCTGTCCCGTACTTCGGTGACGCTGAGCGCCACGGGACCGTCAACGTCGATCTCCGTCCGGAACAGAGCCAGCCGCGCGGCGAGTTCGTCGAGAGACGGCGCGGTCTCATGGTCACTCCAGTCACCCCAGCGGCCCGGATTCGCCAGCAGGCGGATCGGTTCACCGAGCGGCACCTCGAACGCCGGTGCCGGTGCGGCCGGTCGCACGGTCGCGGGTGGAACCTCGGCGTACCGCGAGATCACCTCGCGGAACGCGTCGTACTTCGGAGTCGGGTTGCCGGCCTCGTCCAGCGGAGCGTCGTAGTCGTAGGACGTGACGGTCGGCCGGTAGACGCCCTTGTCGTTGGCCCCACTGGTCAGGCCGAAGTTCGTTCCACCGTGGAACATGTACACGTTGACCGACGCGCCGGTCGCCAGCAACGCGTCCAACTCGGCCGCGGCCTCCGCCACCGAGGTCGTGTGATGCGGACCGCCCCAGTGGTCGAACCAGCCGTCCCAGAACTCCATGCACATCAGCGGTCCTGAGGTCTGGTGAGCCCTCAGAGTGCGGAGCCGCTCGGCGCTTCGCGACCCGAAGGATCCCGTTCGCAGTACGCCGTCCAGACCGCCGGCGGCCAGCATGGCGTCGTTCGGCTGGTCCACCGTCACGAGCGGCACCGTGATGCCCGCCTGCCGGGTGACCTCGACGAGGAACTTCAGGTACTCCGGGTCGTCGCCGAACGCGCCGTACTCGTTCTCGACCTGGACCAGCAGCACCGGTCCGCCCTGGTCGACCTGGAGCGGCCGGACGATCCGCAGTACCTGCTGCAGGTACTCCTCGACCGCTACCAGGAACTTCTTATCGTACCGGCGGACCCCGACGCCTGGCTCGGCGAAGAGCCAGGCGGGGAGCCCACCGTTGTCCCATTCCGCACAGATGTAGGGACCTGGGCGGACGATGGCATACATGCCGGCCTCGGCGACCTGCCGCAGGAACGACCCGAGGTCGAGCATCCCCGCGGTGTCGAACACCCCGCGGACCGGGCTGTGGGCGTTCCAGGGCACGTAGGTCTCGATGGTGTTGAGCCCCATCAGGCGGGCCTTCTCGATCCGGTCCGCCCAGGACTGCGGGTGGACCCGGAAGTAGTGCAGCGCACCGGACAGGATCCGGAACGGCTCACCGTCGAGCAGGAAATCGGACTCACCGATCGCGAAGTCGGACATGCGTCTCTTTCTTCAGTACTGCGGGGAGGTCAGCCGTTGACCTGGAAGCCTTGCTGATTGCCGTAGCTGACCAAGGCGTCCTGCCAAGCCTTCAGCCCGGTGTTCAGGTCGGACTTGGACTGGTACGACTTGCCGACCGTGTCACCGAAGATGCTGTTCGCATAGAGCTGGAACGGCAGGTAGCTCCAGTCCTTGACGACCGAACCGGCCCGCGCCGGTCAGGACCTGATTGATCTGCTGACCGCCGAAGTAGGCGCTCTTCTTGTCGAGGAACGCGGGATCGGCGAGATCGGCAGTCGTGGACGGGAAGCCGCCGCTGGCCAGGAACGGCTTCACGCCACCGTCGTGGTTGAGCCACCGGACGAAACCGGCTGCCAGCGCCGGGTTCGCGCTCTGCTTGAGTACCGATTCGGTGCTGCCGCCGTTCTCCGCGGTGGCCGGCTGACCGTCGTACGTCGGCAGCGGTGCGACCTGCCACTTGCCGGCCCCGGCCTTGACCGACGACTCCAGGACGCCCGGCATCCAGGCGCCGATGGCGAGGGAGGCGATGGTGCCGTCCCCGAGCGCCTTGAACCACTCGTCCGACCAGCCCGGGATGTTCGCGACCAGGCCGCCGGTGACGAGCTGGTTCCAGACGCCGGTCCACTTCTGCGTGCCGGCGTCCTCCAGGTTGACGGTGACGTTCTTACCCGCCGTACTGAAGGGCTTGCCGCCGGCCTGCCAGATCATGCTGGTGGCGAAACCCGCGTCGCCGGTGTCGTTGGTCAGGTACTTCTTCGGGTCGGCCGTGTGCAGCTTCTTGGCCGCGGCGATGTACTCGTCCCAGGTCTTCGGTACGGCGATGGCGTACTTGTCGAAGACCTCCTTGTTGTAGAACAGGGCCATCGGGCCGGAATCCTGGGGCAGCCCGAAGAGGCCGTCACCGGCATTTACGGCCGTCCAGGTCGACGGTGTGTAAGCGGACTGGAAGGTGTCGAAGCCGTACTGGCGCAGATCGACCAGCGAGCCCGGCAAGGCGAACTGCGGCAGCGCCTGGTACTCGATCTGGGCGACGTCCGGCGCGCCGGAGCCGGCCTTGATGACGTTCTGCAGCTTGGTGTACTGGTCGTTGCCGGTACCGGCGTTGACGTAGTTCACCTTGACGTTCGGATAAGCCTGCTCGAAGGCCTTCACCTGCGCTTCGGCGGACGGCGTCCAGCTCCAGTAGGTGAGCGTGCCGCCCTTCTCCAGCGCGGCGTTGACGGCATCCGGCGATCCTTGCGCCTGCCCACTGCTGGTGGGGGTCTTGTCGGAGCCGCCGCAAGCGGCCAGCAGAACCGACGCGGCCGTGACGGCGGCGCCGACGGCGACGAGTCGCCTCAGGCCGTGCCGATGACTGGTCTTCATGGGTGTTCCTTTCACTGATGAAGGACGAGCGCTACGAGCGCGTCCACTGCTGATTTGCTTGCCCGTTGCAGGTCCCGACCGCGACCGGCGTTCCGTTGTCCGTACCGACGGCCTCGAGGCAGAGCGCCGGGTGGCCGACACTGACGACCGACAGGTCCGCGCGGACATCCCATGCCTGGATCGACGCGCCGGTGCAGTTCTCGATGGTGACCGGGCTGCCTGCGCTCGATCCATCGCCGCCGATCGTCAGGCACTTGTCGGCGTAGACGGTCAGCTGCTCGGCGGCCGTGTAGTTCCACGACTGGTTGCCGCCGTTGTTGCAGTCCCACAGATCCAGCGCCGTCCCGGGAGCCGTCGAGAAACCTGGTACGTCGGCACAGCGGCCGCCGGCCACGCTTCGCAGCGGTTCACCCGGAGGCGCCGGCGGCAGGTTGTTGGACGGCTCCGTTTTGAGCAGTCCCCATCCCCACTGCAACTGCGCGAGACCGCTGCGGCTGTTGACCACGAGGTCCTTCTCGGCCACCTGGGTGGTCATCGAGTACGAGTCGCCGTTGCGCAGGCCGGGCCAGTAGACGATGCCCATGCCCTGTTCGCGCGCGGTCTGGGTGAGGGCGCCGAGGTACGCCGTGTACACGTTGCCCTCGTGGTTGCCGTAGTTCAGGCCGATGGTCATCGGTGAGCCGGCTTCGTCGATGATCGTCCGCCAGCCGTACGAACCGATCCGGGGCCGCAGGTTCGCCAGCCACGCGGCCTCGGTCGTGTCGGAGGCCCAGAAGCCGTAGAAATGCAGCGAGAGCAGGGTCCCCTTCAGTTCCGGGGCCGCACCGACGCCGGTGACGTTGTCGTTGTAGCCCGTACCGGAGATGACCACCCGGCCGCGCGGGACGTCCCGGTGCCGTGCCAGCCAGGACGAGGTGAGACCGACCCACTCGTCGAGGGAGTAGCCGAACGGCTCGTTCATCGGCTCGAAGTACACCCGCGGGTTCTTCGCGTACTTCTTGACCACCGTGTCCCACATACCGGCGTACGCCGTGGGGTCGTCGACCCGGCCGTCCTTGGCATCGTTCGCCTCCCAGTAGCTGAGGATCACCTTGAAGCCGTTGTTGACGGAGGCATCGATCGCTGCCTGGTAGGACCGCCACCAGGCGGTCCCGACACTCGACGGATTGATCGGCAGCCGGATCGTGTTGGCCTTCAACTCGTGGCGGAACTCCAGCACGATGCCGGTGGCCTTGCGGTACGTCGTGGCGTAATCGTCCGCGCTGTCGAGCCCGGACGGGACGACCGCGTCGGACGCGTAGTTGTCGCGCGGGTCCGCCCAGTTCACGCCCCGGAACTCACTCGTCCCGGCCGGACCGGTACTCGGCGCCGCGGCTGCCGCAGGGATCGCTGCCGTGGTGGTCACCAGGACGACCGCGGTCAGGACTCTTCGCCAAACTGCAGTTTTCATCAGAACTCGGATTCCCTTCACTGATTGACACCTCACTGTTTGACGCCGCCCGCGGCCAGGCCCGACTGCCAGAACCGCTGGAGCAGCAGGAAGGCGACGACGAGGGGCACGATGGTCAGTAGCGACCCTGTGATCACCAGGTTGTAGATGGGATGTGCGCCCACGCCGCTCGCCTGATTGCTCCACTGGGTCAGGCCGACGGTGAGCGGGTAGAGATTCGGTTTGCTGAGCATGATCAGCGGCAGGAAGTAGTTGTTCCAGGTCGACACCACCGCGAACAGCAGGACCGTGACGATGCCCGGGGCAAGCAGTCGCAGCGCGACCGTGAAGAAGATCCGGACCTCGCCGGCGCCGTCGATCCGGGCCGCCTCGAGCAGGTCGTGCGGTACGGCGTCGGAGGCGTAGACCCACATCAGATAAAGGCCGAACGGGCTGACCAGGGACGGGATGATGATCGCCCAGATCGTGTTCGTCAGGCCGAGATTGGAGAACATGAGGAAGGTCGGCACGGCCAGCGCCGTACCGGGCACCGCCACGGCGCCGAGCAGGACAGCGAAGACGGCACGCCTGCCCGCGAACTTGTACTTCGCCAGTCCGTAGCCGGCGGCGGTCGCGAGCAGTGTTGCCCCGCCCGCGCCGACAACCACATAGAGCAAGGTGTTTCCGAGCCAGCGAAGGAAGATGCCGTCGTCGTACGTCAGCGTGTCGCGGATGTTGGCGAACAACGCGAAGCGGTGGCCGAACCACAGCCCGGGGCTGGCGAGCAGATCGCCCTGGGTCTTGGTGGCGCTCAGGAACAGCCAGAGCAGCGGGACCAGGGTGTAGATCAGGTAGAGAAGCATCAGCCCGGTCAGTAGCGGGGAACGCTTGGGCCGCAACGGCGACGTCCTGCTCACAATGCCTCCCGCGAGCCGCGCAGTTGGACGACGTACGCGATCACGGCGGTGATGACGCCCATCACGATGGCGACTGTCGCGGAGTAGTTGAACTGCTGGCCGGCGAAGGAAAGGTTGTAGGCGTACATGTTCGGCGTGTAGTAAGTCGTGATCACGTTGGGCGCCAGCGGGCGCAGGATGTTCGGCTCGTTGAACAACTGGAAGCTGCCGATGATCGAGAAGATGGTGGCGATCACGACCGCGCCGCGCAGCGCCGGCAGCTTGACCGCCCGGATCGTCCGCATCGCTCCCGCGCCGTCGATCGCGGCCGCCTCGTACAACTCCTCCGGCACCGTCCGCAGCGCCGAGTAGAAGATCAGCATGTTGTAGCCGACGAACTCCCAGGTCACGATGTTGGCGATCGACGGGAGCATCCAGTGGCCGCTGAGCGGCTGGATCGCGGTAGTGCCGAGCAGGTCGTTGAGGTCGGCCGCCAGCCCGAAGTTGTTGCCGTAGATGAAGCCCCACATCAAGACGGCGACGACACCCGGTACGGCGTACGGCAGGAAGATCACGATCCGGAAGAAGTTCGCGCCGTGCAGCCGGGCGCTGTCGATCGCGAGCGCGGCCAGCAACGCCAGGATGAGCATCACCGGCACCTGGACGACCAGGAACGCCAGCACGCGGAGGAACGACTCCCAGAACTTCGAGTCGCCGATCGCTTCGGCGTAGTTGTCGAGGCCGACGAACACGTTCCCGCCGAAGAACGCCTGCTCGCGGAACAGGCTCAGGTAGATCGCGTACCCGATCGGGGCCAGGAACGTGAGCGTGAAAACGGCCAGGAACGGGCCGACGAAGACCCATCCCTTGGTATCTCGGTGCATCTGGTCGCCGACCTCCGATGTTTACGTCAACATGACTCGCCGGGACGCTAACGTGTTTACGTCAACATGTCTATAGTTCGGCTGGAGCGAAAGGAGCCGCCGATGACAGCGGACGAAACGCCGGTCCGCCGCCGGCGCGGCCCGTCGATGGCCGACGTCGCCCAGCTCGCGGGGGTCTCCGGGCAGACCGTTTCACGGGTGGCGAACGGGCGGCGCAACGTCGACGAGGCCACCCGCGACCGGGTGCTGGCAGCCATGCGGGAGGTCGGCTACCGGCCGAACAGCGCGGCTCGCGCGCTCCGCAACGGGCAGTTCCGCAGCATCGGCGTGATCGTGTTCGAGCTGTCCAGCTTCGGTAACACGCGCACCCTCGACGCGATCGCCAGGGCGGCGACGGCCAGCGGCTACGCGGTGAACCTGATACCGGTGCTGGACGCCACCCAGGGCGCCCTGTCGGGTGCCTTCGATCGGCTCGGCGAGCAGGCCGTGGACGGCGTGATCATCCTGATCGAGGCGCACCAGCTCGACGAGGCCGAGGTGCTGTTGCCGGACGGACTGCCGGTGGTCGTGGTGGACTCGAATGCCGACTTCGACTATCCGATCGTCGACACCGACCAGGCCCAGGGCGCCCGGCTCGCCACCGAGCATCTGCTCGACCTCGGGCACCGGACGGTGTGGCACCTGGGCGGACCGGCTGAGTCCTTCGCCGCCTCGCGCCGGTTGCGATCCTGGCGGCAGACGTTGACTGATCGCGGCTGCCCGGTGCCGCCGGTGCTGACCGGCGACTGGTCAGCCGGTTCCGGGTACGACGCCGGCCGCGAGCTCGCCGCGGATCCAGAGGTCACCGCGGTCTTCGTCGCCAACGACCAGATGGCCCTCGGCCTGTTGCGGGCGCTGCACGAGCACGGCCGGGCGGTCCCCGGCGACATCAGCGTCGTCGGTTTCGACGACATGGAAGAGGCCGCACACTTCTGGCCTCCGCTGACCACGATCCGGCAGTCCTTCGCGGAGGTCGGCCGCCGCAGCGTCGATGCCCTGGTCAACGAGATGCAGGCGGGCGAGCATCACCACCAGCCCGTCGCTGTGGCGACGGAACTGGTGGTGCGGGCGAGCACAGCGCCACCTCGTAGCTGACGAGTTTGCTGCCGGCCTGGCTGCCCAGGCCGATCCGCCCGGGACCGGCGATGTCGGGCCGGGACGATCCCGGCGTTCGCGCGGCCGGGGCTGTTTGGCTACGCGTCGGGTGCCTTGCGGCGACGGAACCTCGAACGGAACTTCGAGTCGTACTCCAACTGCACATAGCCCGAAGAATGCACTCCGGTCGCGACGAACCCCATCGCCAGGAACACGATCCCCGTCAGCATGGAGATATGCCAGAAGGCCGCCGTGATGCCGGCGAACGCCGAGCCTTGCGCCACCGCCCTGGCCAACTCGACGAACGGCGATCTGGACGCCCGCCGACGAAACGCCTCCTGCCGATTCAGCACCAGGAGCGCTGCGAGCAACGGAATCGAGACAGCGAACGCAACAACGCATACCGTCGCAGACGGATCGAGCGAGGACTCGGTCAGGAACGGCTGCACCACCACCAACCCCGCGGCCGCCAGCCCGCCATAAACCAGGTTGGACTGCCGAATCGACTCTTCCTGAACCGCCGGATCAGCTGCGGTGTCCTCAGTCTCCTGCCTGATCCGCTCAGCTTCAGCATCGGCTTCCATCAGCTGAGCCTGCGCGGCCTGAAAGTCCTCATCCTCGTTCATGCGCACATCTTCCCCCGAACCCCGTCATTCACGGCGCCGGAAGTCCAGGGCGACCGCCGACGCCGCCGGCCCGCAGTTCGCGGTCGGAAGACTCCGCATCAGTTGAGGGATCGGGGCGCGGCGGCGTTGCCGACGTACGAGGTGTCAGCGGCGGCGGGTGGTGGGTTTCTTGTCTGTCGCGGCCGGGGCGGGAGCGTCGTTGCTTGCCTGGTACTCGTGGTACGCCTTGCGGGTGTGTTCGGTGTGCTCGCGCATGATCTGGGCGGCCTTGTCCTCGTCGCCGTCGCTGATCGCTTTTACCAGGCGGGTGTGCTCACGCCAGGAGGCAGCGCCGCGGACGGGGGCGAGCGGGGTGTAGTACCAGCGGACGCGGCGGTCGACCTGACCGGCAAAGTCGACCAGGAAGCGGTTCCCGGACAGCTGGGTGATCAGGCTGTGCAGCTCGCCGTTGGTCCGGACGGCGCCGTCTGTGTCGCCGGCCTCGTGGAAGGCGGCGCCGACCTTGCAGAGGTCCTTGAGCTTCGCGAGGTTTTCCTTAGTGGCGTGCCGGGCGGCCAGCCGGGCCGACTCCGACTCGAGCGCCGCGCGGGCGGCCAGCAGTTGGTCGACCTCGTCTTCCGCGGGCACGTGCACCATCGCGCCGAAACCGGGCCGCAGATCGACCCAGCCCTCGTTGTTGAGCCGCTGGAGCGCCTCGCGGACCGGCTGCCGGGAGACACCGAGGATGCCGGCCAGCTCAACCTCGACCAGGTGCCTGCCGCGCTCCAGGGTGCCGTCGATGATCATCTCGGTGAGTGCCTCGTAGACCGACTCACGCAGCGGCGTCGGCCGCTTGACGTGGCGCACACCGGGGGAATCGGCGGATTCCGTGCTGAGAGCGGTCATGAGGTCCTTCCCCGGTGTTCCGCGGACGTTCGGTCGAGAAAATCACCAGTCTGGACCACACCTGATGGCACTTGGTAGACAGTCTACCAAGTGCCATCAGGTGTTTTTACGGGTGAGCCAGGCGTGCGAGACATGGAAGAGGGGGCGCCGTCACCGGCGCCCCCTCCTTTGGATCACTTCAGTCAGACGGTCACCTGCCTGGTGATGCTGGCAGCCTTGCCCCAGCCGTCCGTCGTGGTCAGCGTGACCGTGTAGGTACCGGCTGCCGGGAACGTGTGCGACATGGCCGAGGCGGTGCTCGTGGCCGTACCGTCGCCGAAGTTCCACAGATAGGTGAAGGTGTCGCCGACGTTGGAGTCGGTGGAACCCACCCCCGAGATGTTGCAGGACAGCCCTGCGCAGGAAGGCGGGTTGATCACCGGGGTCGGAGCAACGTTGTTCGTCGGCTCGGTGATCGTCAGCGTCTGAGTCGCCGTTCCAACTGCGCCCCACTCATCGGTCGCCGTCAGGACGACGGTGTAGGTGGTGGCACTGGTGTAGGTCCTGGTCGCCACCGCGCCGCTGCCGGTGCCGTTGCCGAAGTTCCAGGAGTAGGTCAGCGCCGTGGGGTTCTCGTCGGTCGAACTGCGGCCGTCGAAGGTGCAGACGTTCTGGTTACACGCGATGGTGAAGGCCGCCACCGGCGGGTTGTTGCCCGGCGGGATCGACACCGTCACATGCCGCACGGACGGGATCGGCGTGATCTGGTCGTGCTGGTCGACCCCCCGGACTTGCACGGTGTACGAGCCCGCTGGGATGACCGGCGTGGTGTAGGAGAAGTTCGACCCCGGCGTTCCCGGGCTGGTGAGGAACGACGTCCGCCAGCTGGCCGTAGTACTCGTGAATGTTCCGGTCGAGCTCATGTACCTGCCCAGGGAGTCCACGACGGCGATCTCGACCCGCTGCATGGCCTGGTCGTCCTCGGCGCGGCCGCTGATGAAGATCTTGCCGTCGGTGAATGCCGTGCCCTCGGTAGGCGTGAGCAGGGACTCGTTGAGCACCGGCGGGTTGTCACCCGGGTAGACCGGGTAGCGCGACGTCGCTCCGGTGCTCGAGATGTCCTGTTGCCCTGCGGTGTCGAAGGCATAGGCCGTCACCGCCCAGTCGCCTGCCGTCGGCAGGTCGATCGGTAACGTCCAGGTCGTAGAAGTGGCGTTCGGCGATGCCAGGCTGGCCGGCAGCGTCGCGAAAGCGGCGGCCATGGTGCCGTTGGGCTGCAGGTAGCGACTGGTGTCCTGGTCCCGCAGCGAGACCCGTACCTCCGCCACTCCCTGGCCGTCGGTGGCCGAACCGGTCAGGTCGAGGTGCAGCACCTGGACACCCGTGATCGTGCCGGTCGGCGTGATCGTGGTGTCCGGGGGCGTGTCGCCGGGGATCTGGGCGTTGATCGTGAGCTTGCCCTGGTTGGTCGATGCCGTGATCAGACCCAGTTCGTCCGTGCCCCGGACCGAGAAGGTGTACGTGCCGGGCTTGAGGTTGAACGGTGTCGTGTAGGACCAGTTGTAGCTCGGCGCGCTGACGTGCACCGGTGAGACCCGGTACCAGCCCGCGGTCACATCGGTGCTCCAGGTCCCGTCGGAGGCCAGGTTCTCGCGCGTGGTGGTGTTTCGCAGCTGAATCTCGACGGTGTCCAGCGACTGGTCGTCGTTGGCCGAGCCCGCGAACGTCATCGGGCTGCCCGGCGCCACTGTCAGCGGCTGGGCCGCGGTCGGTGGCACCATCGTGACCGGCGAGCTGATCGACACCGATGGTGCGATACCGGTGGTGGAGACGATCCAGGACCGGTCGGCGGTGTCCAGGGCGGCCCTGGCCGGTGGTGTCAGTGGCCCTGGCCTGTGCCTGCCAGGTGCCCTCGAACGGCACCGTCACCTCGTAGGACCAGGTGGTGTTGGTTCCGCCCACGACGTCCGGCGTGATCCGGAAGGCGTTGTACGTCGCCGAAACGGTCCCGTCGTCCTGCAGGTAGCGGTTGCTGGAATCGCGGAGCGTCAGGCTCAGGGAATTCACGCCCAGGTCGTCGGTGGCCCGGCCGGTGATGACGAAGGTGGTCGTCGAGACGACGTTCGTGGTCGGCCCGGTGATCGTGGCGATCGGTTGCGCATCGGTCGTGCCGAACGTCTCGAACTTCTTCGTCGCCTTGGAGGTGTCCGCGGCATTGGTGTTCGCGATCGTGCGGGCAAGTACCTTCAGCGCCCGGTTCTGCGGGATCGTCAGCGGCAGCGACCAGCCGGTCGACGCCGCGTTCGGCGTCGCCAGGGTGGCGTTGATCGTGTTGCTGGTGGTCGTTCCCCAGGTCGTCAGGTCGTCGTTGAGGTAGCGCCGGCTGTCCCGGTCCTGGATCTCGACCTCGACCCGCTGGACGGTCCGGCCCTGGTTGGCCGAGGCATTGCCGGTGATGGTGAACTCCTGGTTGATCGGCTTGACCCGGCCCTCGATCGGATCGGTGATCGTCGTCTCGACCCCGTTCGTCGCCGGCACCGAGTTGAAGTCGTAGAACGCCATCCGTCCGACGTTGTACTCGCCCTGCGTGGTCGCGTCACCGCCGGTGATCAACCCGCGGGGAGTGACCTCCATCGCCTTGTTGCCCTCGAAGGAGTTCGATCCTGGATTGAACTCCAGCGCGGTACCGTCCACCGGATTCAGCGCGCCGATGTGCTCGCGGTGGACCACGGAGTCACCGAGCCCGTAGCCGGACAGGCCCTGGCCGGTGCCATAACCGACATCGTCCAGACCTGGCCACGGCTGCGGGGACGTCGGGGATTCGTTCCAGGCGAAGTGGCCGCCGATGTAGACCGCCACCTCGGAGATCGCGATGGAGTAGGTGCTGTCGAAGTTGCGCGAGATCCACAGCGGCTGGGCGTTGTCGCCACCGGCGAAGGAGTAGGCGACCACGGTGTCGTTGATCGGCGGACGGTCGCCACCTGAACCGCTGGTGACGGCGAAGTACGAGTCGTCAGGCGAGATGTCGCCGCCGTAGATGCGCTGGATGCCGCCGACGAACTGCAGGTTGTCGTCCCAGAGCCTGGTCCGCCAGGGCAGCAGTTTCTGAGTGCGGGCGTTGATCAGCGCGATGCCGTACCGATCCTGGCCGTTGACCTGGCGACCGGTGTGCACCACCATCAGCGTGCCCTCGTCATGGGTCAGCTTGAGTCGCTGCACCGTGAGCTCACCGTTGCTGCCGATACCGCCGGTGATGTTGTTGACGAAGTCGGTACGGACCACGCCGGTGTTGCCGTCGACCGCGGCCAGCGCGTTGCGCGGGACGCCGTTGACGGTGCTGAACCGGCCGCCGATGTAGACGGTCGAGTTGGTGACGGCCAGTTCGGTCGCCTTGATGTCGGTGTTGGCCGTGAAGGTCGTCACCGGTGCGCCGGTGGCCGGGGTCAAGCGGGCGACGCCGCGCTTGGTGACCCCGTTGACGGCATTGAAGCTACCGGCGACGTACAGCTTGGTGCCGTCGGGCGAGGCCTCGACAGACTCGACACCACCGCCGCCGAAGGTCGGCCGGAAGCTGGTGTCGACCAGGCCGGTGGCCAGGTCGTACGCCGCCAGGTTCGCCTGCGGGATCGAGGTGGTGGTGCCGGTGGTGTTGCGGATCGAGGTGAAGCCGCCCGCGACGTAGACGCGATTGCCGACGATCTCGATGTCCCAGATCTCGCCGTCGTCGATCTGCGGCATGTTCGTCCGCGGGATGTCCGGCACGATCCGGTTGTGGCCCGGGCCGGGCAGCTTGGCCGTCGTGACGGCCGTGCCGGTCTTCGTGGCGGTGTGGGTGCCGTCGCTGACCGTCAGGGTGACGGTACGGGTGCCGACGGTGGAGTAGGTGTGGGTCGGGCTGTCGCCGGTCCCGGTCTGGCCGTCACCGAAGTTCCAGCTGTAGGTCAGCGGGTCGGCGTCCGGGTCGTAGGAGCGGCTCGCGTCGAACTCACACGTCATCGTGGCGCAGCCGAGGGTGAAGTCCGGGATCGGCGCCTCGTTGGTCGCGGTCTGGTCCGGACCCGGATCCAGGACGACGGAGAAGTCGATGTCGCGTGAAGTCGCGGCGCTGGTGGTCGCGGTCCGGGCGGCAGCGGTGCCGATGGCGATCGGGGCGTTCGAGTCGCCGACGACCGAGCTCACCTTGCCGGTGCCGGTGCTGGCTCCGGTACTGCGCTGGGTCACGCCGGCCGGCAGCGTCCAGGTCTGGTCGACCGAGGACTTCTCGGACCATACGTTCACCAGCCACGAGTTGCCCTTGGCCACCGGGGCCGTCGGGCTTACGTGGCTCGACGTGGAGGTGTCGAGCCCGCGAACGGCCGAGGCCGACACGGAGGCGACGCCGGTACTGCGGTACGCCGCGACGCTGATCACGGACTTGGTGAGCGCGCTGCCGTCGACGGTCACGTCGGTGCCGGCATCGGTGGCAGTGGCCTGCCTGGTCCAGACGCGGCCGCGAACTCCGTTGCCGTCACGCGACTGCAGCAGGGTCCAGCCCGGCACGGTGTCGGTGATGGTGCTGGCGGTGTCGTTGGTCGTGAGGAAGAGCAGCAGCCGGTCCTGGGGCCGCACGTTCGCGGGGATCTTGACCGAGTGGGACTGCCGGTTGCCCGCCGTACTGGCCGCGCCGACGTAGGAGACGTCGCCTTGGTTGACCGTGGCGATCGGGCTGACCGTACCGGTGACGGCGTTGGTGAGAGAGCCGTCGCTGACCGTCAGGGTCACGGTCCGGGCGCCGTCGCTGGCGTAGGTGTGGTTCGGATTGACGCCGGTGCCGGTCTGGCCGTCACCGAAGTTCCAGGCGTAGGTGAGCGTGTTGCCGTCCGGGTCGCTCGAGCCAGACGCGTCGAATCCGCAGAGCAGCCCGTTGCAGCTGGAGACGAAGGCGGCATGCGGAGCCTGGTTCACGGGGTCCGCGACCTGGCCGGGACTGATCGCGATCGAGAACTGCACGTCCCGTGAGGTGGATGCGCTGGTGGTCGCGACCTTGGCTGCCGCCGTACCGGCCGGCACTGCGCCTGCGGAGTCGGCGAAGACCGAGCTGATCTTGCCCGAGCCGGTGATCGCGGCGGTGGTCCGCTGGGTCGAACCGGCCGGCAGGGTCCAGGTGAGGTCGACCGAGGACTTCTCGGACCACACGTTCACCAACCAGGAGTTCGTGTCGGCCACTGCCACGGCCGGAGCCGTGTGGCTGGTGGCCACCACGTCCGATCCGGCGACTGCCGAGGCGGACACCGTCGCGTTCCCCGTACTGCGGTACGCGGCGACCCCGATCACGGACTTGGCCGCGAGGCTGGTGGTCACCGTGACGTTGGCGTTGACGTCGGCGGCGACAGCGGTCTTCGTCCAGAGCCGGCCGCGAACTCCGCTGCCGTTCCGGGACTGCAGCAACGTCCAGCCGGTCACGGTGTCGCTCATGACGCTGGTCGTCTCGTTGGTGGTGATGTACAGCAGCAGTGCGTCCCCGGCCTGGGCCGTCGCAGGCACCCGGACCGTATGAGCTGTTCGGTTTCCGCCGTTGCTGGTGGCCGCGACAAAGGACAACTGCCCTGCGGCCGCCGAGGCGGACCCCGCGAGCACAGTGGTCAAAGCGACCGCCGGCACGAGCGCGACTAGCGCGGCGAGCAGCAGGCTGACGGGCCGCCTTCGGCCGCGAACGGATCGAGCGAAGAGCTGGGACACAATCACTCACCAACCAGATTCAGAGAACAGGACGCGGCCCGGCATGCTGCCGGGCCGATGGTGGAGTTCCCTTTGGTGAGGCGTCTTGAATGGAATGTGCCGAAGCTGTGGATTCAGGCACGCGTGTAACAACGACGTCGACAAACATTGCCCGTCACCCCCCAGTGACCACGAATCCCACCCCAAAGATCCGCCCCCGGATCCCCAGGGCTGACTGTGGCAGTCCGCCACGCTGCGTGCAAGTCTTCCGGCGGATATTGGGCATTCCAACCCGTTATCGCTACCGAGCGTGAGGGTTTTGGCGGCTCCTGTTAGGTCACTCGGTACCGAATCCACCGGTATTTCAGGTAGTGACTTTCGCCCGCTGGGGCAGTCTTTCGAGCAGCTGCTTGAGGCGGGGTGCCAGTGGCTTTTCGACGCCGTAGTGGAGTGCTGCCGCGACGCCGATCATGAGCGCCATCGTCGCGAGGACGAGGAGAATCGCGTTCACGTGCGGGCCGACGCGCTCGAAGATGATGAAACCGACGTGCGCGTGGACCAGGTACAGGGGATAGGTCAGGGCGCCCAGTACTGCGAACCACGGCTTGCCGAGGTTCTGGGTCTTGCCCAGAGCGACCAGCAGCATGACCGCGAAGATCACCACGACGATGGTGACGACCACCCAACTGTGGAGCGTGGTCTGGTAGCGGACGCCGACGCGGTCCGCGAACCCGATGGCGCGGGGGACGGCGTTGCCGAGGGCAATGACGAAGATGGCCAGCGACTGCAGACCGGGTCCGTTGCGGTAGATCATGCACAGGGCCATGCCGGCGATGAAGTAGTGCGAGAACTGGGTGTTCAGGACCAGGTCCGCAGCGTGCGGAAGGACGCCGGTCTCGAAGATGAAGGTGGCGGCCAGCCAGCCCCAGAGGAAGATCGTGACCCGCTTGGTCGTGACGCCGATCCAGGTCAGGACCAGGATCATCGCGTAGAACCTGAGCTCGGCCCACAGCGTCCAGTAGACGACGTCGACGTTCTCGATGTTCGGCAGCGAGTTGAACATCGTCAGGTTGGCCAGGTACTGCCCGATCGATACCGGGAACCTGCCCTGACTGAAGGCCACCGAGACGACCGCCGTGACCGTGACCGCGATCCAGTACGCCGGGTAGAGCCGGACGATCCGGGAGATCAGGAATGATCGCGGCGGCCGGTTCCACGCGCTCAGCAGCACGACGAAGCCGCTGATGGTGAAGAAGAGGTCGACACCGAGGTAGCCGTACCGGGCGATCGGGTCCGCGTGCGGGAAGTGGAGGCCGGACAGACCACCGGCGTACGCGGAGAACAGGTAGTGGTAGGCCATCACGGAGATGGCCGCGATGATTCGGAGCAGGTCGATCTCGTGCAAGCGTGGGCGGTTCACGACGGACACTCCATCGTATTGACGGCCTGAGATCAAACCACCACGGCCTGATCTCGGCCCACGACCATCGGATGATGTCGGCACGGCGGGTCAACCTCCGGGTGGACGGACGAGTTCGGGATGCTCCGCCGCGACGTTGCGGTAGGCAAGGAGTACATGGGGTGGGACGTCGACATGGCCGATATGGTTGGCGCCGCGCGGACCGTATCCCTCGGGCGTGTCGTGCAGCCGCCGGATCTCGCCGAGCACGAGCGAGACGAATCGCCGGCCCGACCAGCCGTCGGGGATGACCGGGGCGAAGCTGATCAGCTCGGTGCCGGGGAAGGCGCGCTCGAAAGACGCGTGGGTACGCCGCTGCATGGTCGGATCCTGAATCAGCAGCAATGACGTCGCGGTCTGGACCAGTTGGCGGGAGAATTCCGCGTTCTCCCCGCAATTCGTCGACCGGTCCTCGACCTCGATCGCGGCGGGGCTGACTCCCCTTCCGATCAGCAGGTCCCGGAAGATGTGCGACTCCGGCCGCCCCGCGGTGTCCACCTGGCCGAGCCCACGCAGCTCGATCGCCTCGATCAGATATCGGGTCGAGTGCCCGATCCCGCCGCTGATCAGGATGCGCTCGGTCACCTTCTGATGGAACGCGCTCGCCGTGACCTCGACCGACTCCAGCACGGCGCTCCCCATCAGCACCAGCAGATCGACCTTGCGGCCCAGTTCGTCGATATCCCGCCTCGCCAGATACCGCCCAAGAGTGCGGAGATCGTCGTCAATCATCCGAACCAGCATGCCGAACCAACAGCCCACATTCCACCCCCGACGGGTGGGACCTACAAACCAGCACCCACCAACTTGCCGTTCCCGCCCCGGAAGCGGTCCGCGCAGGCTTGGCCGAATCCAAGCAGCGGAGGTTGGTGAGTGCTGGCAGTTCAGGTCCACCCCGACGACCTAGGAGGTGCGACGGGGTGGGCGCTTGTAGGGGTTAGCGGGTGCCGTAGAGGTGGTCCAGGGCTAGTTGGTCCAGGTGTTCGAAGGCCATGCCGCGTTGGCCGGCTTCGTCCGGGTCGAAGGAGTCGGTGCGGAGGGTGGCGATGGTTTCGTCGGGGGCGAGGGTGGGCTGGGCGAGTTGGTCGAGGCGGGCGTCGAGGAGGGCCTGCTGGACCTCTGGGTCGGCGCGGAAGGCTTGCACCTTGGCGCGGAGGACGAGGTAGTTGTGCATGCAGCCCGCGGCCGAGGCCCAGACGCCGTCCATGTCCTCGGTCCGGGGCGGCTTGAAGTCGAAGTGGCGAGGGCCGTCGTAGCCGCCGTTCTCCAGGATGTCGACGGTCCAGAAGGCGCCGCGGGCGTTGCCGGCGCCGAAACGGAGGTCCTGGTCGTAGCGGGGACCGTTCTGGCCGTTCAGGTCGGCATGGAAGAGCTTGCCGTGCCACAACGCCTGCGCGATCCCGTGCGCGTAGTTGAGGCCGGCCATCTCCTCGTGCCCGACCTCGGGGTTCAGGCCGACCCGCTCGGAGTGTTCCAGCGACTCGATGAACGCGAGCGCGTGACCGATCGTCGGCAGCAGGATGTCGCCGCGCGGCTCGTTCGGCTTGGGCTCGATCGCGAACCGGATGTCGTAGCCCTGCTCGATCGCGTAGGAACCCAGCACGTCGAAGGCTTCCTTGTACCGGTCGAGTGCCGCCCGGACATCCTTGGCCGCACCCGATTCAGCGCCTTCGCGGCCGCCCCACGCCACGAACGTCTCCGCGCCCAGTTCCGCCGCGAGGTCGAGCTGGTCGGCCGCCTTGCGGATCGCGTACCGGCGTACGTCGCGGTCGTTGTTCGTGAAGCCGCCGTCGCGGAAGACCGGGTGGGCGAACAGGTTCGTCGTCACCATCGGTACGGCGAGTCCGGTCTCCTCCAATGCGGCCCGGAACGGCTTCAGGTGCGCGTCGCGCTCGGCGATCGAACTACCGAAGGGAAACACGTCGTTGTCGTGGAAAGTGATGCCGTAGGCACCCATATCGCTCAACCGGCGGACAGCCTCGGCCGGGTCGAGCACCGGCCGGACGGGACCGCCGAAGACATCGACGCCTTGCCAGCCGACGGTCCACAAGCCGAAGGAGAACTTGTCCTCTCGGGTGGGCGTGAAGTCGGCATCGGTCATGGTGGTTCCTCCTACCAGGAATGGGATTACCGGCTGAAGCCGGCCGTGAGTCCGCTCAGCAGTTGGCGACGGCCGAGCGCGTAAAGGATGACGATGGGAAGTGTGGTCAGTACGACGGAGGCCAGCACTGCGGGCACGTTGACGCTGTACTGCCCCTGGAATGTCCACAACGCCAGGGGAAGTGTCCGTTTGTCCGGGCTCTGGGTCAGGATCAGCGGCAGCAGGAACCCGTTCCAGACACCAAGCCCGTTGTAGATGCTGACCGTCACCAGCGCCGGCCTGGTCAGGGGAAGCGTGAGCTTGCGGAGCATTCCCCACTCGGTGGCGCCGTCGACGCGCATCGACTCGAAGAGTTCCTTCGGCACGTCGCGGATGAAGTTCGTCAGCACCAGCACGGACAGCGGGATCGAGAACGCGATCGACGGCAGGATCAGCGCCAGCAGGCTGTCGTACAGATGCATTTTGATGATCAGCAGATAGACCGGAATGATCGTCGCCTGCAACGGGATCGCCAGTCCCATCAGGAACAGACCGTTGATCCCGGCCAGGAACCGGCTACCGGCGCCGCGGACGATCGCGTACGCCGCCATGAAGGAGATCGCCACCGCGGGCAGGATCGTGCCGGCCGTGACGATCACGCTGTTCACGAAGTACCGCGGGAAATCGGACTCGATCACGAGCCGGTAGTTCGCGATGGTCGGATCGGTGGGCAGCGCGAACGGGTTCTGGGTGAAGAACGCGCCCTGGTCCTTGAAGCTGGTCACGACGATCCAGTAAAGCGGGATCAACACGATCACCAGCCACAGCCAGCCCGCCGCACCGCCGAACCAGTTCAGCTGGGTGAGCCGGCGCAGGCCCAACGGCCTCGCGCCCGACGGCCGGGTCGCCGTGCTTGTGGTCAGCACTGCCATCTCATGCACCTTCCTGCTGGCTGGCCGTCGTGCTGCCGCCGAGTCGTCGCAGCAGCAGGGCGAGCAACAGGCCCAGTACGACGAGAAGCACGGCGATCACGCTGGCAGGACCCATCAGGTTCGCCTGGAACCCGCGTTTGTACATGTCGAGTGCGAGCACGCGGGTGGCATCACCAGGTCCACCGGCGGTCAGCACGAAGATCAGGTCGAAGAAGGTCAGCGAGCCGACCACCATCAGCGTCGACGACGTGATGATCGTGTACTTGAGTTGCGGCACCGTGATGCTGAAGAACTGCCGGATCCGCCCGGCCCCGTCGATCGAGGCCGCCTCGTACATGGTGGTCGGGATCTGCCGGACGCCGCCTTGATAGATCAGCGAGTGGAACGGGATGAACTGCCAGGAGACGACGAAGATCACGACGCCGACAGCCAGATTGCCCTTGCCCAGCCAGTCCTGGCTCAGGAACTCCAGGTGCAGCCCGGCCCCCAGCCCGAAGTTCGGGTCGAGCAACGCCTTGTAGGTGATCGCGATCGCCGCCGAGCTGAGCAGCAGCGGAACGAAGTAGAGCACCGCCAGCAGCGCGCGGTACCGCTGGCGGCCCGGCCAGGAAGACCCCGAGCAGCAGGCTCAGCGGGGTCTGCACGGCCCACGAGAGGAACATGATCTCGAACGTCACCAGGACCGTGTGCGGCAGCGCGGGATCGCGAAGAACCGTGCTCCAGTTGGACAGACCGGCGGTGTGGATGTCACCGAGACCGTCCCACTGGGCAAAGCTGAGCAGCAGTACGCCGGCCAGCGGGACGACGCCGAACATGACGAACATGATCAGCGCCGGGACCACCATCCAGCCGACCGAGCCGCTCCGCCCGGCGCGCGAGGAGGAAGGCCGCAAGACAGCCGGTACGCCGGGGGGAGCGGCCGCCGTCACTTGCCGATCACCAGGTTCATGCTGTCCGCGAACTGCTGCGGCGAGATCGACAGCTGGAAGAGCTTCGCGATGTTGTCGAGCAGCGTCTCCGCGGCGGTCGGGCTGAGCGCCTGGTCCCAGGACTGGGCGAAGTTCTTCGCGCCGGACGAGGTCTCGTACACGAACTTCAGCCAGGCGGCGTCGTTCGGGTCCGTCACGCTAGCCAGCTTGTCCTTGGCGCTCTTGACCACCGGGATGTTGCCGGACTTGACCCAGGCGTCCACCGATGCGTCGTCCAGGGTGGAGGTGGACAGGAACTTCTTCGCGGTGTCCTTCTCGGCCTGGCTCGCCTTGGAGGAGATCGACAGGTATTGGCCCGGGTTGCCGACGGTGTCGCTCGGGTCGCCCTTGCCGCCGTCGACCGGCGGGAAGTTCATGTAGCCGAGATCGCCGCCGGTGACGAACTTGCCGCCGGCGCCCTTCATGCCGCCGTAGGTCCAGGCGCCGTGCACCATCATCGCGGCCTTGCCCGTGTAGAGCAGCGCCTGGTCGGCGTTGGAGTCCGCGGTGATCGAGGAGAAGCCCTTGATGAAGCCGTTCGCCTTGATCAGCTTCTGCATCTCGTCGAGGGCCTTGAGCGCCGACGGGTCGGACCAGGCCTTCGCCTGGCCGTCGAAGATGTTCTGGAACACCTCGCTGCCGCCGATCCGGTCGAACAGGAACTCCAGCCACATCATGTTGGTCCAGCGCGATTGTCCACCGAGGGAGAAGGGCGCGATCTTCTTCTCGTTGAACTTGGGGACCAGGTCCATGATGTCGCCCCACGACTGCGGTGGCTGCGCGCCGATCTGATCGAAGGCCTTCTTGTTGTAGAACAGGACGATCGGCGTGGTGGTCTCGACCGGCATGGCGTAGATCTTGCCGCCGACCGTGGCCGCGCCGAAGGCGGACGGGAAGATCGAGTTCTTCAGTTCGGCGTTCTCACCGAACCAGCCGGTCAGGTCCTCGACCTGGTTGGCGTCGACGTAGCTCTTCAGCCCGCCACCGCCCCAGCCCCAGATCAGCGTCGGGCCCTGGCCGGCGCCGATCGCCGTCTTGATCTTCTGCTTGAACGCGTCGTTCTGGAACTCGGTCTGCTTGATCTGGGTGCCCGAGTTCGCGTCGTTGAACCGCTTGACCTGCGCCTCCCGGATGGCCTGCTGGGGAGCGCCGGTGAGGGACCAATAGGTGGCCCCGGAACCGCTCGCGGTGCCGCCGGTCGAGCTGCCGGAACTTTTCGGGCCGGAGGTGCCGCAGGCCGCGAGCCCCGCGGCGACGGCGCCGCCGGCGGTCAGGCGGAGAAAGGTACGCCGGGATGTCGTCATGGGATCCACTGTGATCTCCGTACTCCGTGCCGAAGCACTAACCGGTTAAGAACTGCGATGTTTCGTAACGTAGGTTTCGAGCGTGTTGCTGTCAAGGTCTTGAACTCAGGACAATCACGAGTCAGAGTTACGATGCGGATACGCCGTATGAGCAGGGGAAACACAGCGTTGCTCTGGAGCCGCTCGGTATTCACAGCATGCACGCAAAGTCTCGAAATGTTTCGATACTTTCTTACTGCCTCGGCCGACAACTAGGGAGAATTTCGTGACGACCTCTGTTCCGCCGGTGATCCCGGACGAGCGTCCGTGGCAGAACGTCTCGCTGCCGGCCGAGAAGCGGGCCGACCTCCTGCTGGAGGCGATGACGCTCGCCGAGAAGGTCGCTCAACTCGGTAGTCGCTGGGCCGGTAACGACATGGCCGAGGCCGAACTGCCCTCCGACGAGCAGCTCAACGTCGCGCCGATGCAGGACGTCTTCGCGGCCGGCGGATCGGTCTCGCTCGAGGACGCGAGCCGGCACGGACTCGGCCACCTCACCCGGGTCTGGGGGAGTGTCCCGCTGACGGTCGAGGAGGGCGTGGCGGAGCTGGTCCGTCAGCACGAGGTCGTCCTCAAGGGATCGCGGCTGGGTGTCCCGGCGTTGGTTCACGAGGAGTGCTTGACGGGCTTCACGGCGTACGGCGCGACTGTCTACCCGACCGCGCTCGCGTGGGGTGCGACCTTCGATCCCGAGCTGGTGCGGCGGATGGCCGCGACGATCGGGCGCGACATGGCCGCTGTCGGTGTCCACCAAGGTCTGTCGCCGGTGCTCGACGTGGTCCGCGACTATCGCTGGGGCCGGGTCGAGGAGACGATGGGTGAGGATCCGTATCTCATCGCGATTCTCGGCTCGGCGTACGTGCGTGGTCTGCAGAGCGCCGGCGTCATCGCAACGCTGAAGCACTTCGCGGGCTACTCCGCCGCCCGCGGTGGGCGCAACCATGGGCCGGTGTCGATCGGGCGCCGCGAGCTGCTCGACATCATCCTGCCGACCTTCGAGACCGCGATCGCGACCGCCGGCGCGGATTCGGTGATGAGCTCGTACTCCGATGTGGACGGACTCCCGGCCGGTGCGGATCCGTGGTTGTTCACCGAGCTGCTTCGAGACCATTGGGGTTTCGAAGGCACCGTCGTCTCGGACTACTGGGCGGTCCCGTTCCTTGCCACCATGCATCGCGTCGCCGCCTCGACCGATGCCGCGGGCGCCCTTGCCCTGACCGCCGGAACCGACGTGGAGCTGCCCGACACGATCGGTTTCGGAGCGGGTCTGATCGAGCGGGTCGAGTCGGGGGAGCTGTCGGAGGACCTCGTCGATCGAGCGGCCCGACGCCTGCTTCTGCAGAAGATTCGGCTCGGCCTGCTCGATCAGGACTGGACCCCGGCCGGCTCCGTCGCCGACGGGGTGGACCTCGACTCGCCGGCGAACCGTGCTCTCGCTCGTGAATTGGCCGAACGCTCGATCGTCCTGCTCGACGCCGGTACCGCACTTCCGCTGCTCGGTGACGATCGCCCCGCGCTGCAACGGATTGCCGTCGTCGGGCCCTGTGCCGACGACCCGCGGACGTTCATGGGCTGCTACGCCTTCCCCAACCATGTCCTACCTCGCTATCCCGATCGCGACCTCGGCATCGAGGTCCTGTCCGCAGTAGATGCCCTGGGCAATGAGCTTCCGGGCGCTGAACTCCTGTACTCAAAAGGATGCCCGGTTCTCGGTGATGATCGATCGGGATTCTCCGAGGCTGTGGACAAAGCCCGTGACGCCGATCTCTGCATCGCCTACGTCGGTGACCTGTCCGGCCTGTTCGGGCACGGTTCGTCGGGCGAGGGATGCGACGCCGAGGACCTGCGCCTCCCCGGCGTACAGGCTGAATTGCTCGCACAACTCCTGGACACCGGTACGCCGGTGCTCGTGGTGGTCGTGTCCGGTAGGCCCTACGCGTTGGGCGACATCGCGGAGCGCGCGGCCGGCCTCGTCCAGGCCTTCATCCCTGGCCAGGAAGGCGGCGCTGCGATCGCGGGCGTGCTCAGTGGAAGGGTCGTGCCTGGCGGCAAGCTTCCGGTGCAGATCCCGCGCCACGTGGGCGGGCAGCCTGCGACCTACCTGCAGCCGCCGCTCGGCAGCGTGGAGAGTGCCGGGATCAGCGGTCTCGAGACCGTGCCGCTGTTCCCGTTCGGCTTCGGGTCGTCGTACACGACTTTCGAGGTCGGCGATCTGCGCCTCAGCGACACCGAGATCGCGACCGACGGCGAGTTCACCGCGACCGTCAGGGTTCGCAACACCGGTTCGCGGGCGGGCGACGAGGTCGTCCAGCTCTACCTGCACGACGTGGTGGCCCAGGTCGCCCGGCCGGTGAAGCTGCTGACCGGCTTTGCGCGGATATCGCTCGAGCCAGGCGCCGCGATGGACGTCACCTTCCACGTCCACGCCGACCGTACGGCGTACAGCGGGCCGGACCTTCGCCGCATCGTCGAGGCAGGCGACCTCGAAGTACTGGTGGGAACTTCGTCGGCTGATCTGCCGTGTCGCGCGAGCGTGCGGCTGACCGGAAATACGCGCGTCGTCGGACACGATCGTAGGATGATCACCCCTGTCGACCTGACGCCCATAACCCGAGAAGTGTGAGGAGGTGCCGCGCTTGACCGGCCGCCCAACGTTGGCCACCGTCGCCGCCTCGGCAGGGGTGTCGGTCGCGACGGTCTCCAAGGTGCTCAACGGACGCAGCGACGTCTCGGAGGCGACCCGCGCGCGGGTGCAGGACGTGCTCCGCGAACACGAGTACGTCGGGCGCCGGCCCGAGCCGGTCGAGCGGCAGACGGTCGAGCTGTTCTACCAGGGCTTCCTCAACAGCTATTCGGTCGAGGTGATCCAGGGCGTGGTCGAAGCCGCCCAGGCTGCCGATGTGGATGTGGTGGTGAGTTCCAGGCCGCCGCACCCGCAAGGGGGTGGTTCAGGGCGGGCACAGCCGTGGGTGCGCGCGATGGCGGCAACCGGGCGCCGTGCCGCGATCGGAATCACGTGTGAGCTGACGACCGCCGACCTGGCCGCGTTGTCGCGGGCGAGGCTGCCGCTTGTCGTCGTCGACCCGGTCAACATCGCGCAGCCGGACGTGACCAGCGTGGGCTCGACGAACTTCGCGGGCGGGATGGCGGCGACCCAGCACCTGCTGTCACTCGGCCACCGACGCATCGCGTACCTCGGCGGCCCACCGACGTCGGGCTGCAACCAGGCCCGGATGAACGGATTCCGCGGCGCGATGGAGGCAGCCGGCGCGCCGGTGCCCAAGGAATACGTGTGGCTGCGCGAGTTCCTGTACAACGACGGGCTGGCGGGCGGGGCGGCCCTGCTCGACCTACCGGAACCGCCGACCGCGATCTTCGCCGGCAGCGACGAGGTCGCCCTCGGCGCGATCGAAGCCGCTCGGGCGCGGGGGCTACGCGTTCCCGAGGAGCTCAGTGTGGTCGGCTTCGACGACACGCAGGTCGCCCGCCTCGCGTCGCCCCAACTGACGACCATCCGGCAGCCGCTGCGCGAGATGGGCGCTGTCGCGCTCCGGACCGCCCTTCAGCTCGCAGCCGGTGAGAAGGTCGACTCGCACCATGTCGAACTTGCCACCCGGCTGATCGTCCGGAGCTCGGCGAACGAACCTGCGTTGGAGTCTGTCGGCTCCTAGTGCGGCTGGTGGCGGCGGTAGCGGGCACGCGGGCCGCCGATCATGACGACCCAGAAGAGGATCCAGAAGACCCACGGCGCCGCGAAGGTGATGCTGGCGACGACCAGGCCCATCATCAGGATCGGTAGTAGCCAGAACAACGGCGGTGGGTTGAACCGCTGCGGACCAGGCCGCCCGGGGCGCCGGGCGACGGCGTACGCGAACTGTGGTTGCAGGGCGGCTTCCGGCCCGGGGAGGTCGGCGAACAGCGGCCCGAGGTCCTCGTCGTACCGGGCTCGCGTCGCCTGATCGCTGCGTTCCTCGAACTCCGTCTGGGTGATCCGGCCGGCCACGAAGTGTTCGCTGAGCGCGGCCACGGCTTGGTCGCGTTCGGCGTCGCCGATCCGGATCATGACCGGCCCCGGTCGTTCGGTCGGTCCGACGCGTCCGAGTCGTCCGGCTCGTCGTCGGCGAGGATCGAGTAGAGGGTGCGACGGAGCTCGGACAGGGCCTTGCGGGCCTTCTCCTGCTGGTCGGGGTTACCGGCGGCGAGGATCTGCCAGAGCGCGGCGCCGACCTGGCCGAGAAGCGGCTTCAGGCTGTTGTCGTCGTCGCCTTGTGGCGCGGCCATCGCTTCCCATGGCGCCGATACCTCGTCGGCGTGCTCGGCGACGTACGCACGGCCCTCGTCGGTGAGCGTGAACGTCCGGCGCCCGACCGCGGCATCCGCCGTCACCAGGCCTTCGTCCTCGAGTTGCTGCAGGGTCGGGTAGATAGAGCCTGGGCTGGGCTTCCAGGCGCCGCCACTGCGCTCGGCGACCTCCTGGATGATCTGGTAGCCGTTCATGGGCTGCTCAGCCAGTACTGCGAGGATCGCGGCCCGCACGTCGCCGCGGCGAGCCTTCGGCCCACGCCCCCAGTTGCGCTGTCCACCCCAGCCCGGGCCTGGACCTGGACCGAAGCCAGGGCCGCCGCCGAACATGGCGCCCCATTGCCCGAACGGGTGCTGCCCGGCGAACGCGCTGTGTCCGCGCCGCCCGCCGCTCATCGCGGCGAACCATTCCCTCTTGATGTCGTCGACGAACGAACAATGCTGTGCCATCCGCTGCCAGGGCCACCCGGCCGCGTACGTCGATCCGGTCATGCTGGACCACCGTTCCCTCAGGAGCTGTTCCGATACGTCGACGATATATCGCGAACCAATCGCAACCAAGGAATCAGCCGGTCGAATCTCCTGTCGAGTACGTGTTGCCGGCTCCGACGTTGCAGGTGACAACGCGACCGAGGAGATCCTGATGAGAGCCGATCAGCTTTTGCGGACGTACGTGACGCTCACGGTGGTGTCGACGGGGGCCTCGTCGATGATCTGGGGGATCAATACGTTGTTCCTGCTCGATGCCGGGCTGAGTGTCGGCGAGGCATTTGCGGCGAATGCGTTCTTCACGGCGGGGATGGTGCTGTTCGAGGTGCCGACCGGAGTCGTCGCCGATACGGTCGGCCGGCGCGCGTCGTACCTGCTCGGTGCAGCGACTCTCTCCGGATCGACGCTGCTCTACCTGTTGTTGTGGCAGACGGGTGCGCCGTTCGCAGCGTGGGCGGGTTCGTCGATCCTGCTCGGGCTGGGGTTCACCTTCTTCAGCGGTGCCACGGAGGCCTGGCTGGTCGACGGTCTGGCCGCTACCGGGTACACAGGCTCGCTCGAGTCGGCGTTCGCCAAGGGCCAGATCGCGAGTGGTATCGCGATGATGGTCGGCACGATCGCGGGCGGCGTACTGGCTCAATCGACCAACCTCGGCGTTCCGTACCTCGTCCGGGCGGTGCTGCTCGGGGTCACCTTCGTGGTGGCTTGGCGGTCGATGTACGACGTCGGCTTCGTGCCGAAACCGCGGGTCTCGATCGGCTCCGAGATGCGCGGCATCGTGCGGTCGTCGCTGGATCACGGTCTGCGGAACCCACCCGTGCGCTGGCTGATGCTCGCCGCGCCTTTCAGTATGGGCGTGAGTGGATACGGCTTCTACGCCGCTCAGCCCTACCTGCTCCAGTTGTACGGCAGCCGCGACTCGTACGCCGTCGCCGGCTTCGCTGCCGCGTTGATAGCAGCAGCGCAGATCATCGGCGGAGCTTCGGCGCCCTTGGTGGCTCGTGCATTCAGACGCCGTACCTCGGTATTGCTCATCACCTCGATCGGCACGGCGGCCGTGCTCGCGCTGATGGGATTGGTCCACAACTTCTGGGCAGTGCTGGCACTGCTGGCGGTTTGGGGGATCATGTTCGCCGCCACCGGGCCGGTGCGGCAGGCGTACCTCAACGCGCTGATCCCTTCGGCGCAGCGGGCCACTGTTTTGTCGTCGGACAATCTGCTGGCGTCCGCCGGAGGCGTGGTCATCCAGCCGGGTCTCGGCAGGGCCGCGGATGCTTGGAGCTACGGACCGTCCTACCTGATCGGTGCCGGCGTTCAGTTGTTCGTCCTGCCATTCATCCTGATGGCCCGGGCCGAACGCGCCAGTGCCGAAGCCCCGGCCGACAGCAAACCCGCGCCCGAGCGCATCGCCGTACCGGCCTAGTGCCCCGAGTCCGAAGTTCTTTGACATGGACCGGCGCCCAGGCAAGCACCCCGATGCACGCACCTGGGCACCGCCCACTGTCAAACAACTTCGAACTCGGGGCACTAGTTGCTAACGGCAACTGTCAGAGATCCTCGGGGGAAGGCAGTGGCTTCTTGCGTTCGGTCTGGACCTGGATCTCGAGGTGCGACGCAGCGGCGGTCGGGTGCCACATCTCGTCGAAAGGTCCCGTCATCGAGCCGCTGATCCCACGCCGCCGGGCGCGAGCCGCCGCCTTCGCGAGCAGACCGAGAAACCCCGTAACCACTACCAGGCTGGCGAAAAGCATCCAGATACCGTTGATTGCCACCACCCCCTTTGCTGCGGAACGCTGAGCTCCGGCCGGTCGTTCCCGCGACTGTCGCGGCCTCGTTGAAAGCGTCCGATCCGGACCCTGCTTTGACGCAGGGCTTTGATTCGCGGCAGAAGAATTTGGGTCCGGAGCTGGACCGGAAAGGCAGCTCTGACGTACCCTGCAAGGATGCATATGAGTGAATTGGGCAAACAACTCATTCCAACCATATCACTTGAATCCGAAGAGTACAAATCGCCACATGCGGGGAGCTGGCGACTGGGGGACCTGACGGTCCGCCGGATCGGATTCGGTGCGAAGCGGCTCGGCGGAGGCGAGGGCGACGCCAACGCCGCCGAGCAGGTGAGAAGCCTGCTTAGGCGGGCTGTTGACCTCGGCGTCAACCACATCGACACCGCCGCCTTTTACCCGACCTTCGGACACCTCGGCGAGAAGCATGACTTCACCGGCCTGAACTGGGCCAACGACGCCATCGGGCAAGCTCTCGCCCCATACTCCAGCGACTTGGTCATCGCGACCAAGGTGGGCCCTACCGAAACCGGCCTCGCGAAGCCGGATCAGCTGCGCGGGCTGGTCGAGGAGAACCTGCGCCAACTCAGGCTGGACTGCCTGGACCTGGTGTATCTGCGCCAAACCGGCTTGGAGTCCGTCGCCGAGCACTTCGGAGTACTGGCTTCGCTCCGTGAGGCCGGGATGATCCGGAACCTGGGGCTGTCCAACGTGCGTTCGGAACACCTTTCGCAAGCTCAGGAGATCGCGCCCGTGGTCGCAGTACAGAACCGGTACGGCGTCGACTTCGGTCGTGTCAACGACGCGATGCTGACGTCGTGCGGCGAACAGGGCATCGCCTTCGTTCCGTTCTTCGCCCTGACCGGCGTTGGTCGAGAGGCCGGCGGAGTCAACCATTCCGACCAGGTCCGAACCATCGCAGACAACCACGGCGCGACACCCGCCCAGATCCGGATCGCCTGGACCCTCGCCCAGGGTCCCCACGTCCTCGCCATCCCAGGCACGGGAAACCCGGACCACCTCACCGAGAACGTCGCCGCCGGCACGATCCAGCTCACCGCCGATGAGTTGGCCATCCTGAATGCTCTGCCCAGCATCGACTAGCAAACCACTTCCCGGCATACGCTGGGATGAAGAGTAGGGACGACGGGAAGGGATCGGGTATGGATCCCCTTCCCTTCGTCGACGGGCGCGCGGGTCTGGCGTTCACGATCGCGGTCGGGCTCTTCGTCGTACTGCAGGCGGGTTCTACCCTGGTGGCAGCCGTACGGCGGGGGAGGTCGCGGGCGAGCCACGTCCGGATGGATCGCGGCACCTTGCCGCTGGTGATCCTGTTCGTTGCCGCCGGATTCATCGGCGCCGCGCAAAGCGCTGGCCGGGTCGGAGGCGCGACGATCGCGCTAGTGCCCTGTTTCTGAAGTTCGCTGGATAAGTTGGTCTCGGGTGTTTTGTCCTGTGCCGCATTGGCGGTAGCGGCTTCGGCTGCGTGGCAGTAGTCCTTCGCCCGCCGGGATCGGGTGGGAGTTCGTTCGCCGTCGGGGCACCGGGGTCTGGTGGGGTTGGTCAAGTGCGCGGAGCGTGATTGGGCGGGTCGGCTGGCTCCGAGGCTGTGTGTGTCTGGGATGCTCGCTGTTGCCTGCGGTGTGGGCGTCTTTGTGCATCGGCTGAGTGTTCCGGGCCGATCGCGTGCTCAGGGCGTGCACAAGGGCGCGGAACGCCCGCGTCGGTTGCCGGCCTCTGTGCATCCGCTGAGCGTTTTCCGCGGGTGGAATACTCAGCCGGTGCACAAAGACGCCCGCACTTGGGGCGTCGGGGTTGGCTGCCATCGGTGCGGCCTCAGACACCTTCCGGGGAGCGGGGGGGGCCGGGGGCCGGGGAAGGCCTCGTCCCCCGCGCCCGGCATGGTGTCAGACTTATCCAGCGAACTTCAGAAGCAGGACACTAGGTCATCCCGCCGTCCGATGGACGGTCTTTGCCCTAGGCATCGTCATGATCCTCGTCGGAGCCGCTCTGAGACTCTGGGCGATCGTCACCCTGGGCAGGTGGTTCACGTACGACGTACGCGTGACCGCTGGTCAGCCGGTCGTTCAGTCCGGTCCCTATCGGTGGATTCGGCACCCGAGTTACACCGGGATCGTGCTCCTTCTCCTTGGCGTCGGCCTCACCTTGGGGAACTGGCTCTCGTTGCTGCTGATCGCCTCCCTGCCCACCATCGGCCTCGTTGTCCGCATCCGCGTGGAGGAGGCTGCCCTCCTCGCCAGACTCGGCGCACCCTACGAGCGGTACGCCGCCACCAGGCGCCGTCTGGTCCCCGGCATCTGGTGATCAGCTCAGGACGGACGAGCCAGGTAGGCCGTTTTGGCATCGGCCGAGAAACCACAGGCGCGGTAGAAGGCGTGCGTCGCTGGTGTGCGTGAGCCAGTCATCAACATCGCCTTGTAGCAACCGGCATCCCAGGCGGCTGCGAGCGTGCCGGCCATCGCCTGCTTACCCAATCCCGTGCCCCGCCGGGACTTCTCCACGACGACGTTCTCGATCACGGCGTACGGCGAAGCTGAGCGGGTGAGATTCGGGATCACGTTCAAGTAGGTCGTGGCGACGGCCGCACCGTCCTCCTCGAGCAAGAAGATCCGCAGTCCGGGGGTGGCGAGGATCTGCTCGAAGGCCGCCGCGTCGGACCCGTCCAGCAGGACTGGATCGCCCGGATGCAGCTGACGGTAGAGACGGACGATGTCGTCGAAGTCCTCAAGCCGCGCCTCTCGGAACATGTCCCGAACCCTATCGGGGCTCGGCATCGCCCAGCTCGGCCGACTTCGCGGCGACGATCGCTGCGATTTCGATGGCTCGTTTGGTGAGGGGTGACTGGGTGCGTCCGGCTCGCCAGAGCAGATAGATCTCGCGTTGTGGTGGCGCGGGGCGGAGCTCGTGAATGGACAGGGCCGGGTCGACGGCGGCGCTGCCTAGGACGAGCCGGGGGAGTACGGCGGAGCCCAGGCCCGAACGGACCATCGCCAGGACAGCTTCGTTGCCGGCGGCGCGAAACACGATCTGGGGCTGGACGTCGTTGTGGGCGAACATCTGCTCCACACGGGGCTGGTCGCAGGTCGGCGGCCAGGCCACCATCGGTGCGCGGTGGAGGCTGCTGAGCTGGACCGGGCCCGCCGGGAAGGCGCCGCGCGGGGCGACGAGGACGTACGGATCGTCGAGGAGTTTGAGATGTTCGATGTCGCCGCCCTCGAGCCGGCTGTCGTGGAACATCAGGTCCACTTTGTCGACCGGCGGGGAATCGGATTCGTCCTCCGATAGCCGGATGTCGCAGCCGGGGTGCTCCTCGCGCAACTGGCGGATGACGAGCGGCAGCAGCACGTTGGAGACACTTTGGAAGGTGCCGATGTCGATGCGCCCGTCGCCGGCCTTGAATCGTTCGACCGCGACGGTCATCGCCTGGCTCCTGTCCAGCAGGTCCCGGCCATGGGAGAGCACGACCGAGCCGAGCGGAGTGAGCCGTACCGGTTTCGGTCCACCGGGCCGGTCGAACACCGTGCCGCCGACGACCCTTTCCAGTACGGCGATGTGCTGGCTCACCGTCGATTGGGTGTATCCGAGCCGGGCGGCCGCCCGGCCGAACGACCCCTCGTCATCGATCGCGGCCATGGTCGCCAGATGACGTAACTCAACCTCGGACATGCGTCGACGGTATATCGGATCCTGCGATCGGATCAATCGAAACCAATCGCTTTTCCCAATGCAGTCGTAGGCCTAGGGTCGAAGCCATGACCGGAGAACACGAGAGCCGCCCGTTCGACTACGACGCCGAGCTGCGTCGCTATCACCAACGGCTGCAGGCGGCCGCGGCGGTCGGACCCGATGACCACGTGCTCGACATCGGCTGCGGCACCGGGCTCACCACCCGCGAAGCCGCTAGCGCAGCCGTTCGAGGAAGTGCGGTAGGAGTCGACATCTCCGCCGAGAGGTTGGCGACTGCCCGCCGGCTCAGCAAGCTGGACGGCCTCCGCAACATCCACTTCGAACAGGCCGACGCGCAGACTCACCCTTTTCAAGCTGATCTCTTCTCCGTCGCCGTCGGTCGCTTCGGCACGATGTTCTTCAGCGACCCACAAACCGCCTTCACCAACATCGCCCGGGCGCTGCGCCCCGGAGCACGATTTGTCCAGTTGGTGTGGCAGGACAGCAAGCACCAGGACTGGTACGCCGTGTTCCGCCAGACCCTCGCAACAGGACGCACCTTGCCCGGACGCGGCGGCGCCTTCTCCCTAGCCGACCCAGCAACCGCGGAACATCTCCTCACAACCGCCGGCTTCACCAACATCCAGATCACCGACACCCGCGAGCCCGTGTACTGGGGGCCAACCCCCGAAGCCGCCCTCGCCGCCGCACACAGCCTCGGCATGACCCAAGACCTCCTCGCAGACCTCACCCCACCCCAACGCGACGAGGCCCTCCAGCATCTTCACGCCAGCGTCGCCGCCCACCACACCCCCGACGGCGTCTGGTTCAACTCCCGAGCCTGGCTGATCACCGCCCACCGCCGGTGAGGACGGGCATGAAGACCAACTGCCGCTTGCCGCAGCGAGAGGGAGGTGCTCTCGACGGTGATGATCGTGCCATTGCCCACGGCAACTACTGCGCCTGTGTGAACACTGTCGCGCAGGCGCTGATTCAGTCCGTGCGACCCTTCAGCCGACGGCTGACCGCGCGCTCGACCTCCCGGCCCGCCTCCCGCTCGGCGAGCGCGTGCCGCTTGTCCCAGTTCTTCTTGCCACGGCCCAGGGCGATCTCGACCTTCGCGCGACCGTCCTTGAAGTAGAGAGTCAACGGGACGATCGTCAGCTCGCTCTCGTTGACCTTGCGCTCGATCTTGTCGATCTGGGCACGATGCAGCAGCAGCTTCCGCTTGCGGCGTGAGCCGCCGTCGAACCAGCGGGCCTGCGAGTACTGCGGGATATGCACGCCGTGCAGCCAGATCTCCCGGTCCTCCACAATGGCGAAGCCTCCGACCAGAGACGCCCGCCCGGCCCGGAGCCCCTTCACCTCCATCCCCTGCAACACGATCCCCGCCTCCCAAGACTCACCCAACTGATATTCATGGGCAGCCTTACGATTGCGCGCGACCACAGGGTCGACCTCAGCCTTCTTCACACGCTGATTCTGCCCCGCCACCCCGACCTCCGACCCAACCGAGGCCGAGCCGAGTTGCACGGGTGACCTGCGGGTTTGGTTGGCGCGCCCGGCAGGATTCGAACCTGCGACCCACAGATTAGAAGTCTGTCGCTCTATCCAGCTGAGCTACGGGCGCATTGCCGGGCGCTGGGCCGCGGCAGGATCAGAGTCTCTCAGATCCGGGGGCGATCGTGCTTGTAGGTTAGGGGGTGGGTCGGTGGAACCGGGCGCCGGGCGGGCGTGCGTAGTACAGGAAAGATCGGGAAATGTGGGTTGGGGCGGGCACGGGGAGTGAGATGTACCGGATGTCGTTCCATCCCGGTAACGCTGAGTGGGCTGTTCTGCCACCTTGAGCGCTCTACAACTAGGCTGCGGGCATGAGTTACCCCTCAGGAGGCCCGGCCGAGTCGCCACAAGCGGCGGCAGGGCCGACTTACCCGCCCGGTGGCCCCCAACCGCAGCCGAACGTGCTCGGGACCCATCCGGTCCCCGGTCAGCGGCGGAATCAGGGTGTCCTGATCGGTGTCGTGATCGCCGTGGTGTTCGCCGTCGCCGGGCTGCTGATCTTCGGGATCGTGGCCAGGTCGACCGGCCTCGGTGGGTTCGCCTGGGGTCTTCTGTTCGCGTTCGTGCCGGTCGTACCGGTGATCGCGCTCTACCTGTGGCTCGACCGGTACGAGCCGGAGCCGGCCAAGACCATTCTGTTCGCGTTCTGCTGGGGTGCGTTCATCGCGACCCTGGCCGCGATCTTCATCAACACCCGGGTCGCCGACCTGTTGCATGAGGCGCATAGCGGCGGGAACAGGTCGGCCGTGTTCGTCGCGCCGGTCGTCGAGGAGTTCGCCAAGGGGTCCGTGATCCTGCTGCTGGCGCTTGTCCGGCGGAAGGAGTTCGACGGGATCATCGACGGGCTCGTGTACGCCGGGATGGTGGGCGTCGGCTTCGCCTTCACCGAGAACATCCTGTACATCGGCCGCATCTTCGACGAGCTCTCCAAGGAGTCCGGGAGCGCCGCCGGTTTGCGGGGCGCGTTCCTGCTGTTCCTCTTGCGCTGCCTGGCGACACCGTTCGCGCACCCACTCTTCACGTCGTTCACAGCGATAGGTATCGGCGTCGCGGTCCGACATCGCAGTACTGCGGTGCGCTACCTGGCCCCGATCGTCGGATACCTGACCGCAGTACTGGCTCACGGGCTGTGGAACGCCGGTGCGGGCTGGGGCCGGCGGTGGCGGCTTCATCGCCGTCTACCTGGTGCTGATGGTCCCGATCTTCATCGCGATGGTTGCCTTCGCCCTCGTGATGCGGTCCCGCGAGGGGCAGATGATCGCGTCCCGGCTGTACGACTATGTGCGGTTCGGCTGGCTCATCCCGCAGGACGTGCCGCTGATCGCCACCTTGCGCGGTCGCAAGGCGCTCAGGCAGAACGCCAAGCGGTACGGCTCGCAGGCGGAAGCCGCGGCCAAGGCGTTCCAGCACAACGCCACCGAGCTGGCGTACCTGCGGGACAAGATTGTCCGCCAGGTGATCGGCCCGGACGCGCTGGAGACCGAGAAGCAGCTGCTGGACGAGCTCCGGACCCGGCGGGCGAGTGTGCCGTTCCCGCCGATGCCGGCGTTCGCCCAGGCGGTGCCGCAGGGGGTCGTTGGGTACGGCGGTCCGGGTGGTCCTGGTCCTGGTCAGGGTGGTCCTGGGCCCGGGGGGCCTGGTCCGGGCACCGGTGGATATCCGTCAGGGCCGGGGGGATATCAACCCGCCCAGCAGGTTTATCCGACGGGCCAACCCGGCTACCCTGCGACCCAGCCCGGTTACCCACAGGGACCCCCTGGGGCACAAGGATCGCCGGGAGGATACGGTCCGTATCCACCGTCGCAGTGAATGCCACCCGTCCACGCCGCCAAACGGGATCAAGATGACTTTGCTTCTGCGCTGTCCGACCGGGCACTCTGTGCTCGTGGGCGGAAGCCGTGGCTGACACCAGGTCAGCAGCAGGCGAGGGTTCGGAGCCGAAAGCTCCGGCCCAGGTCGAGCCTGCCCACGATCTGGCGAAGTTGATCGCCGAGTCGGATGCCAAGAGCAAGGGCTTCTGGCGCCGCCTACGCAAACCGAAGGCCGGTACTACGTCCGCCACGCCCCCGTCGGCCGAGCCGGCAGACGCGACCGCGCCGCCGAAGCCTGACGTCGACGAGGCGAAGGGTGCCGTCGACGAACTGAAGCCGGCTGTCGACGATGCGAAGCCGGTAGAGGCGTCGGGGTCGAGCGCGGAGCCTGGTACGGACAAGACCGACCCGACAGCCCCGGACGCAGGTACTGCCGCTGCTGAGTCGAAGGCTGGAGCAGAGCCCGAGGCCGACTCGAAGCCGGAAGCCGAGGCCGCCGACGCAAACGCACCGGCGAAGTCGAGCCAGGAGTCCGGCGCTGAATCTGCGGCGAGGCCTGAGCACGCGGTTGACGCCGGAGCTGAAGCGGAGTCGGACCAGGAATCTGGAGCCGAAGGTGTCGCGAAGCCCGCGGTGGAGTCTGGCGCTGAAGCTGCCGTGAAGTCGCAGCAGGACGCTGATGCTGAGGCGGAAGGGTCTGACGCCGCTGCCCCGAAGTCGGGGCAGGAGCCTGAAGCCGGAACTGGCGCGAAGACTGAGCTGGATGCTGACGTGCAGGGGTCCGACGCAGAGGCGGGGGCCGGCCAGGCGTCTGGCTCGAAGTCGGCTGCGGCGGATGTCGAGGCTGGATCTGGGTCTGGGTCTGAGTCAAAGGCTGGATCGGAATCGGCTGAAATGCCTGACGTGAAGTCTGGTGTGGAGTCGGGGGAGTCTGCCGAGGTAGTGGCGGGAGGCAACGACTCTGAGAGTGGCGGGTCTGCTGGCGAGGGCGCCGGGGCTGAGGCGTCTGCTGGTGACGTTTCGGCGGAGACGGCCGCGAGCGAGGGTTCCGTTGGGGACAGCGCTGGCGAGAGGGCTTCTGCTGAAGAGTCTGCTGGAGTAGTTGCCTCGGACGGCTTGGTTGCCGAAGGTGAGTCGGTCGAGCTTGAGGACGAGCCGCGGCCGACTGTCGGTGTGGTGTACGAGCCGGACGAGTCGCCTGATGGGTTCCCGCTGGAGTTCGGCGACATCATCATCGGGCTGCCGAAGCCGCCCGAGCCGCAGAAGAGAAACGCCAAGCACACTCCTGACGACTCCCCGAGTTCCGCCCAGCCGGGCAGCGAGGCAGAGCCCGAGAAATTCGGTGCGGACGCCGATCTCGCCGAGGCGGAGGCCGAGCAGGCGGAGATCAACCAGGCCGCGAACGAGCAGGCTGACCCGGCACCGGAAGCTGCCGACGCAGAGCCTGAGGCAGCCGAGGCCGACGCCCAGCATGAATCGGCTGAGATGACGGCCGACGCTGCTGAGGTTGAGGCTGACGAAACAGCGCCGGAGGGTGCGGAGGTCAAGTCCGAGACGGTCGAGGCAGAAGGCGAGCACACCGAGGCGGAGGCCGAGCAGGCCCAACCGACGGCTGACGGCGCCGAGGTGGAGGCAGAGCGCGCCGGAGACGCGGCTGAGGCCGAGGTCGGCGGCATGGAGTCCGAGGACGCTGACGCGGCGTCTGAGGGCCCGGGGGCGGAGTCTGGGCGGGACGAGGCTGAGCCGGAGAAGGCTGAGGCGGAAGTTGAGCGTGTGGAGCCGGAAGGTGCGGCGGCCGCGGATTCAGCTGATGCAGGCGAGTCTGAGTCGGACGACGACTCGGCGCCAGAAGGTGCTGTGGCTGAGCAGGGTGCAGAGCATGAGCAGGTAGACGGCTCGGCTTCGGAAGACGGCGAGCAGGCGTCAGAGGCCGGCGCGGAGGATGGCGCCGCTGACGAGGACCCTGTCGGCGAGAGCGAGAGCGAGAGCGGGACCGCGGTCGAGGGTGAGTCTGCTGGCGAAGTCGCAGCGACCGCAGAAGCTGGGTCGGCGGGAGAAGGTAACCCGGCCGCGGAGGGTAACCCGGGTGCTGAAGGTGAGAAGGGCGCTGAAGGCGGGTCGGTTGCCGAGGGGGCACTGGCTGGCGGAGGTTCCGTAGTACCGGGTGGTGAGGCGGCGGGGGCCAGCGAAGGCGTGGCTACTGCAGAAGCTGGGTCGAGCGAGGACACGGCTGCCGAAGCTGGGTCTGGCGAGGACGCGGCTGCCGAAGCTGGGTCTGGCGAGGACGCGGCTGCCGAGACTGAGTTCAGCGAGGATGCGGCAGAGGCGGCGGGGAGGGCGGCTGCTGAGCAAGCCGCTATGGCGTTGATTACTGCGTTGATGCGGTTGCGGGGGGCTCTTGCTAGTAGCAAGTTGCCGATTGATGTGGTTGGAGCCGATGAGGCTCGGCAGCAGCAGAAGGCGATGCTGGATCAGCTGGACGACTACATTTTGCCGCGGCTGGTGCAGCTCGAGGCGCCGGTGCTTGCAGTTGTCGGTGGGTCGACCGGGGCCGGCAAGTCGACCCTGGTGAACTCCCTGATCGGTCAGGTCGTCAGCGAGCCTGGCGTACTGCGGCCGACTACGCGTTCCCCTGTGCTGATCCACAACCCGGTCGATGCCGAGTGGTTCACCGGCGATCGGGTGCTGCCCGGGATGGCTCGTTCCAGCGGTGAGAAGCCGGGCGGGACGGAGGACCCAGGCCAGATCCGTTTGGTCGCCGCCGACACCGTTCCGCAGGGGCTGGCGATCCTCGACGCACCCGACATCGACTCGGTGGTCGAGGCGAACCGCGAGCTCGCGACGCAGTTGCTCGCGGCTGCCGACCTCTGGCTGTTCGTGACCACCGCCGCGCGGTACGCCGATGCTGTCCCGTGGGAGTTCCTGCAGAGCGCGTCAGATCGCAGTACGGCGGTAGCCGTCGTGCTGGACCGTGCTCCGGCCGACACGATCGACGACATCACCGGTCACCTCGCGCAGATGCTGCTCGAGCGCGGTCTGGGTGACTCGCCGCTGTTCAGCATCAAGGAGACCGTTGTCGACGGCAACGGCATGCTGCCGGCCGAGACGGTTGCCTCGATCAAGGACTGGCTGGTCGACCTGGCTGCTGACGCCGAGGGCCGGTCGGCCGTAGTGCGGCGTACTCTGCACGGCGCCGTCACGGCGATGACGAAGAAGACGCCCGCGTTCGCGACCGCAGTACGGGCTCAGGCTGACACCGTGGTCGAGCTGCGCTCCAACGCTGAGACGGCGTACGAGCGCTCGGTCAAGGACATCGCGAAGGCGACTCAGGACGGCACGATGCTGCGCGGTGAGGTGCTTGCCCGCTGGCAGGAGTTCGTCGGCACAGGTGAGTTGCTGAAGGGCCTGCAGACCAACGTAGGCCGACTGCGCGACAAGGTCCGTACTGCGGTGGTCGGCAAGCCGCCGCCGACGCGTGACCTGAACGATGCGGTCGAGTCCGGCCTGGAGTCGCTGCTGCGCGAGCACGCTGAAGCAGCGGCCGAGCGGGCCGAGGAGTCCTGGCAGTCGTTGGCCGCTGGACGCCAGTTGCTCGCAGCGGGGGACAAGGACATGGGTCGCATGTCCAAGGAGTTCCCTGCAGCCGCTAGCCGCGCAGTACGGGACTGGCAGGGCTACGTGCTCGACCTGGTCCGCAAGGAAGGCGCAGACAAGCGGTCCACCGCCCGGCTCCTGGCGTACGGCGTCAACGGCCTCGGCCTGGCGCTGATGATCGTCATCTTCGCCAGTACCGCGGGAGTGACCGGCGCCGAGATCGGCCTGGGAGCTGGTACCGCTGTGGTCGGGCAGAAGCTGCTGGAGGCCGTCTTCGGCGACCAAGCGGTTCGGAGCCTGGCCGCGAAGGCCCGCGACGATCTTGACGGTAGGGTTCATGCGTTGATGGATGCCGAATTCGCCCGGTACCTGGCAGTGCTCGACCAGCATCCGGTCGATCCCGATGCACCCAGGCGACTGACTGAGGCCGCGCGCGCGGTGGAGGACTGCACGTGACGGGAATTGTGGATACGGTCAAGGGCCTGGTGAGGGGCTCTACCGATGTCCTGACGAAGATCGAGGCACTCGAGGACGCCGCGGCAGCCGGTCAAGGCCGGCTGGACCCCGTCGTACTGAGTGAGGCCTCGCAGATCGTGGACCGGGCCAGCCAACGGCTCCGGATGTCCGGCGACCTCACCGTGGTGGCTCTGGCCGGTGCGACCGGTTCTGGGAAGTCGTCGTTGTTCAACGCGCTCACCGGGCTCGACCTGGCAGCGATCGGTACGCGACGGCCGACCAGCTCGATGCCACTGGCCTGTGTGTGGGGCGAGGAGCCTGCCGGTGAGCTGCTGAACTGGCTGGGGATCCCGCGACGTCACCAGGTCTCGCACCGCAGCTCACTCGAAGACGCGCTGTCGGAGGACCTCGACGGCCTGGTGCTGCTGGACCTGCCGGACCATGACTCCACCGAGGTAGAGCACCGGCTGATCGTGGACCGCCTGGTCGAGCTGGTCGACGTACTGGTGTGGGTGGTTGATCCGCAGAAGTACGCGGACGCCGCACTGCACAACCGCTACATCAAGCCGTTCGCGTCGCACTCGTCAGTGATGGTGTTCGCGCTGAACCACGCCGACAAGCTGACCGACGAGCAGCGCAAAAGCTGTGTGGGCGACCTGACCCGACTGCTGAAGTCGGACGGGCTGAAGTCGCCATCGATCGTTGCCACCTCTGCAGTGAGCGGTACCGGCCCTGGACGACCTGCGCACGCTGCTGGTCAAGCGGGTCAACGCCAAGCGCGCGGCGCGTGAGCGGCTAGCCGCGGACGTCGACCGGGTGTCCGACCGGATGGCGAGCCAGTGTGGCAACGCCAAGACGCCGGAGATCGCCAGGTCCGATATCGCCGAGCTGATCGAAGCACTGTCCGATGCCTCTGGTGTTCCGGTGGTTGTCGAGGCTGTTCGCCGGTCGTACCTGCAGCGGGCTCGTGCGGCGACCGGCTGGCCGGTCACCAAGTGGCTCGGGCGGTTCAAGCCGGACCCGCTGCGGCGGCTCCACCTGGACCAGAGCACCAAGCAGCAGGGCAAGGCGGCGCGGAAGTCCGCCTCCAACGAGGTGTCGATCGCTCGGTCCTCGTTGCCTGCGGCAACACCCGTGCAGCGCGCCCGGATGGACACAGCGGTCCGCAACATCACCACCAAGGCCGCGGACGGGCTGTCTCGCCCGTGGGCCGATTCAGTCCGTACGGCGATTCGCCGGCGGGAGGAGTCGCTCGGGGATGAGCTGGACCAGGCAGTAGCTCGTACTGACCTCGGATCGAACAACAGTCCGGGGTGGTGGACCGCAGCCCGGTTCCTGCAGTGGCTGCTGTTCTTGGTGGCACTGGGTGGTGCTGTGTGGCTGGCACTCGTCGGGTTCCTGCAGATCGGTGACCTGGTGCTGCCGAGGTGGGAGAGCATCCCGTACGCGACGATCATGTTGGTCGGTGGCGTCGTGCTCGGTGTGGCCGTCTCCATCGCCTGCAGGCTCTTCGCCAGCAGCGGAGCGAGCCGCCGCGCCCGGCTGGTAGCGAAGGCTCTCCGTACCGAGCTGGAAAAGGTTGCCGACAGCCACGTTGTCGCACCGGCACGCGAGGAACTCAACGCCTACAGCCTCTGCCGCGACAAACTGGCCATCGCCCGCCGGTAACAGTACGCCCGCGCGGTACGGCGGATCAGTCGTGGGTGCCGCCTGCCTGGTTTGAGTTCGTCGGTGGTCGGTTGAACCACCGCTGGATGAAGTTGGTTATCCCCAGTTGCGAATTCGCCGGCCGGAGTGGGCGGTGCCGGGTGCATCTTCTCTGTCGACAGGACTTCTGCGACTGAAAGGAAGGTGACCGGCGTGAGCGTCAACGAGACCACTGTGACCGTGCTCGGCTGGGTCGGCGGAGACGTCGACTATCGGGAGGTGTCGGGCGGCGTCGGGGTGGCGAACTTCCGGGTCGGTACGACGCCGCGGCACTTCGACAAGACCGTCGGCGGCTGGGTCGACCGGCCGACCACCTGGTTCCAGGTCGAATGCTGGCGGGGCCTGGCCGAGCATGTGCGCCAATCGGTCCAGCGCGGCCATCCGGTGCTCGTCACCGGCCGGCTGAAGACGACCGAATGGGACGATGGGGAAGGGGGCAAGAGGACCAAGACCGTGATCGATGCCTTCTCCGTCGGTCACGACCTCGCCCGCGGCACCGCTGCCTTCACCAAGGCGGCGCGACGGCCTTATCGCACCGAAACCAGCTCCCTCGACGAGGACCCGACGGAGTTCCCGGAAGAACCCACGCCGGACTTCTCCACCACCGATTCCACTGACCCCTACGAGTCTGTGCCGAAGGCGGCCTGACTCTCCCTTTGCCCCGAGCTACTGGCGGTGGCGCTGTTGGTGGGTGCCGCGAGCTACTGGTGGTCGGCGGCGTCAGTGGGTGCCGCGAGGTGCTGGCGGTGGCGCCGGCCGGCGGCAGCCGGAGTACCGGCGCCGCCACCGCCGTCGCCCTGCGCGCAGGTATGGGCGTCATCCTCACCCACCACAACAATCCTGATCGGCGGCGGACGTCGTCGGCAGGATCGCCGAACAGGGTGGTACGGCGGTGGCCCTGCGCCTCGACGTCGGCGCCCTGGAGCACGGCTTCACTACGATCCGCGCTACTACGCCGCCAACGTCCTCGACCCGGACGGCCACAGTCTCGAATTCGTCTACCAGAGCTGGCAGCACTGGCCGGGCGTGGACGTCGGTTGGGTCCGGGTGGGGGTGTGGACATAGGCTCTGGGGTATGGCGGAATTCATCTACACCCTTCGCAACGTCCGGAAAGCGCACGGCGACAAGGTCGTTCTCGACAACGTCACGCTGAACTTCCTGACCGGGGCGAAGATCGGCGTGGTCGGGCCGAACGGCACCGGCAAGTCCTCGTTGTTCAAGATCATGGCCGGGCTGGACCAGCCCTCCAACGGTGAGGGCAGGCTGGCCGAGGGCGCGACGGTGGGGATCCTGCTGCAGGAGCCTCCGCTGACCGAGGGCAAGACGGTGCTGGAGAACGTCGAGGAAGGCGTCGGCGACACCAAGGCGAAGCTGGATCGCTTCAACGAGATCTCCGCCGAGCTCGCGGATCCGGACGCCGACTACGACACGCTGCTGGCCGAGATGGGTGACCTGCAGACCGAGCTGGACCACCGCAACGCCTGGGATGTGGACGCGCAGCTCGAGCAGGCGATGGACGCACTGCGTTGCCCGCCGGCCGACGCGATCGTGGACACGCTGTCCGGTGGTGAGCGCCGCCGGGTGGCACTGTGCAAGCTGCTTCTGCAGCAGCCCGACCTGCTGCTGCTCGACGAGCCCACCAACCACCTCGACGCCGAGTCGGTGCTGTGGCTCGAGCAGCACCTGCAGAAGTACCCGGGCGCCGTCCTGGCGATCACCCACGACCGGTACTTCCTGGACAACGTGGCCGAGTGGATCCTGGAAATGGACCGCGGCAAGACGTACGGGTACGAGGGCAACTACTCGAAGTACCTGGAGACCAAGCAGCAGCGGCTGGTCGTCGAAGGCGCGAAGGACGCGAAGCGCGCGAAGATCCTGGAACGCGAGCTCGAGTGGGTCCGGTCGAACGCGAAGGCGCGGCAGACCAAGAGCAAGTCCCGGCTGGCCCGGTACGAGGAGCTCGCGACCGAGGCCGAGCGGTCCAAGAAGCTGGACATCGACGAGATCAACATCCCGGCCGGCCCGCGCCTGGGCAGCACCGTTCTCGAGGTCAGCAAGCTGGAGAAGGGCTTCGGCGATCGCAAGCTGATCGACGGCCTGAGCTTCTCGCTGCCACGGGCCGGCATCGTCGGCATCGTCGGTCCGAACGGCGTCGGCAAGTCGACGCTGTTCCGGATGATCGTCGGCGAGGAGACCCCGGACAAGGGTTCGCTGCGGCTCGGCGAGACGGTCCGGATCTCGTACGTCGACCAGTCGCGCGGCGGCCTGGAGCCGAAGAAGACGGTCTGGCAGCAGGTGTCGGACGAGCTCGACTACATCAAGGTCGCCAACTTCGAGATGCCGAGCCGCGCGTATGTGGCGTCGTTCGGGTTCAAGGGCCCGGACCAGCAGAAGCCGACCGGCGTACTGTCCGGCGGTGAGCGGAACCGGCTGAACCTGGCCCTGACGCTGAAGATGGGCGGCAACCTGCTGCTCCTCGACGAACCGACCAACGACCTGGACGTCGAGACCCTGCAGTCGCTCGAGGACGCGCTGCTGGAGTTCCCGGGCTGCGCTGTGGTGATCTCCCACGACCGGTGGTTCCTCGACCGCGTCGCGACCCACATCCTCGCCTGGGAAGGTACCGACGATGACCCGTCGAACTGGTTCTGGTTCGAGGGCAACTTCGCCGCCTACGAGGCGAACAAGGTAGAGCGCCTAGGCGCCGAAGCCGCCCGCCCCCACCGAGTCACCTACCGCAAACTCACCCGCGACTGATCGACCTCGTCCGACCCCAGGCTGGATTGCCTGGGGTCGATCAAGTTTTGAGCTTGCCGAGGGCATCCTGCAAGGCGGAGCCGATCGCGTCCTGGCTGGCCTTGTTGACCGGCAGCAGGCCGAGCAGGGCCGGCAGGAGCAGGCTCAGCTGGATGGTGAACAGACTGTCCGGATCGATCCCCGGCAGGTAACCGACCGCGAACGCGGCGACGACCAGGATCAGCGGCACGACCGATCGGCCGAGCCATCGCTTCACGGTCAGGCGCGGCTTGGCATCGCCGACGGCCTCGAACGAAGCCCACGAGTCGCTGCAAAGCTCGATGGTCTGCCGCCGCACGGTCGCGATCAATTCGTCGTACTGCGGGGTGCGGTCGATCTGCAGCAGCAGATGACTGTGGTCGTGCAGTGATCGGGTGAGTCGCCACGCATAGGACTCAGCCCAGAGCCGGGCGCGGGCCGTCGTCGCTGTTCGCCCGAACAGAGCGGTCGATCCGGAGCGGCACCACCTCTTCCAGGGCGGCGAGCCTGGCCAGCAGGTGTCTTCTGATCACCGGGCGGCGCCAGTACGGCCGGTTCTCCCGCAGTAGGTGCCATTCGTCGACGAGCACCAGGGCGGCGGTGTGGTTCAGCCCCTGAGCGCCGACAGCTCGCCGGCGTTTCGCGTCCGTCCGGACGATGCCCGCCACGGTCGTCAGGGTGATCGCGAGAACGAGGACGGTGGCGGCGAAGACGGCACCGGGAAGGACGGCCTCCGATCGGCGCAGCTGGTTGAAGAGCACGATCAGGCCGGCGGTGGTCACGGCGATCAGGACGGAGGTGATCACCGATCCGCGGTTCGGCCAGCCCTCGGACCAGACGGTACCCATTCCCAAGGCGATCGTCCCCACGACGAAGGCCACCACCAAGACGAACAGCAGATACAGCAGATGGATCCGGATCAGGTTGGAGACAGTGAGCTCCCGTCCCGCCAGGATCATCGTGACGGTGGGAAGTCCGATCCACAGCAGAAACAAGGGGATCAGCTTGAGGTCGGAGTCACGGCCGAGCTGAGGCCTGGCTCCGTCCAACACTGCCTTGCGCCGCAGGACCGGGACGAGGGCGCGTCGCTCCTCATCGGTAGCCCCGAGCTCCGCGATCCGTTCCCTGGCTGCGGCCCAAGCGATCCGGGCACTCTCCAACCCGGGCCACATCCCCGGCTCCTCAGGTGCTGGTACAGCAGCCGGAACCACAGGATCCACCATCACCCTCGCCCCCTCAGTCCATCGGTTGGGCGTTGGTGGTGGCGTCTGCGAGGAAGGTGGAGATGGTTTGGAGTTCGGATTCGGTGCGGGTGGCGAGGACGGCTTGGATGCGGCGGCCCTGTTCCTCGTAGAGGGGGATCAGTTTTTCCTGGATGGCCTCGAAGCTCGGGGTTACCAGGACTTTGCGGCGGTCGTTCGGGTCGGGCTGGCGGGTGATCAGGCCTAGGGATTCGAGGCGGTCGATCACGCCGGTGACTGTGCCTGAGGTTAGGCCGGTGTGTTCGGAGAGTTGGCGTGGAGTGAGGGGGCCGTGTGACTGGAGCAAGGTCATGAACTGGGAGTCGCTCGCGCCCAGGCCGAGCTTGGCCGAGACCGCGTGGTTGAACAGGATCACGTTCGCGATGAAGCGGATCATCCGCTCCTGCAGTTCGGTACTGATCTCTTCCCTGCTGCTCATGGCGCACACCTCGCTGGAAGTCTGACTCTTGCATTTCTCTCGGATCTCCAAGATACTCGGTTTACCGAGATACTTGTGAAGCCGAGAGAACTGATCTTAGAGGAGTTGAGTGGGATGAAGGTGCTGGTGATCGGTGGTGGGACCGGCGGACTCGCGCTGGCGCACGGGCTGAAGCGGGCCGGCATCGGCGTGACGGTGTTCGAGCGCGACGTACTGCGGACCGATGGGCTGCACGGCTACCGGGTGGGCATCGACCCCGACGGCAGCCGGGCGCTGAACGCGTTGCTGCCCAAGGACCTGTACGACACGTTCGTGGCCACCAAGGCCCGCGACCCGAAGTACTTCAACATGCTGACCGAGGACCTCAAGGAGGTGCTCTCGATGGACATCCTGCCCTCGACCGACCCGGTGGAGAGCGAGAAGTCGATCAGCCGGATGACGCTGCGGCAGGTGCTGCTGACCGGTCTGGATGAGGTCGTCGAGTTCGGCAAGGAGTTCGTCCGCTTCGAGCAGCGCGCCGACAGTGTCACGGCCTACTTCGCGGACGGGTCGGAGGCGACCGGTGATCTGCTGGTGGCCGCGGACGGATCAGGCTCGCGGGTACGCCGGCAGTACCTGCCGCAGGCGAAGACCGAGGAGACCGGCATCATCGCGATCGCCGGCAAGCTCGCGCTGACCGACGAGAGCGCGAAACTCGTTCCGCCGAAGGTGTTCGAGGGCATCTCGCTGGTGAGCGCGCCGCATGGCATCGCCTGCATCATCCACGTGATGGAGTTCCAGTGGGACCGCGACGGCAAGGTCAAGCAGGGGATCGGCGGCAACACTGAGGATCTGATCCGGCAATGGCCCGGGCTGCAGTTCGACAACACCCGCGACTACATCAACTGGGGCCTGTCGGCGACCGCGGACAAGCTGCCGGCGAACGTGATGGACCTTCGCGGCCAGGAACTGATCGACCTGGCACTGCGGATCACTCCCGATTGGCACCCGAACTTCCGCCGGATGCTCGAGCTGACCGACCCGGGCACCTGCTTCCCGGTGAACATCTCCACCTCGGTGCCGCTGGATCCGTGGCCGAGCAGCAATGTGACCCTTCTGGGTGACGCCATTCACACGATGACGCCAGGTCGCGGCGTCGGTGCGAACACCGCGCTCCGCGACGCGCTGCTGCTGTGCCGCAAGTTGATCGAGGTACGCGACAACAAGGCCGAACTGGTCGCTGCCGTCCATGAGTACGAGGCGAAGATGATCGAGTACGGCTTCGACGCGGTACTGAAGTCGCGCGCCCAGATGAGCGCGAGCGACCCGATGCACAAGCCCGTGATCGGCCGGATCGTGCTGGCAGGCATGCGTACTGCGATGCGCACGATCAACCATCTGCCGCCGGTGAAGCGCCGGATGCGCGACTCGATGATGGCCTACCGCGGCGAAGGCCGGGACGAAGCAGCCTTCGAGATCACGCCACCGGTGAGCTGACCGCATCGAGCCAGGCATCCGCGAGGATCCGCTGCCCGGCGTACGTCGGATGGATTCCGTCCCAGATCCAGTGCGATGCCGGGGCGCGATCGGCGCCGGCATCGTTGGCGCCGATCAGAATGCTCAGTACTGCGGGTCGCAGGTCGACCGCGTCGCGCTGGCACCGAGATGCCATCGCGGCCACCGTGTCGCCGCTGACCCCGCGGTTGACGAATCGCCAGCCGCTGCCCGGGGCCTGGGCGCCGGCCTCGCCCGCGATCAGGAACGGGTACGAGTGACCGAGGATGTGGTTGGGGTCATCGGTAGGACCGCGGCCGCCGCGCGTGATCGAGTCGCCCTGGAACAGCACCAGGGCGCCCGGCTCCAGCACCGCGGTCAGTCTGGTCAGCGTTGGCCGACGTGTTCGGCGACAGCGTCGAAGACGCGCCCGATCGCCGCGAAATCCTCGGGTGAGGCCACGTCGACCAGGTTCTCGCGCACACCGTCCACGTGGTACGGCGCGGCTTGCTCGAGCAGCGACATCCCGGCGTCGGTGAGCTCGGCCCAGACGCCGCGCTTGTCGCTCTTGCACGACGTACGCCGCACGAGCTCCGCGGCTTCGAGCCTGCCGACGGTGTGAGTCAGGCGGGAGCGGCTCTGGTGCAGCCGGTCAGCCAGTTCAGCCATCCGTAGTCGCCGATCGGGCGTCTCGGAGAGCCGGACCAGGATCTCGTAGTCGTTGATGCCCAGGCCGAACTGACGTAGGTCGTCGTCGAGCTTGGCCATCAGGCGCGCGGTGCCCAGCAGGTACGCGCGCCACGCCACCTGCTGTTCGGAGGTCAGCCACCGGGTCCCAGTCGTCATCGTCACGGGACCAGTGTACCGGGAATGTAATTGACTTTTAAACCGTTTCTGTCTACCGTCGTAGCCATCGGTTGATGCATCAACCCATTGGTTGAGAGTTACGACGCCCCCACCCAGATTTGCTCGAGAGGAACCAGTAATGACTGAGACCGCGACCGCTGCCAACACCATCCCCGGCCTGGTGACCGGCACGTACGCGCTGGACGTTGCGCACACCGAGATCGGCTTCACCGTCCGGCACCTGATGACCAAGGTCCGTGGCGTCTTCAAGGACTTCTCCGGCGAGATCGTCGTCGACGACTCCCTGGAGCAGTCGACCGCCAACGTCACTGTCGAGCTGGCATCGGTGTCCACCCGCAGCGAGCAGCGCGACGGGCACCTGCGCTCCGGCGACTTCTTCGACGCCGAGAACAGCCCGAAGATGACCTTCGTCAGCACCGGCTTCAAGCCCGAAGGTGACGACTACATCCTGGCCGGCGAGCTGACCGTCAAGGACGTCACCAAGCCGATCGAGTTCGGTGTCGAGTTCCTCGGTGTCGACCAGAACGCCTACGGCCAGACCATCATCGGTTTCGAGGCCTCCACCTCGATCAGCCGCAAGGACTGGGGCATCGACTTCAACATCCCGCTCGAGGGCGGCAAGCTCCTGATCGGCGACAAGGTCGACATCCACCTCGACGTCCAGGCCGCACTCCAGGCCTGATCTTCCGTACGCCGAAAGGCCCCGCCCTCCCGATTCCTGGGGGCGGGGCCTTCGTCGTCTAGACCTGGACCATCCGGAGCGCCAGGTCGGCATAGAGCGCACCGAGTTCGGTGGGGTCCTGGCGGGCCGGTGAGTACCAGCGGGCCACGTCGATCGAGAGGGAGAGTACGGCGAGCGTCGTACCGTGCAGGTCGTCGACGGCGAAGGAGCCGTCCGCGATGCCGTCGGTCAGCACCTGCTCGATGAGCGCCGAGATCGCTCGCCTGATGGTCGCCACCTCGGCGAAGTGCTCGGGGCTGAGCGCTGCCAGCTCGTACTGCACAACCCGGGCGATCGTGTGGTGCTCGGCATGCCACGCAGTAAAGGCCGAAACCATCGCCCGCAGGCGATCGGCGGGCGTCCGGCCGGATCCGGCGGTTACTGCGAGGGGGGCGCTGCCGGACGCATCGCCAGATTCCGCCTGGCTAAGGATTTCTAGCGCGGCTCGGTGGCCGTAGAGGCTGATTTCGAAGAGGAGGCGTTCTTTGGAGGGGTAGTGGACGTAGAGGGCGGCTGGGCTCATGCCGGCGCGGGAGGCGATGTCGCGGGTGGTGGTGGCCTGGAAGCCGCGTTCGGCGAAGGCGTCGATGGCGCCGGTGAGCAGCCGCCGGGCTGCCGGCGGCTGGACATGCTCCCAGACGAGGGGACTGGTGACGGCGGACACGTTGACACCCTGCCCTAGATTGGTAAAGCTAAGCAAGCGCTTAGCCACAGATCTCAGAGTTCGGGGAGGCCCAACGATGGACCGCATCATCTTCGGCGAAGACCACCACGCCTTCCGGGCCAGTGCGAAGGAGTACGCCGACCGCTCGCTGGTGCCGCGGATGGAGCAGTTCCTCGAGGAGAAGACGATCGAGCGGGCCGCCTGGCTCGAAGCCGGCAAGCAGGGCTTCCTCGGTCTCGACGTACCGGAGGAGTACGGCGGTTCGTCCGTCGGCGACTACCGCTTCAACGCGGTGTTCGCCGAGGAGGTCTCGAAGGTCTCGGCCTCTTTGTCGAGCTGCTTCGGCATCCACTTCGACTGCGCCGCGCCGTACCTGGTCGACCTGGGCACCGAGGAGCAGAAGCAGCGTTGGCTGCCGAAGTTCTGCTCCGGTGAGCTGATCGCCGCGATCGGGATGACCGAGCCGTCCGGCGGCTCCGACCTGGCCGCGCTGAAGACGACCGCGAAGAAGACTGACGGCGGTTGGGTGGTGAACGGGTCGAAGACCTTCATCACCAACGGCGACATGGCCGACCTCACCATCACCGCCGCCCGGACCGATCCGAGCAAGGGCGCCAAGGGCATCACCTTGTTCGCGATCGAGGAGGGGATGGAGGGCTTCGCCCGCGGCCGCAAGCTGGACAAGGTCGGCCAGACCGAGTCCGGTACGTCGGAACTCTTCTTCGAGGACGTATTCGTCCCGGACGAGAACGTGATCGGCGAGATCGACCGCGGCTTCATCCACATGATGGAGCGGCTGGCCCAGGAGCGGATCGGTGCCGCGGTGTCGAACATCGCGCACGCGACCCAGATCCTCGACGAGACGATCGAGTACGTGAAGCAGCGCAAGGCCTTCGGTCAGCCGGTCGGCTCGTTCCAGTACAACAAGTTCGTGATCGCCGAGCTCGTCACCAAGGCCGAGGTCACCCAGGCGTACGTCGACAACGCGATCGTCGCGCACGACGAGGACCGGCTGTCCGCGGTCGACGCGGCCAAGGCGAAGTGGTGGAGCGCGCAGATCCAGAACGAGATCCTGGACGCCTGCGTCCAGTTGCACGGTGGCTACGGTTACATGAACGAGTACCGGGTCGCGCGTGCCTGGCGGGACGCCCGGGTGACGAAGATCTGGGCCGGTTCGAACGAGATCATGAAGGAACTCATCGGCCGCGATCTGGGCCTCTGAAGTCAGTGCACTCTGAAAAGGAAGGCTGAAGATGCCGGAAGCAGTCATCGTCTCCACCGCGCGGTCGCCGATCGGCCGGGCCGGTAAGGGTTCGCTGAAGGAGATCCGGCCGGACGACCTGGCCGTGCAGATGATCAAGGCGGCCGTCGAGAAGGCCGGCCTGACCGGGGACCAGATCGAGGACCTGATGCTCGGTTGCGCCGAGCCGCACGACGAGCACGGTGGCAACATGGCCCGCCGGGTCGCGATCCAGCTCGGCTGGGACACCACCGCGGCCACCACGATCAACCGGTTCTGCGCCTCGTCGACGCAGACCGCGCGGATGGCATTCCACGCGATCAAGGCCGGCGAGGGCGACATCTTCGTCAGCGCGGGCGTCGAGTGCGTCTCGCGATACAAGAACTTCGGGTCGGCGGGCGTCGGTGATCCGAGCTCGTTCAACGAGGCCTTCGCCGACGCGGTGCAGCGCACCGAGAAGTACGCCGAGACCAACGAGACCTGGCACGACCCGCGCGAGGACGGCCTGATGCCGGACGTCTACATCTCGATGGGCCAGACCGCGGAGAACGTCGCGACGCTCAAGGGGATCAGTCGCGCCGACCAGGACGCGTTCGGCGTACGGTCGCAGAACCTTGCGGAGAAGGCGATCAACAACGGCTTCTTCGAGCGCGAGATCACGCCGGTGACGCTGCCGGACGGCACGGTTGTCAGCAAGGACGACGGTCCGCGCGCCGGTACGACGCTGGAGAAGGTCAGCCAGCTGCAGCCGGTGTTCCGGCCCGACGGCACGGTCACGGCCGGCAACTGCTGCCCGCTGAACGACGGCGCCGCGGCAGTCGTGATCATGAGTGACACCAAGGCCCGCGAGCTCGGTCTGACGCCGCTGGCGCGGATCGTCTCCACCGGCGTGAGCGGCCTGTCGCCGGAGATCATGGGCCTCGGGCCGGTCGACGCGACCAAGCAGGCGCTGGCCCGGGCCGGGATGAGCATCGGCGACATCGACCTGGTCGAGATCAACGAGGCCTTCGCGGTCCAGGTGATCGGCTCGGCTCGCGAGCTCGGCATCGACGAGGACCGGCTGAACGTGCACGGCGGCGCGATCGCGCTCGGCCACCCGTTCGGCTCGACCGGTGCGCGGATCATGACGACGCTGGTCAACGGACTGCAGTTCGAGGACAAGCAGTTCGGCCTGGAGACGATGTGCGTCGGTGGCGGCCAGGGTATGGCCGTCATCCTGGAGCGCCTCACCTGATGAGTCTCAAGGACCGTACGGCGATCGTCACCGGCGCCTCCCGAGGAATCGGCCTGGCGATCGCCCAGCGCCTGGTGGCCGATGGTGCCCACGTGGTGATCACCGGACGTACGCAGGAGACGCTGGACCAGGCAGTGGAGTCCCTTGGCGGCAGGGAGAACGCACTGGCCGTTGCAGGGAAGGCGGCCGACCCGGAGCATCGGGCAAGCGTCGTAGCCGCTGCGGTAGCGACGTACGGATCGGTGGATCTGCTGGTGAACAACACCGGCATCAACCCGATCTACGGTTCGCTGCTGGATGTCGACCAGGCCGTGGCGACCAAGATGGTCGATACGAACGTGCTGGCGACCATCGCTTGGGTGAAGGCCTGCCGGGATGCCTGGATGGGCATCCATGGCGGTGCTGTGGTGAACCTGTCGTCGGTGGCCGGACTGTCGCCGTCACCCGGCATCGGCTGGTACGGCGCCACCAAGGCGATGCTGTCCCGGGTGACGAGCGAGCTGGCCGTCGAGCTGGCGCCGGTGATCCGGATCAACGCGGTCGCACCGGCGGTGGTGAAGACCAAGTTCGCGGGCGCTCTCTACGAGGGCCGCGAGGACAAGGTCGCCGCGTCGTACCCGATGAAGCGTCTCGGCCGGCCCGAGGACGTCGCCTCGCTCGTGTGGTTCCTGCTGTCCGACGAGGCCTCCTGGATCACCGGCCAGACCATCACCATCGATGGCGGCCTGACCCTCAACGGCGGCATCGTCGGCTAGTCGCCTGTACTACGGACTGACGGCTGCAGCGCGGCGGGCGGCGAAGCGCTGGCGGACGATGACGGTGCCGTCGGGTGCTTCGTCTTCGTTGCGCCAGTTGAAGGTGCTGTCAGTCAGGTCGGTGAAGATCCAGCGGGTCTTCGTCGACGTGGGGTCGTTGGTTTCGAGGGTGATCGAGTTGTCGCCGGCACGGGCGACGAAGGTCTTCACCATGGCGTACTTCGGGCCCATCCAGGTGGAGCGGAAGGCGTTCAGGTCGGGGTCGTGGAGGCGGACGCTGAGCCCCCATTCGCCGTCGCCGTCGAGCTCGCGCCGGGCGCGGCTCGGGGTGATCCAGATGTCGGCCACCGCGCGGCCGTCGAGGGCCCAGGCGAAATGCCATTCGCCTTGGGTCTCGCGGATCGGCCGGCCGTCGTCGTCGTACCAGGAGACGTCGAGATCCCAGCTGCCGATCAAGGAGGCGAAGGGTTCGAAGACTTGCTCGAACTCGGGTCGCGGCCGGTCGGAGACCATCAGACTTGCCAGGACCGAAGCTGGGTTTGCTGCTGTCATGGAGACAGTGTGCCTCGAAGTCCGCCTGGGTGCAGAGGTTATTCCGCAGTTGAAAGGCTGAGGGACCGGAGCCGGGTGATGGCGACCGTGATGCCGATGGCGGTGACCGCGATGAGCAGGATCAAGGCGATCGGGAGTTTGACGGCCGACGTCACGTGCGGGGCGTCGGTGAGTTGGTGGATGACTGCCAACGACCACTGCTGGACGCTGAGGGCCTTCGCGCCGCCGACGTACTGGCCCATCACGCCTTCCCAGAGCAGCGCGTAGAGCAGGCCGATCGTCACCGCGTTGCCCGAGGTCGCCGACAGGGCGATGAAGATGGCGGTGTAGGCGATCCCGGCCACCACGGTGCCGGCGCCGAAGGCGAGGGCGGTCTGCGGATCGTGTACGTCGAGGATCAGGGAGGCGATCACCATCGGCACCGCGCCGAGGGCGACGATCACCGCGATGGCGACGAGCGCCTTGGTCACGATGATGGTGGACCGCTTGATCGGCTTGCTGAGCAGGTAGACGATCGAGCCGTCGTCGATCTCGGACGACAGCGCACCGGTCGCCGCGAGCAGCGAGATCAGCGGGACGATCACCGCCAGGCCGAACATCTGCAGCAGCGCCGTACTGAAGTCGGGGGAGTTGTCGACCGTCAGCGCCAGCAGCACGCACAGCGCGAGCAGAACGACGGGCAGGATGAAGAGCAGCAGTCCCCGCCGGTGCCCGAACAGGGTGGACATCGTCAACCGCGCGATCGTCGCGTTCATCGTCAGCGCCTTCCGACCAGGTAGGAGAAGACGCTTTCGAGCGACTCGTCGGTCGGGGCGACCTCCAGCAACCGGATGCCGAGGTCGCGTGCCGTCGACGGCACGATCCGGCTGAACCGTTCGAAGTCGGCCACCTGCACCTGCAGCGCGTCACCGTCCAGATCGGCCCCGGACGTACAGGGGTCGGCGATCAGTGCGGACGCCAGCCGGCGGTCGTCGGACGAGCGCAGCCGGTAGAGCACCGGCCGGTCCGTCATCAGGGTGCGGATCGCCCGGTAGTCGCCCGAGGCCGCGTGCCGCCCGGACACCACCACCTCGATGTGGGTCGCGACCTGCTGCACCTCCTCGAGGATGTGCGAGCTGAACAGAACAGTCCGGCCGTCCGCGCCCATCTTGCGGAGCAAGTCCATCAGGTGCAGCCGCTGCCGCGGATCCATTCCGTTGAACGGTTCGTCCAGCAGCAGTACTGACGGTTCGTGCACGAGTGCCGCGGCCATCTTGATCCGCTGCTTCATGCCCTTGGAGTACGTCGAGATGCGGCGCTTGGCCGCGTCGACCAGCTCGACCGTCGCGATCGCCGTCGTGGTCGCGGCCGCTGGGTTCGGCAACCCTTGGAGCTCGGCATTGGCGCGGACGAACTGGGTGCCGGTGAGCGTGTCGTAGACCGCCTCGGTCTCGGGCACCAGGCCGATGTGCCGGTAGGCGGCCTGATTCCGCCAGACGGGGACACCGTCGAGGGTGACGGTCCCGGTCGACGGCGGCAGGAAGCCGGCCATCATGGTGATCAGCGTGGACTTGCCGGCGCCGTTGGGCCCGAGCAGGCCGGTGACACCCGGGCCGATCGTCATCGTGACGTCGTTGACCGCCACGACATTGCCGTACCAGCGGGAGACTTTGTCGATCTGGATCACGCTCATCCGCGCGCCACCTTGGCGTAGCGGGCGTTGACGCCCCAGCTGCAGATCCCCACCACGGCCACGTAGACGGCCGCGAAGACGAGCCCCTCGCTCGTGCTAGGCACCCAGTCGCCGCCGCCGCGCAGGATGAACGTCGACAACACCTCGACCAGGCTGAACGGCGAGCCCAGGTTGGCGTACCGGGAGGCGACGCTGCGGTGTGTGCCCTCGGGATCGAGGATCGCTGTGACGACGATGACGGCGGTGAACGACACGATCAGGACCGCGATGATCGCCGCGACGGCGAAGCCCCGGCGCGGAGTCGCGGCCGCGATCAGCCCGCCGATCGCGGCCAGCAGGATCGACAGCAGCAACGCGGTGACCAGGCCGCTGAGGAACTCCTTCGTCATCAGCGTGAAGTTGAACTTGGCCAGCAGCGCACCGGCGTACAGGATCACCATCGGCAGGCCCATCAGGACCATCAGCGCGAGCACCAGAGCGCTCAGCTTCGCCAGCGCGTAGTCCGTCCGGCGCAGGGGCCTGGCCAGGTAGAGGACGATCGAGCGGTAGCGCAGATCCCTGGAGAACAGCTGCGGTGCTTGCGAGGCCAGGTAGAGCGCGATGACGGCCTGCAGGAAGAAGATGTACCGCATCTGGGACAGCGGCGGGTTGTCGAAGTCCAGTGCGTTCTCGATGCCGACCATGATCGCGACCGGGACGACCATCACCGCGAGCAGCAGCAGCGGCATCACCTTTGACTTGCCGGATCGGCCCAGCCCGTACGCGTGCCGCAAACTGCTGACGGTCAATGCCTGGGCGATCGCGAACCGGCCCAGCCGAGGACCGTCGTAATGCCGGTAACCGATGTCGTGGATGACACCAACTGCGGGCGGAGGCAGCTGATCAGACACTGAAGACCTCTTCCAGCCGATGTCGATGCTGCTCGATCCGGACCAGCCCGAGCCCCAACTCGGCCACGGTGTCGCGGACCACGTCGTACGTCGCCTCGCCACTGATCTCGACCAGCACCAGCGGACCGTCGGCCCTGGCCCGCGCACCAGCACGCGCCAGCGCGGCACTCAGCCGATCCCGCCCGCTCAGATCCCGTACTTCGACAGCCAGTACGCCGGTCACGCCGGTCAGCGCCGCCTTGGACTCCGACCGGAGCAGCCGGCCACCGTCCAGTACGACGATGTGGTCGCAGACGTGCTCGAGCTCGCCGAGCAGGTGCGAGGTGATCAGGACCGGGATGCCGAACTCGGTGCCGATCCGGCGGACCAGCGTCAGCATCTCGTCGCGGCCGGCCGGGTCCAGGCCGTTGGTCGGCTCGTCGAGGAGAACCAACTGAGGATCGTGGGTGAGTGCCTGGGCCAGCTTGACCCGCTGCTTCATACCGGTCGAGTAGCCGCCCATCGGGCGGTAGCGCGCCTCGTCGAGCCCGACGTGCCGCAGTACGTCGGCCGCTCGTTCGCGAGCCGCGGTCGCGGGCAGGCCGGACATCTGGCCGAGGTGGACGACGAACTCGGTCGCTGACACGTCCGGCGGAAGGCAGTCGTGCTCTGGCATGTAGCCGACGAGGGCTCGGACCGCCTCGCCGCCGGTGACCACGTCGTGTCCCAGCACGATGGCACTTCCGGCGGTCGGGGCGATCAGTCCGAGCAGGATCTTCAGCAGGGTCGACTTGCCGGCACCGTTGGCTCCGACCAGTCCGGTCACGCCGGACCCCACCTCGACTGTCAGCTCGTCCAGGGCCGTGACGCGCGGGTAGCGCTTGGTCAACGCAGTGGTCGCGATCACGGGCACCGGCCAACCCTAGTGCCCCTACGGCTCCGGACAGAATCACAGCCACCGCACAGCTGTTGCGATCACGTTCCAACTGCCCGATCTGGTTATTGCGTGGCGACTCCCCGGGCTGGTGGTTATCGTCCGAAGCATGGAAATCAGACCGGTCGTGGCGGATGACGCTGAGGAGATCGCCAGGCTGCGCCGGGAGACCTTCGCCTACAAGGTGATGTCGCCCGCGGCGGCCCGGAACATGATCGACGACGAGAACGGTCCGATGCTTGCCATCAACAACTGGCTCGGCTATCGCCGGATCGCGACGGAGCACGGACTGCTGAGGACGCTCTGATGCCGGTCAGGTCCGGCCGGCCGACGGACGCTGAAGGACTACTGACCTTGCGGAGCCGGGTTTTCCCGTACCGCGTGATGGCGCTGGCCGATGTCCGCAGCGGCCTGGACGAGGCGGCCGCCGATGAGCGCTTCGGCAGTTTCGCGGTCGAGGACGGCGACCGGCTGATCGGCTGGGGAGCGGCTTCGCCGGGGACCTGGTCGCCGGATCCGGGGGAGTTCCACGTGTTGCTGGTGGTCCATCCGGAGTTTCGTCGGCAGGGCATCGGTACGACGCTGGCCGAGGCCGTCGATGCGCACCTGGCCAAGTACGACGCCCGGCGCACGCTCTCCAGTGCGACCGAGGACGGCGTGGAATTCGCGCTCCGGCAGGGCTTTCAGGCTACCGACGTGCTGCACTACGCCAGGACCGATCCGCGGCTCGTACCGGACCCGCCCGCGGCTCCGGCCGGCGTCGAGCTGACCAATCTGGCCGCGCTCGACCTGGAGTCCGTGTATGCCGCGTTCGTGGCGACCGCGGCCGACGTACCGGGGGACCAGGACTTCGGCCAGATCCCGCTGGAGGTGTTCGAGCGGGAGGTCTGGAAATCGGCCGGGCTCAACCGCGAGCTCAGTACGGCGGCAGTTGCCGACGGCAAGGTCGTCTGCTTCACCACGGTGCTGACCACCGGTGACCGGCTCTGGACCGACATGACCGGCACGCTTTCGGCGTACCGGGGCAGGGGATTGGCGAAGGTGGTCAAGACCATCGGCCTGCGAGCCGCCGCCGCGGCGGGGATCACCAGCGCCTACACGGTGAACCATGACGTGAATCGTCCGATGCGGGCCATCAACGAATGGCTCGGATACTCGCGGGTCGCGAGCCACACCGGTATGGTCCGGATGAGCTGACTTTGCCGCTCGCAAGGGTTATCTTCGCCAGAACTTCGCAGAAGGAGTTCCGATGCAGATCAGGCCTGCGGAACTGAGTGACGTCGAGAGCGCGATCGCACTGCACGACGCCCTCGTGCCCTACCTCGCCTACACCAGCACCGCGTTGCGGCACCGGCTGAGTCGCGATCCCGTGCCCGGCCGCGCCACCTTCGCCGCGTTCGCCGACGACGGCGAGCTGGTCGGCTGGGCGGTCACCGGGGTGATCCCGGGGTCCTACCCGCTCGACGGCGAGCTCAGGGTGCTCGTGCATCCGGACCACCGCGGCCACGGGATCGGGACGAAGTTGCTGGCGGCAACGCACGAGGCCCTGCAGACCGCCGGGGCGACCAGTGCCCGGGTATTCGCAGATCCGGCGTCGGTCGACTGGGCGGCCCCCTGGGGATATGTGCAGACCCGGCAGGTGCACTACGCGGAGATCGATCCGAGCACGGCGCCCGCACTGCCCCCGGTGCCGGCCGGGGTGAGCCTGGTGGCGTTGGACGAGCTGGACCCGCGGCTGGTCTACGAGGCCGACGTGGTGGCCCAGCGGACCAAGCCGGGCGACGCGAAGATCACCGCGCGCCCGTACGACGACTGGTTCGCGACCGTCTGGCAATCGCCGGCGGTAGTGCTGGACCTGAGCATGGCCGCGGTCGAGGGCGGCAGAGTGCTCGGGTTCACGCTCGGCGACGGCGACCACAGCAAGATCTGGTCGAAGATGACGGCGACGATGCCGGAGTACCGCGGGCAGGGGCTGGCCAAGCTGGTGAAGTGTGCCGCTCTGCATCGGGCCGCCGCGGCCGGCGTACGAGGTGCTTACACCGCGAACTACGACGGCAACCGACCGATGCTGGCCGTCAACGACTGGCTCGGCTACCGCCGTACCGCGACCCACTCGGTGCTGATCTGCCCGCTCTGACATCGCTTACGTCCGAAGTACCCGAGGTCCTGCCCCTCGGTTGTTCGGACGCAAGGCTTTAGGGGACGAGCAGTACTACGGTTTCGGCGACGCAGGCCGGCTTGGTGGAGTTCTCCAGCTCGATCACCCATTGCAGCGAGACCTGGACGCCGGCCGGGGTCTCTTGCGCGCCGGCGATCGACGCACCGGCGCGGACCCGGGAGCCGACCGGGACAGGGGCCGGGAAGCGGACCTTGTTGACGCCGTAGTTCAGCTTCGCGGTGACGCCGGAGACGGAGAACAGCTCCTCGCCGAAGCGCGCGATCAGGCTCAGCGTGAGGTAGCCGTGCGCGATCGTCCCGCCGTACGGGCCCTTCGCGGCGCGGTCCACGTCGACGTGGATCCACTGGTGGTCGCCGGTCGCCTCGGCGAACTGGTTCACCTGCTCCTGGGTGATCTCCAGCCACTGGGTCTCGCCGAGCTGGGTGCCGACCGCGTGAACGACCTCGTCGACACCGGTGAAGGTCTGCATCTTCTGGAACTCCCTTTAGTTTCTGGGTCCGCCGGCGACGTACAGGACCTGGCCGGAGACGAAGCCGGCCTCCTCGCTGCAGAAGAACGACGCGGCGGCGGCGATGTCCGCCGGCTTGCCGGTCCGGTTCACCGGGATGGCCGCCGCGGTCGCCTTCTTGAACTCCTCGAAGTCGACCCCGACCCGGGCCGCGGTGGCAGCCGTCATGTCGGTCTCGATGAAGCCCGGCGCGATCGCGTTCGAGGTGACGCCGAACTTGCCCAGCTCGATCGCCAGCGTCTTGGCCAGCCCCTGCAGCCCGGCCTTGGCGGCGGCGTAGTTCGACTGGCCGCGGTTACCCAGCGCCGAGGTGGAGGACAGGAACACGATCCGGCCGTAGGCGGCCTCGACCATGTGGGCCTGGCACGCCTTCGACATCAGGAAGCTGCCGCGCAGGTGCACCGACATGACGGTGTCCCAGTCGTCCTCGGTCATCTTGAAGAGCAGGTTGTCGCGCAGTACGCCGGCATTGTTCACCAGGATCGTGGGCGCGCCCAGCTCGGCGACGACCCGCTCGACCGCGGCGGCGACCTGGTCGCTCTTGCTCACGTCGCAGCCGATCGCGACAGCCTTGCCGCCCGCGGCGGTGATCGCGTCGACCGTCCCGGCGCAGGCCGCCTCGTCGAGGTCCAGCACCGCGATCGCGTTGCCGTCGGCGGCGAGCCGCTGGGCCACGGCGGCGCCGATTCCCCGGGCCGCCCCGGTCACGATCGCCACCCTCTGCTGCTCGCTCATCCGCCGAACTCCTTCGTTAGCTGACTACAGGTCCGGGATGCACACTACCGACGCCAGCTCGGCACTGGTGTGCCCCGGATGGGATGATCGTCGTGTGCATGATCACAGCGCTGATCACGATGCTGGTCACGAGGGCCCCCTCAACCGGCACGTCTATCACTGTCCGCTCCGATGGGGCGACATGGACGCACTCGGTCATGTGAACAACGGCCGGTATGTCGACTACCTCCAGGACGCCCGGGTGGATTTCCTCTTCCGGACGGCCAAGGAGCTCGGCGCGGACGACCTGGAGACGGGCCTGCTGGTCGCCCGGCACGAGGTCCAGTACCGCGCGCCGCTCGTGTTCCGGGCCGAACCGGTCCGGATCGAGCTGTGGATCAGCGAGATCAAGGCCGCGTCCTTCATGGTCGACTACGAGATCCTGGACGCCGAGCCACGGCGTACGTACGTCGAGGCGCGGACCCGGCTGGTCCCGTTCGACTTCGCCGCCAACCGGCTGCGCCGGATCACTCCGGTCGAGCGCGAAGCGCTGTCGAAGCTGGTGGGCCGATGACCTTCACGCATCCGGTCCTGGTCCGCTGGTCCGACATCGATTCCTACGACCACGTCAACAACGTCCGGTACTTCGACTACTTCCAGGAAGCCCGGATCCTGTTCCTGGCGGAGGCTGCCGGGACCGGGCCGGACTACTTCGCCAAGTACCCGTGCGTGCTGGTCAGCCAGACGATCGACTACCTGCGGCCGATCCTGCTCCGGCACCCGCCGTACGACGTGGATGTCTGGGTCGAGTCGGTCGGCAATACGTCGTACACGCTGGGTTCGAGGATCGTCGATCGCGACGGTGAGACCGAGATCGTCTATGCCCGGGCCGCGTCGGTGATCGTCGCCGTTGACGCCGAGACGCAGGCCAAGCGGCCGCTCGGCGCGGTCGAACGGGAGTCCCTCGTCCGGCACGTTTCGGCGACTTGAGACACTGTTGGTGATGACCGAATCGATGAGTTTCTACGACGCCGTCGGCGGGGCGGACACCTTCCACCGGCTGGTGGCGGCGTTCTATCGCGGCGTCGCCGCCGACCCGGAGCTGCGGGCGATGTACCCGGAGGAGGACCTCGGCCCGGCCGAGGAGCGCTTCCGGATGTTCCTCGAGCAGTATTGGGGCGGCCCCCGGACGTACTCCGAACAGCGTGGTCACCCCCGGCTGCGGATGCGGCACAACCCGTTCGCCGTCACCCCGAGCGCGCGGGACAGCTGGCTGGGCCACATGCGGGCCGCGCTCGACGAGATCAAGCTCGAGCCGGAGCGCGACACCGAGATCTGGACGTACATGGTGATGGCCGCGCACAGCATGGTGAACACCGACGAACCGCAGTACCCCGGCGCGATCGACGTGTCCGGCAAGTGACCTCTTAGGGAGACACAAAGAGCATGGCTGCTATTCGCACCGCCAAGGCCCACTGGGAAGGTTCGCTGCTGGAGGGGGCCGGTCAGGTCAACCTCGAGTCGTCCAACCTGGGCTCCTTCGACGTCACCTGGGCCGCCCGGTCCAACGACAAGGCCGAGGGCAAGACCAGCCCGGAAGAGCTGATCGCGGCCGCGCACTCGACCTGCTTCTCGATGGCGCTCTCGCACGCGCTGGCCGGCGCCGGCAACGCGCCGGAGGCGATCGACACCACCGCCGACGTCACCTTCGTCCCGGGTGAGGGCATCACCGGCATCAAGCTGTCGGTGAACGGCAAGGTCCCCGGCCTGACCGCCGACCAGTTCGCCGAGTTCGCCGAAGAGGCGAAGAAGAACTGCCCGGTCTCGCAGGCGCTGACCGGCACCACGATCACCCTGGACGTCACCTTCACAGCCTGACGCTCCTTGCGAGGCGCCGGAACCTGTCATGGCTCCGGCGCCTTTCGCTTGCCGCGCGAGGGAGGCTTTCGCCCACCCCGACTCGCGTTCCGGGAGAGGCGTTGTGCCCACCGACCATTTCCATAGACTATGAATATAAAAATGCTATGCTTCGAGCATGAGTCGTCAAGACACCGCTCCTGGAGCGTCCGCCGCCATCGGGGCAGCCCTCTACGGCCTGGCCACTAGGGCCGCGAGACGCCTGCCCCGGGATATGAGCCTGACGTCCGCCGCCACCCTGGCCACCCTGGACCGGACCGGCCCGCGGCGCATCACCGATCTGACCGCGGTCGAGGGCATCACCCAGCCCGCGATGACCACCCTGGTCCGGGTGATGGAGGAGTCCGGACTGGTCGAGCGGCGGGGCGACGCGTCCGACAAGCGGGTCACGCTGGTGTGCCTGACCGAGGCCGGCGCCTCCTATGTCCGGACGCGGCGCCAGGCGGGCGTCCACGCGTTCGAGCGGTTGATCGGCGAGCTCACCGGCGACGAGGTCGAGGCGCTGGTGGCGGCCCTTCCGGCGCTGAAGCATCTGGCAGAGCTCGAAAGCCAGGACCGCGAAGGGCCGAAGCAGCTACCGGGCAGCCGGTCGGCGGGGTCGCGGTGAAGGCGTTCCCGGTGGCGCGTTCCGAGGCGCGGCTGCTGGTCCCCGCCCTGATGTTCGTCGCTCTGGTCGTGGCGGCGGTCGCCAGCCTCGGGACGCCGCTCATCACCAGCGTGGCGACCTCGTTCCACGTCTCGCTCGGCAGCGCGCAGTGGACGCTGACCGTCGCGCTGCTCAGCGGCGCCGTCGCCACGCCGCTCCTGGGCCGGCTCGGAGCCGGCCCGCACCGGCGGGCCACGATCCTCGCCACGCTGGCGGTCGTCGTCGCCGGCAGCGCGCTCACCGTGCTGCCGCTGCCGTTCGCGTGGCTGCTGGCCGGCAGGGCGGCCCAGGGCGTCGGGCTCGGGCTGACGGCGCTGATGATGGGCGTGGCCCGGGACCACCTCCCCGAGGAGCGCAGCGCGGCCGTGATCGCCCTGATCTCGGTGGTCTCGATCATCGGGGCCGGCGTCGGCTACCCGCTGGCCGCACTGCTCGCCGAACTCGGCGGGGTACGGGCCGCCTACGGCCTCGGCCTGGTCGTCACCGCCGCCGCCCTCCTGACCGCGTGGCGCTCCATGCCCGAAGCCCCCGAAGGCCGCTCCGCCCACGTGGACGTGGCAGGCGCGGTCGTCCTGTCCGCTGCGCTGCTCCTGGTGCTGTTCCTCGCCGGCGAACGGAATCTGTGGAGCCGGCACCTCGCCGTGGCGGCGGGCCTCGCCGTCGTCGCGGTGGTGCTGCTCTGCATCTGGGCCGTCATCGAGCTGCGCAGCACGACGCCCCTGATCGATGTACGGGCGCTGCGGCACCCGGCGGTCGCCGGGACGAACCTCGCCATGTTCGTCGGCGGGATCGGCATGTACCTCCTGCTCACGCTCATCACCCGGTTCGCGCAGACGCCGCACGGCGCCGGCTACGGCTTTGGGCTGACGACCTTCGTCGCCGGGCTGGTCCTCATCCCGTTCTCGGTGCTGGGGTTCGTCGCAGGCAAGCTCACGCCGCGGGTCCGGACGCGGATCGCCGACCCCCTGGTCCTGGCCGGCAGCGCCGTCGTGGTCGGCGGCGGGTTCGCCCTGTTCGCGGCCGCCCGGTCGGACCTGGCCGAACTGTTCGCGGCGATGGGCGTGCTCGGCTTCGGCGTCGGCGGCTTCTCGGCCGCGATGCCCGGCGTCATCCTGGCCGTCACCCCCAAGAGCGAGACGTCGAGCGCCATGAGCTTCAACTACGTCGTCCGCAGCGTCGGGTACTCCCTGGGCAGTGCCATCGGCGGCCTGATCCTCGCCGCGGGCACCGGCCCCGGCCACCTCTTCCCCGACGACAGCGCCTACACCACCGCGGCGCTGGTCGGCATCGGCGCCATGGCGATCGCGACGCTGACAAGCCTCGCTCTCGCCCGCCGACGGTCGTCCGAGACCAACCCGTAAGTCAGATGCACTCATCCCAACACTGGAGGTTCCATGCCCAAGGGCTACTGGGTCAGCGCCTACCGCACCATTTCAGACCCTGAGAAGCTGGCTGCTTACAACAAGCTGGCGGCTCCGGCCGTCAAGGCCGGGGGCGGTCGGACCCTCGTCCGTGGCAGTCGGGTCGTGGCGTATGACGCCGGAATCGCCGAGCGCACCGTCCTGGTCGAGTTCGACAGCTTCGAGCAGGCCGTCGCGGCGCACGAGAGTGCGGCCTATCAGGAGGCGCTGGTCGCCCTCTCCGACGGCGTCGAGCGCGACTTCCGCATCGTCGAAGGCATCGACTGACCGAGGTCCCAGTCGGATCTTCACTGAAGGACCAGGCGAGCTGTCCCAGTCGGCATCTGGTACGGACAAGTGGGTCAGCTCGCCGACCAGTTAGTGCGCTGGCCGACCTCCGCCCGGCCCGTCAAGGGAACCATCGTGTGGTGTGGAATGCGGTCGCGGCTGCTAACGGGCTTGCTAACAGTGGCCACGAATCGGCAGGACAGCCCTGGACAGTCCGCAAATTCGGCGGGTGCTCTCAGGAGCGCTGTGATCGAGGACGAATCCTCTGAAATCGACTACGGCTCCGGCCGGTCAGTAACGGTCACTCTCCAGCCGAACCCCACACCCATCACTGCACCGCTCACCTAGGCGCAACAGCTCGTTTTGCCATAGTACGGAGAAGGATCAGAGGCGACGCGAGTTTGATCGGCGTGACCGCCGCCCCGCCATGGGGCCGGGTGGGCACAACGCCGCCGCCCGCGACGTGAGTCGGGGTGGGCGAGAGGCGCTCAGCTGGGGACGGCAGCGGGCTGCGGGGAGGTAAGTGCCGCCAGCAGGCGGTCTTGTACTGCGGTGGTCGCGGAGCTCACCGCGCCGAGGAGGACGGCGTCGCCGGTTACACCGGTGACCTCCAACTGGGTGCCGAGTGGGGAACGAGCGGCCAAGGCGTCGACGACCTCGTCGCGCAGGGCCGTGCCGCCGGCCTGGGAGACTTCGCCTGCCAGCACGATCAGCGGTGGGTCGATCAGCGTGATGACCGACATCAGCCCGATCGCGACCCGCTCGGCCAGGACCTTCAGGAACTCGCGGGCGCGGTCGTCGTCGAGCGCCTCGACGGCCGCGGCGACCACTTCCTGCGGCGTACCGCCGGTGAGGCCGAACTGCTCACCGAGGTCGAGGACCGGACCGCCACCAACCAGGTCGTGGAAGTCGCGTGCTTCGGTCCCGATCGCCGGGACGGGCATGTAGCCGAGCTCACCCGCGCAGCCGTGAGCTCCGCGCATCAGCGTGCCGCCCTGGTCGATCGCGAAGCCGGAACCCCCGGCCAGCCAGAGCACCGTGAACGCGTCGACGTCAGCCGCGACGCCGTGCGAACGCTCGGCGATCGCCGCCAGGTTCACGTCGTTGTCGACCATCACCTCGGTCTCCAGCCGGGCCCGGATCTCGTTCACCAACCCGGGCCGGTCCAGCCCCGGCACGTCGATGTAGCGGATGTCGCCGGTACGCGGATCAGGCGAACCCGGTACGCCGAGTTGCACCTGCAGCAGCAGGTCGCGTGGGATCCGCGCCTGCCGGCAGAGCTCGCTGACGATGTCCGCCACGATGTCGACCGGGTCCGCGCCGTCGAAGGTCACATTGCTCTCGACGGTCGCCCGCACCTCGCCGGCCAGGTCCGCGATGATCGCCGAGACCGACGGCTGGTGGCTTCCCCCGACATCGCGGCCGCTGACATCGCGGATCGACAGCGCCGCGATGTAGCCGGCGTCGGCGTTCGCGGCGTACATGGCCGCGTTGGGCCCGGGGCCGCCGCTGGAGTGCCCGACGACGATCGCCAGCCCGGCATCCTCCAGCCGCCGCAGCACCTCGGACGCGGTCGGCTTCGACAGCCCGGTCAGGTCCCGTAAGTCTGTCCGCGTCAACGGCCCGCGCTCGAACAGGTACGCCAGGGCGGCGGCCTCGTTCATTCCGCGCAGCAATCGCGCCGAACCTGCCGGTCGAGCCACCCCGAGTCCTTCCGCCAACCAAAGTCACCAGTCGGTCAACGATATCCCGCTGAGACCGCTCTCAAACCGGAATCGCTCCCGGACGCGCTGGTCAGCTCTCCCGTTCGTGCCCACCGACCCCGCGATGCGGTGCGGCCGGGTCGGACGCCGTACTGCGGCTCTCGGCCGGCTCGTCACTCGGTGTGTCGATCGAGACCAGTCCGTCGGCGGCCTCAGCGGCGCTACCCACGCCGGTCGTCGACGACCGCGGAGCGTCGGGGTCACGGGTGGTCAGGTTGCCGACCCGGAGCACCTCGCCGTTCCGCACGTACCAGGTGGTGCCGTCCTCGCCGCGCAGCTGGGTGACGCGCAGGCCGACCGCCTCGACGACGCCGGTGGCCTTCTCCATGTCGACCAGGTCGCCGACGGCGTACTGGTCCTCGAAGATCATGAACACGCCGGCCAGGAAGTCCTTCACCAGCGTCTGCGCGCCGAATCCGAGCGCGACGCCGATGATGCTCGCCGACGCCACCACCGGCAGGATGTTGAAGCCGAGCTCGGCCAGCACCATCACCACCAGGATGGCGGTCAGGATGATAGTGACCGTGCTGCACAGCAGCGACCCGATGGTCTCGGCGCGCTGGGTCCGGCGCTCGTTCAGCAGGTTCTGCTCGACGAACTCCTGGCCGCGCTTGGACCTGGCCAGGACGCCGGCCACGGCGCCGTTCCCGGTCCGCCGGGCGAATCGCCGGATCGCCTTGTGCAGCACCCATCGGATCACGAAGAAGGCCACGATCAGCCCGGCGATCCGGGCCGGCACGGCGACGATCTGATCGGTCACTTCCAGCTTGCCGTCGTTGCCTCTACGGAAGAACGTCGGGAACGCTGCTGGGAGCGAAAACAGGGGGTGACTGAGCAGGGACACGGGGTGACTGAGCAGAATAGGCATCTCGCCGCCCTACTGTAGTGATCCGTTCGCCGCTCAGGTTCCCCCACCCCGAGAAGTCCGCGAGGAGGAAGACAAGGTCATGCCGACCCGGCTGGATGACGAGCTGCGCAGGCTGGTGAGTGCGGGTGTGCTCCGCGAGTACCAGGCGGACGCACTGCGCGACGCAGCCGAGGCCGACTCCTCCCAGCCCAGCTCCGGTACTGCGGACGCGGAGCCGCGTGCGCCAAGGACGCCACCTGCCGCCACCCACTCGTCCGCGTTGACCGAGGTGCTCGGCTACCTAGGCGGTGCGCTCCTCCTGGGCGCTGTGGCGCTCCTCACGCTCGCGAACTGGGGTGAGATGAGCCGCGCCGCCAGGATCAGTACGGGCGGCAGTGCGGCAGTCATCCTGCTCGGAACAGCCGTTGTCCTCGCCGTGCTCCAGCGCCGCGAACAGCTCAGCTCCGCGTTGGCTTCACTCGGCTGCTGCGTCGCCGGCTTCGCCACGTACGTCGCCGTCGAGGGTGAGGCGGGCCGGGTCATCGGCGTCGCCGTCGCGCTCGCCCTGGCCGCCGTCGGGCTCTGGTGGCTCGCGGGCTCATCGTTGCTAGTGGCAACTTTCGCGGTGATGGGCGTCGGGGTCGTGGTGCTCACCGCGGACGTGTTGACACCCGACAACGGCACGGCCACCAACTCGGCCGGTATCGCCGGGACGGGGTTCATCCTGGTCGCGTTCGTGATGTCCATGCTCGGCCTGGTCCGGGATCAGGTGACCGCGTGGGCGCTGGGTGGGGCCGCGATGTTCAGCTCGTCGATCTGCTGGCTCATCCAGGAGCGCGGCGAGGTGATGGCCCTCGCTGTCGGTACTGCGGGCCCGGCGGCTCTCCTGGTCGCCTACGGTCGCCGCCACGCGTCGGCGTACGCGGTGGTCGGCTGCTCGATCCTGCTGGTCATCTGGCCAACAGCGCTCTACCAGTTGACCGACAACGTCGCCGGCGTCGCCATCGGCCTAGTGGTCGCCAGCGCTGCCTTGCTCATCTCAGTACTCCTCCTGACCCGCCGCCAACGCCAGGTCACCTGATCGAGACGACACCCCGGTTGCTGTGGTCTGTTCACCGGGGCGGCCTCCATACGGCAGACTCGCTCGCGTGACTGCTCCTACTCCTGACCTTGTCGAGCTCGCCGTCGCCCATGGGGTGGCGACTGAGTACTGGGACTGGCAGGGGGAACATGTGCTGGTCTCCAGCGAGGTGGTCGCCGCTGTGCTGGCCGCGCTCGGGGTGGATGCGTCGACGCCACAGCGGGCCGCTGATGCTCTGGCGGTGCACCGCCAAGTTCGCTGGCGCCGGGTGCTGCCCGCCACTGTCGTGCTGCGAGAAGGCTGGACGCCGTGGTTCGCCGTACACCTGCCGCATGGCTCGACGGCCGAGGTCTGGCTCGATCTGGAGGACGGCGGTCAGCGCCGGGATATCGCGCAGCAGGACCACCTGGTCGAGCCGGAGTGGGTGGACGGCGTGCAGATCGGCGAGGCCACCTTCCAGTTGCCCGGTGATCTACCGCTCGGCTACCACCGGCTGTGCGCACGGATCGGCAGCAACCCGGAGATCTCCGTCGGCACGGTGATCGTCACCCCGCAGAAGCTCGAGCCGCAGAAGTTGCAGCGGACCTGGGGATGGGTGCTGCAGCTGTACTCCGTTCGCTCGCGCCGCTCCTGGGGGATCGGCGACCTGCACGACCTCGCGGATCTCGCCGCCTGGTCCGCCAACGACCTCGGCGCCGGCTTTGTCCTGATCAATCCGCTGCACGCCGCCGAGACGGCCGGCCGGATGGAGCCCTCGCCGTACCTGCCGGCGTCGCGGCGGTTCTCGAACCCGCTGTACCTGCGGATCGAGGACATCGACGAGTACGGCGATCTCGCGCCGGCCGAGCGCGATCAGGTCCGGGCGCTCAGCCTGCAGACCCGCGCGCTGAGCGAGGACGCGAACGCACTGGACCGCGACACCGTCTGGGCCGCCAAGCGGGAGGCGCTGCAGTTGCTGTTCGGCGCCCGACCGTCGATCGGCCGGATCGCGGAGTACGGCGCGTACTGCGACCGGGAGGGCCAGGGGCTGATCGACTTCGCCACCTGGGCCGCGATCGCCGACGTGCACGGGCCGGAGTGGAGCAAATGGCCCGAAGAGCTGCGCGATCCGTCCTCGGGACCAGTGGTTGCCTTTCGCAACGACAATCCGGATGCGGTCGAGTTCCACTGCTGGTTGCAGTGGCAGCTGGACGAGCAGCTGGCCAGGACCCAGGCGCGGGCGAAGGGCGCGGGAATGTCGCTCGGGATCCTGCACGACCTCGCGGTCGGCGTGCACCCGGACGGCGCCGACGCGTGGGCCTTGCAGCGGGTGCTCGCCGCTGGAATCCACGTCGGCGCTCCGCCGGACGCGTTCAACCAGCAGGGCCAGGACTGGTCCCAGCCGCCGTGGCGGCCGGACGCCCTGGCCGAGACCGGCTACGCGCCGTGGCGGGACCTGGTCCGGGCGGTGATCCGGCACGGCGGCGGCCTGCGGATCGACCACATCCTGGGGATGTTCCGGCTCTGGTGGGTGACCTCGCCCGAGTCGCCGACCGCCGGCACCTACGTCCGCTACGACCACGAAGCCTTGATCGGGATCCTCGTCCTCGAAGCGGCCCGGGCCGGCATCGTCGTGGTGGGAGAGGACCTCGGCACGGTCGAGCCATGGGTGCGCGACTACCTCACCGAACGCGGCATCCTCGGTACGTCGGTGCTCTGGTTCGAGCGCGACGCCGATGGTCAGCCGCTGGCACCCGAGAGGTGGCGGGAACTCTGCCTGGCAACGGTGACGACGCATGACCTTCCGCCCACAGCGGGTTACCTGGCCGGCGATCATGTCGAACTCCGCGATCGCCTCGGCCTGCTGACCCGGCCGGTCGCCGAAGAGCTCGCTGTGGACGAGGCGGATCGCGATGCGTGGCTGAACGCCTTGCGGGAAAGGCATTTGCTCGGCAATGCCGACGGTGACGTGGAACGGATCGTGGAAGCCCTGCACCGGTACGTCGCGCACACCCCGGCCAAATTGGTCGGTGTCGCGTTGACCGACGCGGTGGGCGAACGGCGTACGCAGAACCAGCCGGGCACCACCGACGAGTACCCGAACTGGCGGATCCCGCTCGGCGGCCCGGACGGAATGCCTGTCATGCTTGAGGATCTGCCCACCAACCACCGGTTGCGGCGACTGATCGGGACTTTGTCCATATAGCCCGAAACCCCCACCCTGCAAGCTTTTCGATCCTGATCGAATCGTTGTCACACCAGTGCCGCCCGGGTCTGATCAAATGCGCGCGATGGCCCGGCGGGTCAGTACTGTCGTTCGTAATGGCTCTTGGAGTTGATGCGAAGAGGCGGTCGAGGAAGGTGTCCGTCGACCGGGAGCCGGCTGCTTGGGGAGGCATATCGGTGAGAAGCGGATCCGTGGACGAACACATGCTCAGACCGTTGGGACTGTCGGCCGACGCCGAGAAGATCTACCGGTGTCTGCTGGAGGACCCCCGGACCGAGATTCCACCGCTGGCCGCCCGGGTGGGCTGGCCGGTCGACCGCCTCGAGGTCGGCGTCAACGAACTGCTCGAGCTCGCCCTGGTGCGCTACTCCTGGGAACGCCCGCACGAACTGCATCTGGTCAGCCCCGAGGTCAGCCTGGTGCCGCTGCTGACCCAGCAGGAGCTGGCGCTGCTGGACAAGCAGAAGGAGGTCGTGGCCAGCCGGGTCGCGATCGAGGAGATCGTCGCCGAGTACGGCGACCGCGCCGCCGCCAGCGGGTACCACGACGCCGAGCGGCTGGTCGGGCTGGACAATATCCGGCTCCGGCTGGAGGCGCTGATGGCCGGCGTCGAGACCGAGATTCTGGCCTTCTCCGACGGCGGTCCGCAGTCCGCGGCCAGCATGGAGGCGGGCCGGCCGCTGGACGAGTCGATGCTGGAGCGTGGGGTCCGGATGCGGGGTGTCTACCTGGACAGCCTGGCCAACGACGGTCCCACCGCCCGCTACGTCGGCTGGTTGCACGAGCGGGGTGCGCGGATCCGCACCACCGCGACGCTGCCGTTGCGGATGCTGATCACGGACCGCAAGTGCGTGATGGTGCCGATGGACGTCACCGACAGCGCACAGGGCGCGCTGCTGATCCGCGACACCGGTGTCGTCGCGGCTCTCTGCGCCCTCTTCGAAGCCGTCTGGGAGAAGAGCGCCGCGTTCGGCGGCAGCCGGTCCGGCCGCGACGACGTCGGTCTGACCCGGCAGGAACGGGCGGTCGTCCAATTGCTCGCCGAGGGTCACACCGACGAGGTGGTGGCTCGCCGGCTCGGTGTCTCGGTCCGGACCAGTCGCCGGCTGACGGCCGACCTGATGGTCCGGCTCGATGCCCGCAGCCGTTTCCAGGCCGGGGTCCGGGCGATTCGCGCCGGCTGGCTGCCGGTCGACGACGACGACCAGTTCCTGCCGGCGCCCGCGAGCTCCGACTCAGCCTGAGCCGAGGTGGCAGGCGGCAAGGTCGAAGGCCTGCCGGTCGCGGTGCCGGGCGAGCAATTCGGTCATCACGCGGTTCTCTACGTCGGCCGGCAGGCTGGGGGTCGACTCGCCGAGCCGCTGCACCAGCCGATGCAGTGCCGCCGTCAGCCAGGCCGGGTCCTGGACGAAACCTCGCTGGTTGTGACGCCAGACCCCGATGCAGGAAGCCGCCGCGACCAGCACCGCATACCGTCCGGCCAACGCGAACGAGTCCGGGGTGGCCAGCGGCGTTCTGTCCCTCGGGGGCAGCGTCCTACTCCGCGCCTGCACCTGCCGTACGCCGGTGGCGAGCTGATCGCCGTACGACGCGAGCAGGTCCCCGGGGAGCAGCTCGGCTGTGATGGCGGCCAACGGATCTCCCGGACTGGCCCGGGCCCTCGCCAGGTGGGCGAAGTCGAGATCCGGCAGCGGTTCGCCGAGACCGAACAGCGTGGCCGGGTCGGGGGAGTCGCGCTCGGACGCACCACCCGGTAGCTCCGGAATCAGAGCTGATCGACGCCGGGCGCCACCTGTCGCGACCAGCGGAGCGGCCTGCAGATCGCGCCGGTGCTTCTGGAAGATCGCGTACCGCCCGTCCCGCCGATGCGCCTCAATTCCGAGGACGCCGTCGAGTGCGGCGATCACGTCACGAGCCAGTACGACGGCCAGTCGGTCTACAGCGTCCAGATAGCTCGCGGGGCGCCCAGGCATCAGGTGCAGCGCGCGTCCCGCGACGGTGGCCAGACAGTCGAGCACCAAGAGATCGACGAAAGCTCCGGCCAGCGCGGACCGTACGTACGGCAGGCGCTGCCGTCGTTGAGCCGACTCGACAGCTGCCCGCAGTTGCGTGTCCAGCAGTCCAACGGTGGCGCCGGCCAAGGTGGTCCGGGTGACAGCCAAGGCAGTCCTGGCCAGCTCGATGCCGCCGTTGAAGCCGCCGACCAGCTGTGCGTCCTGCCGCTGTTCTCCCAGGTCCAGGTCGCCGAACCGCAGTCCTCGAACGCCTGTGTGTTGCCGCGGTGCCGGAGGCGTCTGCCCATGCGGCAACAGCAGCACCGAGTACTTCGTACTGCCCAGCGCGGAGCCTGTTCGCGCTACGACGGCGACCGGCGCATCCCAGCCGGTCAGGCCCGACACCGCGGGGCGCGATCCCTCCAGCGCCAGCTCGTCGCCGTACCGGCGTGCCACCAGCTCCGACCCGGCCAGCTGGCTGTCGGGCTCGCCGTACGACGCCAGCGGCAGGCGGTTGACGAGCATGGTCTTAGCGAGCGGCTCCTGCTGACTGGGATCGCCGGAGGACCAGACGAGCGATGAGCTGAGTAGTGGCGCTATCCCGGCACCGAGGCCGACTGTGGCGTCTCTGCGAAACAGCGGGCGCAGCAACTGAACCAGACGATCGGTCGTGCTCAGCCGTCCGCCGTGGATCCGCGGCACCAGCTCGGCACTCCAGTTGATCGCCTTCAGGAGTTCACTGGCACCAGGCAGCGGTACGGCGGCCTCGTCGGCACCGATGACAGCGTCGAAGCTGAACGGGTTGTGGGCGTCGGCCGCATCCCCGAGGGCCGACTCGACCTCGGCAGGCTGCAGTGTCGCGGTCGACGTCATGGCCGGCTCTCTTCGGAAAGGGGGTAGGGGAACAGGGACAGCAGCCGGCCGGAGCGCAGTTGCTGAACCATGGCAGGCATCAGCCGGCCGTAGGCGATCTGCACGGTCTCGGCGAGTCCCGCCGGCGGGACCCGCATCAGGCCGAGCAGCCGGACCAGACAGGCCTCCAGCCAGACGCCGCCGGTCCAGAGATCGTCTTTGGGATGGTCCGCGTAGTTCCGCAACCAGACCTGCAGGCAGGCGGACGCGGCGAAGCAGAGCGAGTACCTCTTGCCCAGCTCCAGCGCGACCGTCGGGTCGATGGCGTCGGCCAGCTGACAGTGCAGGTCGTTGGCGACACTCAGTACTACCTCGGCGCTCCCGGCGAGCTGATGGCTGACCACTCCCGCGTTGGCCAGCGATTCGAGCTCGGCCACCGCGACCGGCAGACCGTTCATCAGTGACGAGCCGTTGCGGGACAACAGTTGCAGTTGATCCGCACGCAGCTCGGGCAGGTCGGTGGTCAGGGCCGCGGCAGGTGCTAGCGGCGCCGGTTGTCCATAGGTGCGGACCAGCAACGGCAGCTGTCCCGCAAGGCTTCGCAGCACCCGGACCCCGCCAGAGACGGCACCGGCTGTCTGGTGATCGCGTAGCGCCTTGCCGACTCTGCCTTCGTCCGTCGTGAGTTCCGCGGCGAGCCGGATCAGGTCGTCGGCCCGGTCGCGAAGGAACACTGTCGCGGCCGGTCCGACCACCGCCAGTTCGTCCGTGCTGACCTGCACGCTCCTGGTGGCGACCAACGCCACCGCCTCGGCCGCGAGCAGATCCGCATAGGCCTCGGTGAGTCGCCGGCGCACCTGCGGCAGGTCGACCAGACGAAGGTCGTAGACGGTGTCCTCGATCACCCGGTCGAGGGCCAGCCGCAGTACCTGGTCGATGCCGCCCAGCGAGACCGCCGCGTCGACGATCCAGGTCAGCTGCCGGCTCTTCATGGCCAGCTCGACGCCTGAACCCTCGGTCCCGATCAGGTCGGTGGCCGCCACCTCGGTGTCGTGCAGGGTGAGGCTGCCGTGGTCCGTACCGCGAATGCCGTGCAGCCGGGCGGGCGGCGCGAGCTGAGCGCGCTCTGTCTCGACCAGGAACATCGACATTTCCATGAGGTCGTCACCGGTTCGAGCCAGCAGCCCGGTGAGCCCGCCACGAGTCCGCGGCGCTGCCGGTGTTGTTCCGGTCAGTACGTAGCCGGCCGGCGAGGCCGCTGCCACAGGTGGACCGATCGGATCCGGTGGACTGCTGGCCATGTCCAACGCGTCGCCCACCCCACCGCCCCGGAACCGCCGCTCGGCCCTGTGACCTCGCACCAGTTCGACCCCGAGTCGCAAGGCCAGCGGGGGTGCGGCGGCGATCCAGGTCGGCACCGCATCGACGTACGCCGCTCCGTGGGCGACCGCGACAGTCATGTCCCGCCGAGCCACCGTGCGCAGCAGCTGGAAGAGGTCCTCGTAGTTCTGCAACGCGCCGCCGTACTGCGGTGGCACGTAGTACGTCGATAGGCCCAGGCCGTCGAGCTGGTCGCAGATGGCGGCCGGGAACTCGTCCCGTGCGTCCAGGCCTGCGCAGTTCTCGTACGAGAAGAGCTGATCGGGGTCGGTGGGGTCGCCCAGCCTGGCCTCGAGCTCGGCAGCCAACTGGTGCGGCTTGAGCATCACTGCGCCGCCACGGCCGGGACAGCGGCGTTCCTGCGTCGGGCCGGCACCGCGGGTGCCGGCAGTGGCTCGGTGAAGCGGAACCGTTGACGGGTCTGACGGCCCAGCACCTCGTAGACGGGAGCGAGCGCGTCACTGCGGAACAGCTCGCGCATCAGCGTGCGCTGCACCCGCCCAGCGACTCGGTGGATCTGCCCTGGCCTCAGGAAGACGACATTGGCGACCCGCACCCGGTACCGATCCCGTAGCGCGTCGCGGACGGCAGTCGCCAGCGCGGTCAGATCTCCGTTGCTGGTGCGTGCCGGGACCTCCTGCAGGACAACGAGTTCTTCCCGCGGTACGTCGACCGCGCAGACGCAGCCGGGCAGGTCGGCGAAGGCAGGCTCGAGCTGGCTGAGCTCCTGCTCGATGTCGTGGGCGTAGAGGCTGCGGCCGTCGATGGCCAGCCGGTCGTTGACCCGGCCGGTCCGGTACAGCTGGCCGCCGTGGATCACGCCGAGATCGCCGGTCGGCGCATAGCCGTCCAGCCAGATCTCACCGACCAGGCCGTCCAGCAGCTCGGTCTGGGTCGCGGAGTTGAAGACCTGCAGCCCGGTGCCTTCCACGGGACCGCAGCTGACCAGGTCGAGTCCACCGGCCGCGGGCTGCAGGGTGTCGCGTTCGAGGGCCCAGCGATCGGCCGGCGTGACGAGCGGGCCGTCGATCCGGTCGCCGGGTGGGGAGACGGTGATCAGCCGGGCGCCGTCGGCCGGACCGTAGGCGGGCGTGAGCGCACGCGGGTTCAGCCCGGACGGCGCGAAGCGCTCAGCGAAGGCAGTCAGGGTGGCTGCCGAGACCGGCTCCGGCCCGTTCACCGCAGTACGAAGCCTGGACAGGTCGAAGATGCTCGCGACCTCGGCGGAGATCCTGCGGACGCAGTGGTCGTAGGCGAAGTTCGGCGCCGCGGTCAGCCGGATGTCGAAGGTGTCGATCAGCTGCAGCCACCGCTGCGGGTGCTTCAGGAACTCCGTCGGGGACATCAGCACGCTGGTCGCGCCGACCGCCAGCGGCGCCAGCAGCAGGCCGACCAGGCCGAGGTTGTGGTGCATCGGCAGCCAGCCGCCGATCGTGCCGTGCGCGGCCAGGTCCAGCGTGTTGTCGAGCATCTCGATGTCTCGGGCCAGGCCCGCATGCGAGATCGAGTGCCCGGCCAGGTCCGTGCCGGTCGAGGTGTACTGCACGAATGCCGGCGACGACCCGTGCACCTCGATCGGTCCGGCGGCCTGCACCCGGGACAGGTCGACCAGGTCGGTGGCGAACAGGGCCAGCTCGTTCAGCCGGTCCTGGATCAGCCAGTCCGCCACCCCGTCCAGGTGCTCGGTGTCGGTCAGCACCAGCCGCGGCCCGGCATCCAGGGCGATGCCGGTGGTGAGCGACAGGTGATGACCGAAGGTGCCGGGCAGCGGAGCCGGTACCGGCACGCAACCGGCGTACAGACAACCCCAGAACGCCTTGGCGAAGTCGATCGAGGACGGGTAGAGCAGCAGCACCCGGTCGCCGGGGACCGCGTGGGCCCGCAGCCACCCGGCGATCGCCCTGGCCCCGTCATGCAGTTCCCCGTACGTCGCGGTGCCGGTGGCGGCCCGCCCGTCCCGGTGGCTGACCTCGATCAGCGCCGGGCGGGACGGGTCGTCCCGCACCTGCCGGCCGAACCTGGTGACCAGATCCTCGTTCACGTCATCGCCTCCTACCGAACTGTTACGACTGGTGTGGCCGTTCGTCGTCCTATCGGTGAGTATTGACGACTTCATCAGCTCGAAGTGCGGTTCCGACTGTCATGAAACGCCGACTGCAAGTTGCTGCCAATCGATCGCCGGCCAGCTGATCTCGACCGGTGGCAGACCCGCTTGAAGTGCCAGTGCGGCGACACAGCGCGACCCCGCGGACAGGTCCTGGACCGACCAGGCAGAGGCGCCGACGATGGCTTCGTGGGACACCGTCACCAGCCCGTTGGAGGCAGGCTGGACGTCGATCTCGCGCAGTGGTGCCATCAGACCGATCCCGCTGGCTTTCAGCACCGCCTCCTTTCTGGTCCAGCAGCGCAGGAACAATGCCTTCCGGGCCTGTGCGTCAGGTTCGGCGCGCAGCGCTGCCAGCTCGGCAGGTGTCATCACCATCGGCGCGACCCGATCGAAATCGACCGCGGCGGCACCTTCGATGTCGACCCCGACCAAGCGGTCCTTGGTAACCGCGAGCAGCCAGTCGTAGTCGGATCTGGAGAGGCTGAACGCCAGCCCTGTCCGTGGCTTGATCAGCTCTGGCGGTCCGTGGTCAGGACTGCCACAGCCAGGACAGATCCGTCGACCGAAGCCCAGCCGGCCCGGCGTCTCCCGGACGTACGCGGCCAGGATTCGCCGTACCGCGGCCCGTGAACCGGCGAACTGCGCGCCGGCCGACGGCACCATCCGGGCGAACCGCTCCAGCTCGGCGGCATCCAGCACCGCCAGGTCGGCCGCGTCCGGCTCGGTCGGGGCCCTGCCCCGGAACAGGTGCACCGCGCCGCTTGTCGGCGGTGGTGGGAACCCATGGGTGTACACGGTCATCTCACACTCCGGCTCCGGCGAGTGCCTCCATGACGCTTGCCCGGTGCAACTTCTTGACCGAGGGCTCGAGGTCCTCGAAGTGCGGCTGCAGCCGGTCGGTGACGAACAACTCCCGCATGCTGGTCCGGCGGACCTTGCCGCTGGTGGTGCGGAGTACGCCGCCGCGCTTGACGAAGCACACGTTCGCGACCGGGCTGCCGGCGTACGCCGAGAGCTCGGACTTGACCAGATCGGCGAGCTGCTGGAGCTCGGTCGGCGCGGCCGCTCCGGCGGTCCGGATCTCCTGGATGACGACGATCCGCTCGGCGCCGTCACCGGGAACACCGAACGCGGCGCTGGCACCCTCGGACAGGGCCGGGTGCAGCAGGCCGAGCTTGCGCTCCAAGTCCTGCGGATAGATGTTGCGGCCGTTGACGATGATGAGTTCCTTGATCCGGCCGGTGATGTAGAGATCGCCGTCGTGGCAGACGCCCAGGTCGCCGGTCCGCAGGTACGGGCCTTCGTCGTCGTTGGTGTAGGCGTCGAACACGGCCGCGCTCTCGTCCGGCTTGCCCCAGTAGCCCAGGGCGACACTCGGACCGCTCAGCCAGATCTCGCCGATCCGGCCGTCCTCCAGCGGGGTGCGGGAGTCCGGATCGACGATCCGCAGGTCGAAGCCGGTCGGGACCGGCCCGCTGCTGGTCAGCTCGCGGCCGGCGGCCACGTCGTCGGTGGGAGTGAACAGGCGGCGCTCGATGTCGGCGGCGTCGACCCGGACCGGTTGCGCCCGCCGGTTCTCGTCGGTGCCGGTGACCAGCAGGCCGACCTCGGCCATCCCGTAGCAGGGCCGGATCGTCTCCGGCCGCAGGCCGGCCGGGGCGAAGTGCAGCTCGAACCGCCTCAGGGTGGCGGGGTCGACCGGCTCAGCGCCGTTGAGTGCGTGCCGCCAGCGGCTCAGGTCGAGCTGCTCGACCTGAGCCGGCTTGATCCGCCGTACGCAGAGGTCGTAGGCGAAGTTCGGCGCCGGGCTGATGTGGATGCCTTCTTGGTCGATCAGGTCGAGCCAGCGGTACGGGTCGCGCAGGAAGCTCATCGGCGACATCAGCCAGAGCGTGCCGCCGAGGAAGATCGTCGACAGTGACCCGCCGATCAGGCCCATGTCGTGATAGTGCGGCAGCCAGGACGCGACCTTCGCGCAGGTCGGCAGGCCGAAGGTCCGCTTGATCAGGTCGAGGTTGGCCCAGAGGCTCTCGTGCGAAACCATCACGCCCCGTGGCTCGCTGGTCGAACCCGACGTGAACTGCAGCAGGGCAAGCGTTTCCGGCCGGATCACCGGCTCGCGCCAGCCGTCCGGGTCGCCGAGGTCGTCGGCGTCGGTGGCGGCGCAGAGGATGTCGTGGTCGATCAGTTCAGCGAGCTGCTCCTGCAGGTCGGCGAGGTTCGCGTGGTCGGTGAAGAGCACGGAACAGCCGGCCGCGTTGACGATCGTGCGGAGCCGGTCGACCTTGCCCTTGCCGTCACCGGCGGGCAATGGGGCCGGCACCGGGATCATCCCGGCGTACAGGCAGGCGAAGAAGGCAGTCACGAAGGCGGCACCGGGCGGATAGAGGAGCAGCACGCGGTCGCCCGCGGCGCGGTGCTCCTGCAGCCAGGAGGCCAGTCGCCGCGACCGGAGGTCGAGCTCGCCGTAGCTGAGCTCGGTCCGTACCGCCGAACCGGGACCGTCGGGCAGGAAGACGATCGCGTTCTGATCGCCGATCACCTGCGCGTACTCCCGGGTCGAGTGGAAGATGTCGTTGTGCTGCATGGGTTTCCTTCCTAGGGGCGTCGGTCGGGTCAGGCAGCCGCGGTGCCGCCGAGCCGGAGCGGGACGAGGGAGAAGAGCCGCTCGTCCTCCCAGCTGCTGAGCATCTCGGCCTCGACCACGACGAGGCTGTCCGGATCGAGCTGCTGGTCGGGGATGAGCCGGGTGAGGATCCGCTGCAGGGCGAGCACGACCCACTCGGGCCGGCCGACGAATCCGCCACGGCCCGCGTTGGCGTTCCAGGTGTGCAGACAGGCCGCCGCCGCATGGACCAGGCAGTGCTGTCGCGCCAGGGTGAAGCCGCGTGAGTTGGAGTGCAGGTCATTGCCCTGCTTCACCAGTTCCCGGACGCCTTGCTGCAGTTTCTCCTGTACCGCAAGGACTTCTCCGGCCACCTGCTCGAGCGTCACGTACTCCGCCGGGATCGCCGCGACGACGTCCGGAAGGCTCTGCGTGATCTCGTCCAGGCCACCGTTGGTGAGCTTGAACCGGTCGAAGCGCAGATCCCACTCCGGCGGCTCGTACTCATGGTCGTAGAGGTCCTGCAGCAGGGCCTCGGTGTTCAGGTCGTACTCGGGCCGCAGCAACAGCGAAGGTAACTGGCTGGCCACCACGTGCTGGTGGACGTGGCTGGTTCCTTCGAAGATGCTGACGATCCTGTTGTCCCGCAGCATCTTCTGGAAGATGCCGTCGTTCACGCCCTCGCGCATGAAGTGCCGCGCGGCCAGGACCGAGCCGAGACTGCTCAGCACCTCGTCGATCAGACCAGGGACCAGGTACTTCGTGACCGACGACCACAGGCTGAGCCGCGCCGGCATGACCGAGATGGCCCGTGCCGTGGCTGCCGTGGTGCATTCGGCGACCAGCAGATCGACGTACGCCGCCAGTACTTGTTCGCGGATCACCTGGATCTCGTGCACGGTGCGGCCGTAGAGCCGGCGGCCGCGGATGTGGTCGAGAGTGGTGCGGAGACCGGTGTCGGCGACTCCCATCGACATCGCGGTCACCAGGGTCCGGCTGATCTGCAGGGTCTTGATGGCCTCTTCCATCCCGCGACCACGGCTGCCGATGACGGCACTGGCCGGGACCGGGCAGTCGTTCAGGGTGATCCCGGAGACGTCCGCGCCGCGCAGGCCGAGCGTCTTCACCCGCGGCTCGGTTGCCCAGTGCAACGGGTTGAGATTCTCCTTGTCCACCAGGAAGGCGGAGAAGCCGCGCGGTCCGGCCGGCCCGGTCCGGGCGAAGATGGTGGCGAACGTACTGCGGATGCCGTTCCCGATCGGCCACTTGGTCCCGGTCAGCAGGTAGCCCGCCTCATCGCCGCCCTCGGCGAGCACCTCGCCGGCCACGACGTCACAACCGTGATCAGCCTCGGACAGGCCGAAAGCTCCGAACGCACCGCCCTTGATCAGCTCGGCGACCCGGGCCCGCTGGGCATCGTCACCCCAGCCCCAGACCGGCATCGCACCGAGGAAGGTGGCGCCCGAGCTCAGCGCCGGGGTCATGTCACGGCGGGCCAGCGAACGGATCAGCCCGAACATCCGCTCCATGTCGTGGAACCGGCCACCCTCGGCCGCCGGTACGTAGTGCAGTGGATAGCCCCACTCGGCCAGCGCGTCGAACGCCGGGACGGCCTTCTCCTCGCGCTCGTCGTACTCCATCTGCTCCGCGAACGTGATCCGGGAGCCCGGGGCGCGCGGGTCGCCGAGGAACTCCTCGAAGTCCTCGACGGTTTCGTGTACCGAGCTCCGGCCCGCTCTCACCTCCGGGTGAGTGGCGGTGGACATCAGGCGAGGCTCTCGGCGCTCGCCAGCTGCTCGGAGATCAGCGCGATGGTCGGGTAGGACCAGGCCAGGTGGTCCGGCACGTGCGTGCCCAGCCACTCCTCCAGCTCGGCCACCAGCTCCATCGCGTGCACCGAGTCGACGCCGATCGACGCCAGCGGTGCCGTCGGGTCCACCTCGTCCGGCGTCACCCCGATCATCCGCGCCACCCGGCCGCGCAGGAACTCGCTGAGTTCGGCGGCGGTGACCACCCGGTTCACGACCGGGGTCTCGGTTTCCCCCGGCGTAGAACCTTTCCAGTCTATCTGCGACATGTCGTCTCGCTCCTTCTGCGCACACCTTCGTGCTTTCGGCTACTCGGATGCCGAGCACCATCCAGGGGTCTCCGGCCGGACCCACGATCCAGAGCGCGCCTATATTCCGCCGATAGCTCTCGGAGCGGCGGGGGAGGTAAAGGGCCTCTCCTGACGCATGTGCGGATCAGAGTCAGCGGCAGGCACGCCGCTCGTCCGTCCTGTTTTCACGTTCTGTGGCCGGGTGGCTGGACCTTGGACAGGATGTCGGGGGCTCGGACAAGCTATTTCGTGTCCCAGCCGCCGGCAGGGTGTCCCAGCCCCCGGCAGGGTGTCCCAGCCCCCGGCAGGGTGTCCCAGCCCCCGGCAGCACGTCCCGGGTTCGGGCGGGGTGCGACTTTGTGCACCGGGATCTGTGATTGCCCGGCCGGTATCTGCTCAGACCGTGCACAGAGTCTCGCTGCGGATGGCTGACGCCGGTGGGGGTCGGTGCGGCGGCTGGGCGGCGTACTGGTCCGGCGGGGTCGACTACCAATTCCGACCTCAACGCCTTTATCGCGGCACTGGCCCACCGGAGTGGTGTACGACGTCCGGCTGAACGGCGGTTCTGGCCCGCATGTACGTCAGGAGAGCCCGTATAGGGGCGATATGGCGGTGCCGGTGAGTCTTCAAGGGAGTTCGTGAGTCCCCTGAAAGGTCGCCCGGGCACTGTCCCGGCCGGCCACCGGCGAAGCAGTGAGGTTGGTGGTGACAAAGATGACGCGAAAAGTTGTGCCGAGCATTCTCGACAGCATCGGTGACACGCCTCTGGTGGAGCTGGGGAACCTGATCCCCGGTTTCCACTCCCGCGTTTTCGCGAAGATGGAACGGTTCAATCCCAGCGGCAGCATCAAGGACCGGACGGCTTACAGCATGATCCGGGCGGCACTGGCGTCAGGCGAGCTGGTTCCCGGGCGGTCGGTGGTGGTGGAGTCGAGCTCGGGCAACCTCGCCATCGGGCTGGCCCAGATCTGCCGGTACTTCGGCCTGCGGTTCATCTGCGTGGTCGACCGGAACACGACGGAGCGCAACCTGGCGATCCTGGACGCGTTCAAGGTCGAGGTGGAGGTGGTCACCGAGCCCGATCCGGCCGGTGGGCTGCTCGCCGCCCGGCTGCGGCGGGTCCGCGAGCTGGCCGCGACCGTCCCGAACGCCTACTGGCCGAACCAGTACGCCAATCCGATGAACCCCCGCGCACACCACGAGACGATGCGCGAGATCGAAGAAGCCCTGGCCGGCAAGGTCGACTACCTGTTCGCCTCGGTGAGCACGTTCGGCACCCTGCGCGGCTGCGCCGACCACATCCGCCGGGCCGGCCTGCCGACCACGGTGGTCGGGGTCGACGCCGTGGGCAGCGTGATCTTCGGCGGGTCGCCGGCGTCGCGACTGCTGCCGGGGCACGGCGCCTCGGTCCGGCCGCCGCTGGCCGACAACTCGATGGTCGACGAGGTGGTGCACATCTCCGACCTGGAGGCGGTGGTCTCCTGCCGCCGGCTGCTGATGACCGAGGCGATCCTCGGCGGCGGTTCGTCCGGCGCGACCGTGGCCGCGCTGGAGAAGTTCTCCGACCGGGTCCCGGCCGGCTCGAACTGCGTCCTGATCTTCCCCGACGGCGGCGACCGCTACGTCGACACCGTCTACTCCGACACCTGGGTCCGCCGGAACTTCGGCGAAGTCTCCCACCTCTGGAAGGAACCCTTTGAGATGAGCGTTCCCGCATGATCATCCTCGGTCATTCGGACGTGCGGGAGATCCTGTCCGGCAGCGAGCAGCAGACCCTCGAGGTGGTCCGGTCGGCGTACCGGCGGCACGACGAGGGCCGCTCCGCGGTACCGCACTCGGTCTTCCTGCGATTCCCCGGCGACAACCGCAACCGGATCATCGGGCTGCCTGCCTTCGCGGGTGGCGACAAGCCGGTCGCGGGCATGAAGTGGATCGCCTCCTTCCCTGGCAACGTGGAGCGGGGGCTGCAGCGCGCCAGCGCCGCGATCTTGCTCAACTCGCTGGAGAACGGTCACCCGGAAGCCCTGATCGAGGGCTCCCAGATCTCTGCCCGCCGTACGGCGGCGAGCGCGGCCGTCGCGGCCCAGGAGCTGACCGCGGGCGACCCGCCGACCGGCGTCACGCTGATCGGCACCGGCGTCATCAACCTGGAGGTGTTCCGGTTCCTCACCGAGGCGTTGCCCTCGATCGAGGAGCTCACCGTCTTCGACACCGACGCCGAGCGGGCCGCGTCGTTCGCCGAGAAGTGCCAGGAGATCAAGCCGGTCAAGGCCAACCAGGCCGCCACCATCGACGAGGCCATGGCCGCGCAGAAGCTGATCTCCTTCGCCACCACGGCGATCGAGCCGCACACAGGTCTTGACGCCTGCCAGCCGGGCACCGTCGTACTGCACCTGTCGCTGCGTGACCTGTACGCCGACGCGATCGTTGCCGCGCGCAATGTTGTCGACGACGCGGACCACGTCTGCCGGGAGGGCACCTCGCTCTACCTGGCCCAGCAGCAGACCGGCGGCCGCGCCTTCATCGACGCGCCGATCGGCGCCCTGCTCCGCGGTACGGCGAACGTCGACCGTGGCCCGGACGAGATCGTCGTCTACTCGCCATTCGGCCTCGGCGTACTGGACATGGCGCTGGCCGACTTCGTCCGGACAGAGGCGGAGCAGCGCGGTCTGGGCGCGACCTTCAACGACTTCATTCCTGCCTGAGAGAGGAGCAAGAAAGATGCCTGAAGCAACTGACGACCGCTCCTATCTGGTGGTCCGCAACGACGAGGAGCAGTACTCGCTACTGCTCGCTGACCGGCCGCTTCCGAAGGGCTGGCGGCCGGCTGGGTTCGAAGGCGACCGTGAGGCCTGCCTGGCGCACATCGGTGCGACCTGGACCGACCTGCGCCCGCTGAGCCTGCGCCGCCGCCTGGCGAGCGCGTCCACCACTGCCTGAAACCCGTTCCATCCTTTCCCGCCAGGAGACGACTGCCATGAGTGTGCAGACCACCGACAACTCTTTGATCCCTGCCCTCGTGGCCCAGCAGGCGGCGAGCTCGCCGAACGCGACGGCTGTCGTCGACGGTGATCGTGAGCTCAGCTATGCCGAGCTGGACCAGCGGGCCGGCCGGCTCGCCCACCTCCTGCTGGAGGAAGGCGCCGGGCCGGAGACCGTGGTCGGTGTCGCGCTGGAGCGCGGCATCGACCTGGTGGTCGCACTGCTCGCGGTGTGGCGGACCGGGGCCGGCTTCGTGACCATCGACCCGTCGTATCCGGCCGCGAGGTTGCAGTGGCTGCTGAGCGACACCGGCGCCGAGCTGGTGCTCGCCGAGCACCAGCTCACCGAGGCGATCGAGAGCACCGGCGCACGAGTGATCGTGCCGTCCCGGCTGGTGACCGCGATCGCCGTCCGGCCGATCGAGCCGGCCCGGACGCCGGACCCGGACGGGCTCGCCTACGTGATGTACACGTCCGGTTCGACCGGTCAGCCCAAGGGCGTCGCGGTCACCCATGCCGGGATCGCGAACCGGGTCCGCTGGGCCGTCGACGCGCAGGCGCTGACCGAGAACGACCGGATCCTGCAGAAGACCCGGATCACCTTCGACGCCATGGTGTGGGAGTTCTTCGGACCTCTCGTCAGTGGCGGCACCGTCGTACTGGCGCCCGCGGGCTCCGAGAGCGACCCCAAGGCCTTGCTGGAGGCGGTAACCCGGCAGCGCATCACCGTGCTCCAGGTCGTCCCGTCCGTACTGCGGTTGCTGGTGGACGAGTCCGGCTGGGATGCGACCGGTTCGCTGCGACTCGTGTCCTGCGCGGGCGAACCGCTGCACGCCGAGCTGGCTCAGCGGTTGCTGAAGTGCACCGATGTCGAGCTGTGGAACACCTACGGACCGACCGAGTGCTCGATCGACGTGACGGCGTTCCGTTTCGACGCGGAGCAGAAGACGGGGGCCGGTGCCGATCGGCCGGCCGATCAAGGGCATGCGCGTGCTGGTCCTCGACCCGGTCACCGGTTCGCCGGCAGCGGTCGGTGCCGTCGGTGAGCTGTTCGCCGGTGGTGTGGGCGTGGCCCGTGGCTACCTGAACCGGCCCGACCTGACTGCCGAGCGGTTCGTGCCGGACCCGTACGGCAAGGACGGCTGGCGGCTGTACCGGACCGGCGACCTGGTCCGCTGGCGCGAGGACGGCAACCTCGAGTACGTCGGCCGCACCGACGACCAGGTCAAGATCAACGGAGTCAGGTTGGAGCCGGGCGAGATCGAGGCCGCGCTGACGGCTCACTCGAATGTCGCGGGAGCAGTAGTCACCGCGAAGGCCAAGGCGGACGGCAGCACTCAGCTGATCGCCTATGTGACGGCAGTCAGCACCGACGGGCTACGCAACCACCTGCTGGACCGCCTTCCCGAGACCCACGTACCGAGCGTGTTCGTTGCCGTCGACGAGTTCCCCCTGACGCCCAACGGCAAGGTGGACAAGCAGGCCCTGCCTGACCCGTTCAGCCGCGACGACCGCGAGTACATCGCGCCGCGGACGACCGCGGAACAGTTGGTCGCCGACGTCTGGCGGCAGTTGCTCGGCGTCGAGCAGATCAGCGTCCACGACAGCTTCTTCGAATTGGGCGGCACCTCGCTGACCCTGACCCGGTTGGCCAACCAGCTGCGCGCGACCGCGGGTGGCGAGATCCAGCTCCGCGGGTTGCTTCGGGCAACGACCGTCGAGGCCCAGGCGAAGCTCATCTCCGTCGTGATGGACGACGGCACCCAGCTCACCGCCGTACCGCGGACCGGCGCCCTGCCGCTGTCCGCGAGCCAGCGACGCCTGTGGTTCATGGAGCAGCTGGAGACGGGTAGCAGCGAGTGGGTCGCCCCGACCTTCCTCCGGGTCCCCTCGGACACTCCCTTCGCCGCCGTTCAGAAGGCCGTCGACGCATTGGTCGCCCGGCACGAGCCGCTGCGTACCCGCTATCACGTGGTCGATGGTGAACCCACGCAGGTGATCGACGCGCCGGTGCCAGTCGAGCTTCGCGTGCTGGACATCGAGGTCGACGAGTTGGCCGCCATCCTGACCGAGGAGTTCAGCACCGGCTTCGACCTGGTCAACGGCCCTGTACTGCGGGTGCTGCTGACCCGTTCGAGCCGCGAACACCTGCTCACGCTCGCGATTCACCACATCGCCACGGACGGCTGGTCAGCTTCTGTCCTTGCTCGCGACTTCGCTGCCCTGCTGGAAGGCAAGACGCTCGAGCCGCTGGAGTTCCAGTACGCCGACTACGCGGCCTGGCAGCAGCGGACCCTGACCGAAGAGGTCGTCGCCCAGGAGCTCGACCACTGGCGCACCGCGCTCGACGGGGTCGTCCCGCTCGACCTGCCGACCGACCACACCCGGCCGCTGACTCGCGACCCGCACGGCGCGATGGTGACCTTCACGATCCCCGCCGAACTGGCCACCGCGCTCGACGCGCTTGGCCGCAAGCACGGCTGTACTCCGTTCAGCACCCTGCTGACCGCGTACGCAGGAGTGCTCGCCCGGTTCAGCGGGACCTGGGACGTGACCGTCGGCGCACCGGTCGCCGGTCGTGACCTCGGTCAGCTGGAGGACCTGGTCGGCTTCTTCCTGAACACCGTCGTACTGCGCTGCAAGCTGACCGCCGACGTGTCGTTCGACGAGGCGCTCGACCTGGTCCGGGCCTCCTGCGAGGACGCATTCGCCCACTCGGGTCTGCCCTTCGACCGGCTGGTCGACGAGCTGGCCCCGGACCGCGACCTGTCCCGTACGCCGCTCTACCAGGCCGCCTTCGACTTCCACGGTGAAGGCTTCTCCGGTGCCGAGGGCGACGAGGCGGACCTGGCCACGATCGAGGCGGCCCTGCAGGTGGCCAAGACCGACCTGACGCTGAACATGCGCAAGCTCGCCGACGGTTCATTGCTAGGAGCAATGGAATACGCGACGGCCCTGTTCGACCGCGGCACCATCGAGCGGATCACCGCGGCCTTCCTGCAGTTGCTGGAAAGCTTCGCCGCGGCGCCGGCAACGGCACTCGGAGCGGTGGATCTCCTCTCGGCGGCCGACCGGCACCAGCTGATCGTCGGTTGGAACGAGACGACCATCGAGGTACCGGCTCTGACCGCCGCAGAGCGGTTCGAGGCACAGGCTGCCGAAACGCCGGACGCGATCGCGGTCTCGAGTGAGACCGGCGAAAAGTCGTACAAGTGTCTGGACAGGAACGCCAACCGGGTAGCGCATCACCTGGCAGCTCGTGGAGTCAAGCCGGGCGATGTCGTAGCCGTCCTGCTCGATCGTGGTCCGCTGTTGCTTGCCTCGATGCTGGGCGCATGGAAGGCGGGTGCGGCGTACCTGCCGATCGACCCGTCGACTCCGGACGACCGGATCGCTTACCTGCAAGAGGATGCGGCCGTCCACACCACCATCAGCCAGAGCCGGTACGCCGAGGTTGCCGGGAGCAACGTATTACTGGTCGACCAGGATGCCGACCTGATCGCCGCACGATCGAGCGAGCCGCTTGAGGTCGAGGCCGACCTGGATGCGGCGGCATACGTGATCTACACGTCCGGCTCGACCGGCAAGCCGAAGGGCGTCGAGGTTCCGCATCGCGGCCTGGTGAACCACCTGGACTGGGCGGCGCGGGAGCTGGCCGGTGCGGGCACGGGCGGAGCGCCGGTGTTCTCGTCGGTCGCCTTCGACCTGGGCGTGCCGAACCTCTGGGCACCGCTGCTGGCGGGACAGACCGTGCACATGATGCCGGCGGACCTCGACCTCGGCGACCTTGGCAAGGCGATGGCCGACCACGCGCCGTACAGCTTCGTGAAGCTGACCCCGTCGCACCTGGAGATCCTGTCCGCACAGCTGACCGCTGAGCAGGCACAAGGACTGGCCGAAGTACTGGTAGTAGCCGGGGAGCCGTTCACCCGCCGCGCGCTGGAGGCCTGGCGCGCACTGGCGCCGGACGTCCGGGTCATCAACGAATACGGACCCACCGAGGCCTCGGTCGGTACTTCGATCTACCCGGTGCCGGCGGACGACAAGTCCGACGTCCTGCCGATCGGGCTGCCGCTGCCGAACATGGCGATGTACGTCCTTGACGCCAACCAGCACTTGGTGCCGGTCGGAGTGGTGGGGGAGCTGTACGTCGGCGGCACCGGCGTCGCCAACGGCTACATCAACCGCCCCGAGCTGACCGCCGAGCGGTTCGTCAAGAGCCCGTACGGTCGTCTCTACCGCACCGGTGACGTGGTCCGGCGCCGGCCCGATGGGAACGTCGAGTTCCTCGGCCGGACCGACCACCAGGTGAAGATCCGCGGCTATCGGATCGAGCCGGAGGAGATCCAGATCGTCCTGGCCGGTCACGCCGGCGTCACCGACGCCCTGGTGATCGCCCGCGAGGACAAGCCCGGCGACCTGCGGCTCGTCGCGTACTACGTGGGCACGGCCGGCGAGGAAGACCTGGCCGCGCACGCGACCAAGTCGCTCCCGGACTACCTGGTCCCGGCCGCGTTCGTGGTGCTCGACAAGCTGCCGCTGAACGCCAACGGCAAGGTCGACCGCGCCGCACTGCCGGTCCCGGAGAACACTGCGGCCGGCGAGCTGGAACTGCCGGGCACCGTCGTCGAGGAGCGGATCGCCGAGATCTGGGCCGAACTGCTCGACCGCGAGGTCGGCATCCGGGAGAACTTCTTCCGTAGCGGCGGCAACTCGATCCTGGCGATCCGGCTGATCGCGAAGCTCCAGAACGCGTTCGAGATCGACCTGCCGGTCCGGGCCGTCTTCGAGGGCCCGACGGTCGCCGAGTTGGCAGCAGCCGTCGAGGACCGGATCCGGGCCGAGATCGAGGCACTTACCGACACCGAAGTAGCACTCGCATCCACCGTTGAGGAGAACTAGGCGATGAGCACCGCTGACGCCCGCGAAGAACTGCTCCGCCGCCGGCTGGCCGGCGCGCGGGGAGGCAACCGGTCCACGATCGCCCGTGCGGACCGGGACAAGCCACTGCCGTTGTCCTTCGGCCAGCAGCAGATGTGGTTCCTGAACCGGCTCGACACCGACAGCTCGGAGTACCTGCTGCCGGCGGCCCTACGGATGCGTGGGCCGCTCGACCTGGACGCCCTGCGCCGGGCATGGTCGGAGCTGCTGGCCAGGCACGAGATTCTCCGCACCCGGTACGAACTGCGCGATGGCGAGCCGGTCCAGGTCGTCGACGTTACCGGCGGGAGCGAACTCGGCCTGGTGGACGTCAGTGATGTACCGGCCGCCGAACGCGAGGCCAGGCTGACCGATCTGGTCACGCTGGAGACCTCGGCGGGCTTCGACCTCGAACGGGAGTGGCCGGCCCGCGCGACTCTGTTGCGTGCGGCAACCGACGATCACCTGCTGGTCGTGGTGTTGCACCACATCGCCGGTGACGCCTGGTCGACCGAGCAGCTGTCGGCCGAGTTGAGCGAGCTGTACGGCGCTCACGCAGCCGGCATCACGCCGTCTCTCGACGAGCTGCCGCTGCAGTACGCCGACTTCGCCTCCTGGCAGCGGTCACAGGATCTGACCAAGGAGATCGGCTGGTGGCGTGAGCAGCTGGCCGGTATCCGACCGGTGGACCTGCCTTCGGACCGGCCGCGTCCGGCGGTCCGGAGCAAGGCCGGTGCCGACCTTCCCTTCGCCCTGCCGGACGGCCTGGCCGGGAAGGTGCGCGAGCTGGCCAGGAAGCACGACACCACGCCGTTCGTGGTCATGCTGACGGCGTACCAGCTGATGTTGTCTCGCTACACCGGCGAGCAGGACGTTGCCGTCGGCACCGTTGTTTCCGGCCGCACCCGGCCCGAGCTGCAGCAGATGATCGGCTACGGCATCAACACGCTGGTGATCCGCAACCAGTGGTCGGGCGACCCGACCTTTGACGCGCTGGTCAAGGAAACGCGGGCTCGCGTGCTCGACGCCCACGACCATCAGACCGTGCCGTTCGCCAAGCTGGTGGACGACTTGCGGCCCGAGCGGGACATGTCCCGGCCGCCGCTGTTCCAGGTCGCCTTCATCGTGCGGCAGGCGCAGCCCGACGCGTTCACGCTGGGCGAGGTGGTGGTCGAGCCGGTTCAGAGCGACTTCACCGTGGCGAAGTTCGACCTCAACCTGAAGCTCACCGAGACGACCGACGGTGCGCTGGACGGCGTACTGACCTATGCGACCGCGCTGTTCGACCAGTCGACCGTGCAGCGGATGGCCGGTCACTTCGTCCGGCTGCTGGCCGCTTCGGTCGAAGCACCGCAGACCCGGCTGTCTGCACTGGAGATGTTCGGCGCAGACGAGTTCGACCAGCTGACCATCGGCTTCGCGAGCAGTGGCGGCGAGCTGGAGATCACCGAGCCGGTGTACCTCCAGGTGGCTCGCCAGGCTGCCGGCGAACTCGCAGTCGTCGACGGCGAGTCCCGGTTGTCGTACGGCGAGTTGAACGGCCGCGCCAACCGGTTGGCCCGGTTCCTGGTCGACGAGGGCGTCGGACCCGAGTCGCGGGTCGCTGTCGCGATGCCGCGGTCCGCCGACCTGATCGTTGCCGTACTCGCCGTTCTCAAGGCCGGCGGCGCTTATGTTCCGATCGATCCGGACTACCCGGCCGACCGGAACAGCTACATCCTCGAGGACTCCGACCCGGAGCTGATCCTGGTCTCGGGCGCTTCGACTTCGGGGCTGCCGGCAACTTCCGTACCGACCGTGGCCGTCGACTACCAGGCCCGCTTCGCCGGCTTCTCCACCGAGGATCTCGGCATCACGGCCGGCCCCGACAACCCGGCTTACCTGATCTACACCTCCGGCTCGACCGGGCGGCCGAAAGGCGTAGTGATCGAGAACCGGCAGCTGTCGGGCTACCTCGCCTGGTGCGCCCGCGAGTACGACGGTCTGGCCGGCTCCTCGCTGCTTCACTCGTCGGTCTCGTTCGACCTGACGGTGAACGCATTGTGGGGCCCGCTGGTGCTCGGCGGGCACGTTGTCATCGGCTCCCTGGACGGCAGCGCGCCCGCCCCTGCAGTGGCACCCACGTTCGTCAAGGTGACCCCCAGCCACCTGCCGTTCCTGGTCGAACTGCCGGCCGGGTTCTCCCCGACGGTCGACCTGATGACCGGTGGTGAGGCGCTGACCGGCGAGTCGGTCGACGCGTGGCGGGCCAAGTTCCCCGGCGTCACGGTGATCAACGAGTACGGGCCGACCGAGACGACCGTCGGCTGTACCGCGCTGCGGATCGAGCCGGACGACGAGCTGCCCGCGGGCGGACTGGCGATCGGCAAGCCGATGCCGAACTCGCGCATCTACGTGCTCGACGCGTTCCTGCGGCCGGCCCCGGTCGGCGTCGTCGGCGAGGTCTACGTCGCCGGTGACTGCGTCGCTCGCGGCTACCTGAACCGTCCCGATCTGACCGCGGAGAAGTTCGTCGCTTGCCCGTGGGGTGCTCCCGGTGAGCGGATGTACCGCACCGGCGACCTGGCGGCCTGGGACCTCGACGGCACGCTGACCTGCCCGAGCCGGGTGGACAACCAGGTCAAGATCCACGGCTACCGCATCGAGCTCGGCGAGATCGAGACGACGCTGCAGCGGCATACCGGGATCAGTCAGGCGATCGTGATCGCTCGCGACGGGCTGGCCGGCGACAAGCGGCTGGTCGCGTACGTCGTACCGGCGGCCGGTGTGGAGCTGAACCAGGCCGGGTTGCGTGGGCACGTGCAGGAGTGGCTGCCGGAGTACATGGTGCCGTCGGCGTTCGTCGTCCTGGACGCGATCCCGCTGACCGAGAACGGAAAGTCCGACCTTCGCGCGCTGCCGGCTCCGGGTGCTCCCGAGCAGACCTCGGCGCAGACGGTCGTTGCCCGGACCACGACCGAGGAGCAGTTGGCCGCGGTCTGGGGCAAGGTGCTCGGCCTGACCGAGGTCGATGTCCACACCAGCTTCTTCGAGCTCGGCGGCGACTCGCTCAGCGCGGTCGCGGTGGTCGGCGCACTGCGCGAGACCGGCGTGGACGTGGCGGTCTGGGACGTCTTCGAGTACCGCACCGTCGCGGCGCTGGCGGAGAAGCTGACCGGCCGGGCAGCGAAGGGGGAGACGTTCGTCGCTCCCTTCGCGCTGATCCCGGCCGACGACCGCGAACAGCTGCCGGAGGGGGTGACCGATGCCTATCCGTTGTCTCAAGCGCAGACCGGCATGGTGGCGGAGATGCTGGCTGGAGAAGACGAGGCGCACTACCACAACACGACCTCGCACCGGATCCTCGACGATCAGCCACTCGCGCCCGCCGCGCTGCAGCGAGCGGCCGACGTACTGGTCGAACGACACGCGAACCTGCGCACGTCGATCGATCTAGGCACCTACTCACGACCGCTGCAGCTGATTCACGCCACCGCCGCGATGCCGATCGGGATCACCGACCTCGGTGCCGTGACGGCCGAGCAGCGGGACGAAGCGCTGCGGGCGTTCCGTGCCGCGGAGCGCTCCAACCCCTTCGACCTCACATCGCCCGCCCTGCTGCGCTTCCACGTGCACACGACGGCGGAGACCGACGGCTGGTGGCTGACCAGCACCGAGTGCCACGCGGTTTCCGAGGGGTGGAGCTACCACTCGCTGCTGATGGAGCTCGTGACCACCTACCGCGCGATCCGCGACGGCGTCGAACTGGAGCCGGTCGAGACGCCGAAGGTCCGGTACGCCGACTTCATCGCCGGCGAACTCGCCGCCGTCGCCTCCGAAGAGGACAAGGCCTACTGGCTGAACGTTGCCACCGGCTACACCCCGGTCGAGTTGCCCGCGGGCTGGGGCGAGCAGGGAGAGGCCCACGTCCTGTACGCCGGTGCGCGCAGCATGGATCTGGAGGACGGTCTCCGGGCGCTGGCCGCAAAGGCCGACGCGTCTCTCAAGAGCGTGATGCTTGCCGCGCACATCAAGGTGATGAGCCTGCTGAGCGCCGAGACCAGCTTCACTACCGGACTGGTCTGCGACGCCCGGCCCGAGGCCGCCGGCGCCGACCGCGTGCACGGGATGTACCTGAACACGTTGCCGTTCCCGGTCGAGCGTGGCGCCCGGACCTGGCTCGAGCTGGTCGAGCAGACCTTCGCGCGTGAGCTGGAGCTCTGGCCGCACCGCCGCTACCCGATGCCGCAGATCCAGCGCGACGCCGGCCAGCGGCTGATCAACGTGTTCTTCAACTACCAGGACTTCCGTCAGCTCGACGACAACCTGGTCGACCCGTACGCCGGTGAGACCTACGAGTCGATGGACGACATGCCTGTCGTCGCCTCGCGCCGGACCAGCCTGCAGAACGAGAGCATCACCGAGGTCCCGCTGACGGTCTCGTCCCGTGGCGGCTACATCATCCTGACCGCCGACTCCCGCGTCATCAGCCGGGAGAACGCCGAGCGGCTGGCCGGCATCTACCGGTCGGTGCTCGAAGCGATGGCCGCCGATCCCGATGGCGACGCGCGTCTCGGTCACCTGCCGGCCGGTGAGGCTGCCCAGGTGTTGAAGGAGTTTGCCGAGGGGCCGGACGGCGACCCGGAGCCGCCGATCCTGCTCGACCTGATCGAGCAGTCGGTGCTGCAGAACCCGCACAAGACCGCGCTGCTCGCGCCCCGGCTCGAGCTGACGTATGCCGAACTGGACGAGCAGGCGAACAAGCTGGCCCGGTTGCTGATCACTCGTGGCGTCGGCCCGGAGTCGCGGGTCGCCGTGGCGCTGCCGCGGTCGCCTGAGCTGATCGTCGCGCTGCTCGCGGTGATCAAGGCCGGTGGCGTCTACGTGCCGATCGACCCGGAGAACCCGGCCGATCGGGTGGAGTACGTCCTCGCCGACTCGACGCCGCTCCTGCTGCTCACGGCCGACAACTTGCTCGACCGGCTGCCCGTCGGCGACGTACCGGTGCTGCTGACCGACGCAGCGTCGTACGCCGATCAGTCGGGTGAGCCCGTCACGAATGCGGACCGGCTGCAGCCGCTGCGGCGGGAGAACGCGATCTACGTGATCTACACGTCCGGCTCGACGGGCAAGCCGAAGGGTGCCGTCCTCGAACACCGCCAGGTCGCGAACTACCTGGCCTGGGTGGCTCAGGACTGCGCCGCACTCGGCGAGTCGTCGCTGCTGCACTCGTCGGCTTCGTTCGACCTGACGGTCAACGCCCTCTGGGGGCCGCTGATTCTCGGTGGCACCGTGATCGTCGGGGTGCTGGACGGGACCGAGGAAGAGCCGATGGCCAAGCCGGCCTTCGTCAAGGTGACCCCGAGTCACCTGCCGATGCTGGCCGAGCTGTCCCAGGACTGGTCGCCCGCTTGGCATTTGATGACCGGCGGAGAACCCCTGCTCGGTGAGGTCGTGCAGACCTGGCGGGCGGCCAACCCCAGAGGTGTCGTGACCAACGAATACGGCCCGACCGAGACCACGGTCGCCTGTACGGCGATCACCTTCGCGCCGGGCGATCCGCTGGCCGACGGCCCGGTCGGCATCGGCCGGCCGATGCCGAATATCCGGATCTACGTGCTGGACGCCAATCTGCAGCCCACGCCGATCGGCGTGACAGGCGAGATCTACATCGCCGGACCGCAGGTCGCTCGTGGCTACCTGAACCGCCCGGACCTGTCGGCGGCCAAGTTCGTCGCCTGCCCGTGGGGCGCGCCAGGGGAGCGGATGTACCGCTCGGGTGACCTCGCGGCCTGGAACGCGGACGGGACGCTGAGCTGCCCGACCCGGGTGGACGACCAAGTCAAGATCCACGGTTACCGGATCGAGCTCGGCGAGGTCGAGACGACGATCCTGCGGCACCCGGCGGTCGGGCATGCGACGGTGATCGCCCGTGAGGACCGGCCCGGCGACAAGAAGCTGGTCGCGTACGTCGTACCGGCGGGGCCGCCGCCTCCCGCCTTCCTTCCCTCATCTTCGCCACGCACTGGACTAGCGGAGCTGCGTCCTTTGGATCTCGATGAGTTGCGGGACGTCGTGGCCGGCTGGGTGCCGGAGTACATGGTTCCTGCCGCCTTTGTGCAGTTGCCTTCGCTGCCGCTCACCGCGAGTGGGAAGCTCAACCGGGCCGCCTTGCCGGCGCCTACGTTCACGGTCGAGACGACCGAGTTCGTGGCACCGCGGACCGCGGCTGAGCAGCAGGTGGCGGCAGTCTGGCGCAAGGCACTCGGGATCGACCGGGTCGGTGCGTACGACAGCTTCTTCGACCTCGGTGGCGACTCGATCAGCGCCGTCTCCGTCGTCGGTGGACTTCGCCGCGCCGGGCTCGACGCCGGCGTACGGGATGTCTTCGAGCTGCGCACTGTGGCAGCCCTGGCTGAAAAGATCACCGGTCGGCCTGCTGTCGTGGCCGAGGCCGCGGTCGAGCCGTTCGCGCTGATCGACTTGGCGGATCGGGCGCTGGTGCCGGCGGGGGTCGTGGATGCGTACCCGCTCTCCGAGGCGCAGACGGGGATGATGGTCGAACTGCTGTCGAGCGAGACGCCGCGGAACTACCACAACGTTGTCTCGACGCGGCTGACCGACGAGAAGCCCTTGTCTGTCGAGGCTTTGCGGCAGGCGGCTGCTCTGCTGCTGGAGCGTCACGAAGTACTGCGGACCGGCGTCGACCTGGAGAACTTTTCCGTCCCGATGCAACTGGTGCACGCCACGGCGGAGCTTCCGCTGCACGTGGAGGACCTCACCGGTCTTTCCTCGGCCGCACAGGCAGAAGCCATCGCATCCTTCAAGGCTCGTGAGCAGGCGACGCACTTCCAGCACGAAGCGCCGCCGCTGCTGCGGCTGGCTGTGCACAAGATCGACGAGCACAGCTGGGAGGCGACCGTCACCCAGAACCACGTGATCCTGGAGGGCTGGAGCCACCACGGCCTGGTGATGGAGCTGCTCGACTACTACCTGCGCTTCCGCGACGGGGTCTCACAGGAGGCATACGAGGCTCCGCCGGTCCGGTTCGCCGATGCGATCGCAGGCGAGCTCAAGGCGCTACGCTCCGACGAGGACCGCGCGTACTGGTCGAAGGTGGCCGCGCTGCAGAAGTTCTCCATCCCGGCGGGCTGGGCCGGTGACACGTCGGCCGAGCGTACGGCGTACCGGATCGAGGTCTCGTACGCCGACCTGGAGCAGAAGCTGCGCGCGGTCGCGTCGGAGGCGCAGACGTCGCTGAAGAGCGTCTTCTTCGCTGCCCACCTGGCAGTGCTCAGCTCACTGACGGACAGCCGCGAGTTCCACAGCGGCCTGACCTGCCACATCCGGCCGGCCATCGAAGGTGCCGAGCGGGTCTACGGCATGCACCTCAACATGCTGCCGGTGCCTCATCGCCGCGAGGCGGGAAGTTGGCGGGAGCTGGTTGCCCGGACCTTTGCGGCCGAGTCGGACCTGTGGCCGTACCGGTTCTTCCCGATGCCTGTCATCCAGCGGGACCTGAGCAAGCAGCGGCGACTGCTGGACGTGTTCTTCAGCTACCAGGACTACTCGTCGGTGGCGGCGAAGGCCGCTGGGACCGGGATCGAAGGACTGGACGCGAGCGTTGCCAGTGGGACGACCGAGTTCCCGCTGTCGGTGGCGACCGGGCCGGGGTACCTGGCCGTTCGCTCCAACACCCACGCACTCGACCGGGTGGCGGCCGACAAGCTCGCCGCGATGTACCGGAAGGCGCTCGAGGCGATCGTCGAAGCACCTGATGCTCGCTGGGACACCTACGAGTTGCTGCCAACCGCTGACCGTGCCGGGCTGACGGCCGCACCTGTGGAGAAGGCTGAGGCAGGTCCGGCGTTCGTGCCGCCGCGGACGGAGACGGAGCGGATCCTCGCGAAGATCTGGGCGAAGCTGCTCGACATCCCGCGGGTGGGTGCGTTCGACCACTTCTTCGACCTGGGCGGCTACTCGATGCTGCTGGTGAAGACGGTCTCGAAGGCCAAAGCGAAGGGGCTGCCGCTGTCCCTGTTCATGTACTACGACAGTGACCGGCTCGACCACCTCGCACTGGCCGTCGACGCCGCCATCGCCGCCGAGCGCGGCACCGCGCCTGCCAGTTGGTACGGCGTCGGTGTCGACATGTTGCCTCAGGCAATGGAAGAGCTGAAGGTGCCTGGTGCGACGGTCGCGGTGATGGAAGGCGGCGAACTGGTCGCGGTCAGGGCGTTCGGCACGGTGTTCGAAGGTGGCGAGGCGGTGACGGGGGAGACGCTGTTCACGGTGGCGTCTGTCAGCAAGCTGGTCTCCTCGGTCGGTGCGCTCAAGTTGGTCGACGACGGTGTGCTGGATCTCGACGAGGACATTCACACCTACCTGACCAGCTGGGAGGTGCCTGGTCGTCCGCGGGTCAGCTTGCGGCAATTGCTCGGGCACCGGTCCGGATTCACTGCGTCGCCTGGTGGCGGGGTTGCTCCCTCTGAAGAGGCGCCGACGCTGCTCGACGTACTGAACGGGAAGGCGCCTGCGACGAACGATCCGATCCGGTGCGAGCACCAGCCGGGGGAGAAGTTCGTCAAGGCCGGTGCCAACTTCGTCGTACTGCAGCAGGTGATCGAGGACGTCACCGGAGAGTCCTTCGAGACGGTCATGCGCCGGCTCGTACTGGACCCGCTCGGGATGGCGGGATCGAGCTACGACCCGTCGTTCCCTGTTGTCTCCGGACGGACTGTTGCCCTCGGCCACCTTGCCGAAGGGGAGCCGCTCGAGGGTGGCTGGCGGGTGCGGGCGGATGCCGCCTCGGGCGGTCTTTGGACCACGGCCGGTGACATCGCCACGCTGACTCTGGAGATCCGCCGGTCCTACCTCGGCCGGCCGCGGGCGCTGCTCTCGCAGGCGATCGCGCGGCAGATGCTGACCCCGTCCGGGGACGGCTCGTTCGGTCTCGGCGCTACCGCGGAACTGAACGGCGACGACGTGCAGTTCGGCCACGGCGGCGAACCGCGCGGGTACTACGGCGGCACCATCTGCCGCACCGGTCCCGGCCACGGCTTCGTCCTGCTGGCCAACGGCACCGCCGGCAAGAACCTCGCCCAGGGGCTGGCCAGCCGGCTCGCCTCTTCCTAATCGGCACGGCCCCTAGGGAGTATTGAAATGCATAAAGACAAAGGGAAAGACAAAGGGAAGGCGGGGGTAGGGGTGCGACACCTGATCTCGACTGACGACCTGACCGACGACGAACTGCGGTACGTGGTGGACCGCGGCGACGACTTCTCATCCGGCCGGGCCACGCTGGACCTGCCGCTGGCCGGTCAGATCGCCGGGATCTACTTCCGCAAGACCTCGACCCGGACGCGTACGGCCTTCTCGGCCGGCGCGCTCCGGCTCGGCGCGCAGATCGTTGCCTACGGCCCCGATGACCTGCAGCTGAACACCGGCGAGACGAGCGAGGACACCGGCGCGGTGTTCTCCCGGATGCTCGACGTCCTGGTCGCCCGGACCGCCGGCGACCCGGCCGAGATGCGGGCCTGGGCCTCCCAGGACCGGATGTCGGTGATCAACGCGATGAGCTCGGCCGAGCACCCGACGCAAGCGGTGACCGACCTGGTCACCTTGCAGCGCCGCTTCGGCAAGATCGAGGGACTGCGAGTCCTGTACGTCGGGGAGGGCAACAACTCGGCTGCTTCGATCGCGCTCGCCGCCACCCGCTACCCCGGCGTACACCTCGAACTCCGAACGCCGGCCGGCTACGGCCTCGACCCGGAGATCGCGGCCCGCTCGACCGCCCACGCCGAACGCTGCGGCTCGACCCTGATCGAACGCCACGACATGAACGACCTGCCGGACAGTCTGGACGCGATCTACACCACCCGCTGGCAGACCACCGGCACCACCAAGCCGGACGCGAACTGGCGCGACATCTTCGACCCGTTCCAGGTGAACGCCGCCCTGTGGGACCAGAACCCGCAGGCGATCTTCCTCCACGACCTCCCGGCCCACCGCGGCGAAGAGGTCACCGCCGAAATCCTCGACGGCCCGATGAGCATCGCCTTCGACCAAGCAGAAAACAAAATGCACGCCGCCATGGCAGTCCTCGACTGGTGCCGCCGCGGGACAGTGGAATGACCACCCCGGCCGACCAACACCCCCCACTCCCACCCCCGGGCCCCCTCCCAACCTCCAGCGCCCCCACTTCCAGCACTCCCACTTCCAGCACCCCAACCCCCAGCACCACCACCATCACCCCAACGGTCACCTCTGCCTTCCCTACCACCACCACCACCACCACCGAAGGTGGGGGTGGGGAGCCCTTGGCTCTGTGGAAAAACAAAGACTTTGGGTTGCTTTGGTCCGGTGCGGCGTTCTCGATTCTGGGGATGCGGGTCAGCTCGATCGCCTGGCCGTTGCTGGTGATCTTCGACGGGGGATCGCCGGAGCGGGCCGGCCTGGTTGGCTTCGCCGCGTTGCTCCCGCAGTTGGTCATCCAGTTGCCGGCCGGTGTGGTGGTCGACCGCTGGGATCGCAAAAAGGTGATGATCGCCTGCGACGTGATCGGTATGGTCGCCATCGGCAGTGTGCTGGCCGCGCTGTTCATGGGCGGCCTGTCCCTGCCACACCTCCTGATCGCCGCCTTCTTGGAGGGCAGCGCGGCGATCGGCTATCAGCTGAGCGAGCGCGCCGCAGTACGAGCTGTCGTGCACCCGGAACAGTTGCCTACAGCCCTCTCCCAGAACGAAGCGCGGAGCAAGGGCGCTGGTTTGCTGGGGCAGCCGATCTCGACCGGCCTGCTGTCGCTCGCGCTATGGATGCCCTTCATCATCACGGTGCTCGGTCACCTCTTCTCGCTGCTGACCCTGCTAGCCATCCGTACGCCGTTCCAGAAGGAGCGTCGCAAAGCCCCGCGAAGCGTGCCGACCGAACTTGCCGAAGGCCTCCGCTGGATGCACGGCCAGAAGCTGCTCCGCAGTGCCTTGGTACTGATCTCGGTCACGAACATCATCACCCAGGTACTGAGCCTCTCGATGGTGCTGATCATCCGCGAGAGCGGCCGCTCCGTGGCGACGATCGGCGTGATCGGAGTCGCCAGCGGCATCGGCGGACTGCTAGGCGCCCTGTGTGCCTCATGGTTCATGTCCCGCCTGTCAATGAGCACCCTGTTCGTCGGCACCCTTCTGCTGCGCTTCCTGATGATCCCGACGATCGCCTTCACGGACAGCCCGCTCGTACTCGGTGCGCTGTTCGCCGCGATGAGCTGGGCAGGTGGCCTGATGAACGTGGTCGGCGGCGTCTACCAGGTCCAGATCACCCCAGAAGAGATGCAGGGCCGAGCAGGCAGCGTCAGCTCCCTGGTCACCTCCGGCGCGAACTCCCTAGGCCCCCTGACAGCCGGCCTCCTCCTAGGCGCTGTCGGTACTACGCCAACGGTCCTCTCCGCTGCCGTAGTAATGGCCGTCCTCGCCGGCGCCGCCGCAGTAGCCGCCTACCGTTTCCGCCCAACCCCCGAACCGGCCACCAACCATGCACTCCCAGTGCAGGTCTGACGCCGGCCTGGTCACCAGCTGCCCTTACGTCCGAAGAAGTGGAGCACACGTCCCCTTCACTTCTTCGGACGTAAGCGTCTCGCGGGGGGATGTGGCGGGCCGCCCGCCGTCGATGACCCACCCCCCACCCATCGTGCCCGGGCGTACCGCGGGTCGAGACGGTAGGTGTAAGTGGGGAGTGCGGTCCGAGCAGTTGGGCCGTATGAGTGGGACCTCAACTGAAGCTTGGTCGCCCGGTACCGGCCTGATCGGGTGACCTTGTGCATGAGCTGAGCAATCCGCCGCGCGGAACTACTCACGTCATGCACAAAGTCGCCCCCAACTGGCTCCCGTCGCCGGCCCCGTCGCCGGCCCCGGCCCCGGCCCCGGCCCCGGCGGTGCGGTGGGGCGGCGGGGCGGGTGCTGCTCGGCAGTGGTGCCGGCGTCGTGGTCCTGGACGACCTGGCGATGAGCAACGGTGTGCCGCCCGTCGGCCCTGGGGCTGCGGGTGATCTGTCTGCCTTGTATATAAGGGAAATGTATGGGCGGTGCTGGCACCGTCGGGGGTCCGGTAAGAACGGACTCCGCGGAGGACAGACCCATGACACGAGCTGTGACTCAGCGCCGGCCCCGAACCGCGACCAGGGTCGCGGTTGTGGGCATCGACGGCGCCGGGCGTACGACGATCTGCCGGCTGCTGCAGGATGGCGCCTTCGTCAAACAACGCCGGATCGACCAAGACCTGACCGTGGTTCACGCGCTCCGGCCCTACGAGACGCCCGGGGCACCGTTCCGGCATCTCTCCCGCAAGCTCCATTCGCTGGCTACCGCGGCGGAGCTGCTCGGCCAGCCTGAACTCAAGGCCGCGGCGCTGTACCTGCAGCTGTCGACGTACGCGCCGGTCGAGCACTTCCTCTGTGAGGCGTACCTACCGGAGACGCTGGTCACCGCCGGCCATCCGCTGGTCGACACCCTCGCGCATCTGCCGATCCAGCGCCCGCCGGCGGTCGCGTCTGAAGGCGACTGGCAGCACGCGATCGATCCGGACGTGCTGGCGGCCGCTGAGGCCTGGGCCGACGGGATCGGTTGTCCCACAGACCTTCGCGCTCTCGGCCACGACGTGTTGTCGCTGTACGGCCTTCCGGTGGAGCAACTGCTCGAGCGCTTCCGTCGCCGCTTCCGGGTGAACCTGCCCGAGGTCGTCATCCTGCTCGACGTCGACCCTGCTGAAGCCGTACGGCGGTTGGGCGGCGAGGGCGACGGTGATGCGTTCGCGCTCGCCCAGCGGCTGGGCGGTCGGGACGTGTCCGAGGCCCGGCTGGCGATCCTGCGTGAGCAGTACCTGCGGACTGCCGACTGGTTGGAGACGACGGGAGTGGTTGTGCACCGGATCGACGTGACCGGCCGGTCGGCTCCCAGAGTGGCGAACCTGGTCCGCGGCAAGCTCCCGCGCTCGTGGTCCGTGCCGATCAGTCCGCCGCGGCAGGAGGCACCGCACCTGCAGTGGGCCGGCGACCTCGTGGCCGGAGTACTGGCATGAGCGCCAAGTCGAAGCCGCTGCCGGCCCGTGGCGAACCGGGCGGTCCGCTCGAGCGGCAGATCATCCTCCGCAAGATCTCGCAGCGCCGCTGCGACCGGGCCCGCCGAGGCCTGCCAGCAGCCACCCCGATCGAATGGCTCGGCTGGGAGCCCCGCCGCCCACCGGCGGCAATGCCGGGCGCGTCGGCGCTCTCGGTGATGGCTGTGGTCGGCGATGTGGACTGCGAAGGCTTCATCGCCGGCCTGCTCGAGTTCGTTCACACCGTGCCGTTGGAAGACCGCGACTCCTGGTGGCGGAACCTCACGAAGACACTGTTTTTCAGAGGAAGCCCGACCGAGCACGGCGCGATCGCATGGCTCGGGCCGGGTACGGCGGAACAGTTCGCCGACCTCGGCCTGGAGCGGTTCCACGAAACCTTGAAGCTGCCCGACGAACTCGAGCTCTACGTCCCCGGCGGTCCGCCCACCGGGCGGCGGATGTCGTTGCGAGTGGCAACGAAAGAGGTCACCGGCCGGGCGTATCTGACGCATCTGCAGCACGTGCTCAGCGAGGCCTACCTGCGCAGCTTCCTGCGGCCGGGGGATCGGCTGGAGGTACGGCACGAGGACAACCTCGACCCGGTCGAGGAGATCCCGGCCGGCAATCGCGACTTCGAGGCGCGGATCGCCAGCGACCCACGCAGTCCCGGCTGCCTGCGGCTGTACGCGAACCTCACGGTCGTCCCGGCGCTGCACGGAGCCCCCTGACGCAGTAGCGAAAAAGTATGGCCGCGCTGATGAGAGTGGAAGCAGGAGAGGGACCGATGGAAGGGCTGGACAGATGAGCGCAGTGCAGCATTGGGAGCCGCGGGTGATCACGCCCGCCGAAGCCGGCGTGGCGCCGAGCGCGGCCGGGCTGATCGACTATCTGCGGGACCGCACCGATCAAGGGACCCTGGACCAGCTGCTGGTCGAGGAGAAGGCGCTGGTGTTCCGCGGCTTCGGCGTGGACCCCGACCACCTGGACCCGGTGATGGACCTGCTGCTGCCGGGCCGGCTGGCCTACGTGCATGGCAACTCGCCGCGGACCAAGGTCGGCGACAACGTCTACACCTCCACGGAGTACCCGCCGGAGTACACGATCTCGATGCACAACGAGCTCTCGTACGCGCACTCCTACCCGTCCCGGCTGATGTTCTTCTGCCAGCAGGCGGCCGAGACCGGCGGCGCCACCCCGGTGGTGGACGGCGTGCGCTGGCTGGAGGCGCTGGACGACGAGATCACCGCCGCCTTCGCCGATGGCGTCCGCTACCTGCAGAACCTGCACGGCGGGATGGGCCTGGGCAAAAGCTGGCAGGACACCTTCGAGACCTCCGACCGTGACGAGGTGACCGCCTTCCTGGCCGAGTCCGCCGCCCAGGTGGAGTGGACCAAGGACGGGGGGCTGCGGATCATCCAGTTGCGTCCGGCAACGATCAAGCATCCGGTGACGAACACCGAGGTCTGGTTCAACCAGGCCGACCAGTGGCATCCGGCCGGCCTCGGTGACGAGACCGCGCGGGCACTGGCCCAGATCATGCCGGCCGAGGAACTGCCGCAGGCGGTCACGCTCGCCGACGGTACGCCGGTTCCGGACGCCTGGGCGGTGCAGATCCGCGACCGCGGCCTGGACTCGGCCGTCGACGTGAACTGGAACAGCGGCGACGTGCTGCTGATCGACAACCTGCTGGTCGGCCACGGCCGGCGCCCCTTCACCGGCGCGCGACGGGTTCTCGTCGCCATGTCGGCCTGAGAATCCCGAACCCTGAGTAGGAGAGAAGAGCCATGAGCACCCTGCCGTACGTCATCACCGGCACCCCGGACGGTCCGGGCATCGTCGAGCGGCTGACCGCCGACGGCGCCGAGATCCGCAAGCTGCTGACCACCCACGGCGCGGTGATGCTGCGCGACTGCGAGGTCGAGGGCGTCGAGGGGATGGAGGAGGCGGTCAGGGCGCTGTCCGGCGAGCCCCTCAAGTACGCCGAGCGCTCGTCGCCGCGGCGGTCCATCAAGGGCAACGTCTACACCTCGACGGACTACCCGCAGACCGAGGAGATCTTCCTGCACAACGAGAACTCCTACCAGGCGGCGTGGCCGCGGCTGCTCTACTTCTACTGCGACATCGAGCCGGAGACCCAGGGCGCGACCCCGCTGGCCGACATCCGTCGTGTGTACGACGCGATCGACCCCGCAGTACGCGAGGAGTTCGCCCGTCGCAAGTGGATGGTGGTCCGCAATTTCCACGAGGACTTCGGCGTCGCCTGGCAGCACGTGTTCGACACCGACAGCCGCGCCGACGTGGAGGCGCACTGCGCCAAGAACGACCTGAAGGTGGAGTGGATCGGCGCGGGCGGCCTGCGCACCACCGCGGTCCGTGAGCCGATCCGGATCCACCCGGACACCGGCGACCTGGTCTGGTTCAACCACATCACCTTCTTCCACCACACCACGCTGCCGGCCTCGATCCGCGAGGGCCTGCTGGCCTTCCTGACTGAGGACGAACTGCCGACCAACACGTACTACGGCGACGGCGGCAAGATCCCCAACGACGTGATGGACCACCTGCGCGCGGCGTACCGCAAGGAGTGGACCCGGATCGACTGGAAGCAGGGCGACCTGCTGCTGGTGGACAACATGCTGTCCTCGCACGCCCGGGAGCCGTTCACCGGCGCGCGCAAGATCGCGGTCGCGATGGCGGAGGCCTTCCAGCCGGACGCCACCTCGGTGCCGCCGATCGAGGCCGTCACCGGTCCGTCCGCCCGTGCCGCGGCCGCCGGAGTCGGAGCGCCGGCGTGAGCTGGTTCCGCACCTACACCCCGAGGCCGCAGGCCATGCTCCGGCTGGTGTGCTTTCCGCACGCCGGCGGGGCGGCCAGCGCCTATCGCGAGTGGGCCACGCTGCTGCCGGAGTCGATCGAGCTGGTCGCGGTCCAGTACCCCGGCCGGCAGGATCGTTTCCACGACCCGCTGCTGACCGACTTCACCACCCTGGTCGACGGCATCGTCGCTGAACTGCCCCGCCTCCAAGGCCCGACCGCGTACTTCGGGCACAGCATGGGCGCGACAGTCGCCTTCGAGGCCGCCCGCCAGATGGATGCCCTTGGCAACGGACCGCGTCGGCTCTTCGCCTCGGCCCGGATCGCTCCAGCGGTGGCCACCCGGCTAGGGATCAGCTTCGACACCGAGGACGAGGTGATGGCCTACATCCGCAGCCTGGGTGGGGCCGGCCTGGAGTCGCTGGAGGACCCCGACCTGCGGGAGCTCGCGCTGCCGATGCTGCAGGCGGACTTCAGGCTGATGGAGAGCTACGACTACAAGGCCGGCACCCGGCTCAGCTGCCCGATCACCGTGCTCGCGGGATCCGGCGACCACACCTTCGGTTCCGCCGATGCCGAGCACTGGGCTCAGCACACCAACGCCGGGATCGTCACCGAAACCCTGCCGGGCGGCCACTTCTACACCGAAGAGGTGCCCGGGCTCGTCACCGACCTGATCGCCCGCACGTTCACCACCGAGGGAGCACACCCGTGAGCACCAATCCGTTCGAGGACGACAGCGCCACCTATCTGGTGCTGCGCAACGACGAGGGCCAGTACTCGCTCTGGCCGGAGTTCGCCGGGGTACCGGCGGGCTGGCAGGTCGCGCTGGACCGCACCGACCGCGTCGCCTGCGTCGACTTCATCAACGCCCAGTGGACCGACATGCGGCCCGCAAGCGTCCGCGTCTGAGTCTGCACCGCACTCCGAACACACCCCTGACCATTCATTCCGCCCTTCTGCCGAAGTGGCGGCACCGATCGTGCGATGAGGATCATGGCTGAGAATTCGATCGTCCGTCTGCCGCTGTCGGCTGCTCAATCAAGCGTCTGGTACGCCCACCAGCTCGACCGTTCGGGGCACCGCTACACCATCGCCGAGTGCGTGGAGATCCACGGCTCCGTGGATCCCGCACTCTTCGAGCAGGCCTGGCGCCGGCTGGCGCACGAGGCCGAGGCCTGCCGCGTCCGCGCCGTCCACAACGACGACGGTCTCTCCCAGGAGCTGCACACGCAGGTGCCGGACTCGATCGTCGCGACCGTCGACGTGACGGCCGAGGCCGACCCGCGGGCGGCCGCGTTCGCGTGGATGCGGGCGGACCTGGCCCGCCCGGTCGATCTGACCACCGGCGACCTCACCGCCACGGTCCTGTTCACCGTCTCGGCCGACTCGGCGATCTGGTACCAGCGCGGCCATCACGTGACCTTCGACGGCTATTCAGGTGGCGTCGTAGCGAAACGGCTGGCCGCGCTGTACGACGACCTGGTGGCCGGCCGCCCGTTCGGGCCGTCTCCGTTCGGCACCCTCACGCAGCTGATCGAGGAGGAGCAGGAGTACCGCGGCTCCGACGCCTTCGTTGCTGATCGCGACTACTGGATGGACCAGCTGGCCGACCTGCCGGATCCGGCCCGGCTGAGCTGGCGGACGCCGGGTCGCGACCGCACGGACGAGGTGCCATTGCGCAGCTCCGGTGCGTTGACGAGCGACGACACCACTCGCCTGAGGAAGGCGGCCCGGTCGGCCGGCACGCACTGGTCGATCTGGACGATCGCGGTCACAGCGGCGTACCTGCACCGCGTGACCGGTCTGACGGACCTGGTCCTCACTCTCCCCGTCACCGCTCGTACTACGGCACTGACGCTCGCGACCCCCGGAATGCTGTCCAACCACGTGCCCCTGCGCGTACCGGTGTCACCCCGCCAGAGCATGGCCGAGCTGGTCCCGGTCGTCACCGAGGCGCTGCGTGCGGCGCTCAAGCACCAGCGGTACCGCCAGGAGGACATCCGGCACGACCTCGGCCTGCCGGCCGACGGCGGCGGGATCGCCGGTCCGATGCTCAACGTGATGGCCTTCAACCACGACCTGCGGTTCGGCGGCCACCGGACCACCCTGCACAACCTGTCGCACGGTGCGATCGACGACCTGGCCATTGCCGTGTACGACGACGGCGCCGGCCTCCGCATCGACATCGACGGCAGCGCCGATCGCTATGACACCGACGAACTGGACAGTTACCAGACCCGCTTCGTCAGGTTCCTCGAGTGCGTCGTGGCCGAGCCGCAGTTGCCGATCGGCCAGATCGAGCTGGTCTCCGCCGACGAGCGCCGCAAGGTCCTGGTCGACTGGAACCAGACCGCCGTCTCCCTGGACGGCGGCTCACTCGCGGATCTCTTCGAGTCCCAGGTACGCCGTACGCCGAACGCGACCGCCTTGCGCTACCACGGCACCGAGGTGACCTATGCCCAGCTGAACCGCCGGGCCAACAAGCTTGCGCACCACCTGATCAGCGAGGGTGTCGGCCCCGAGAAGGTCATCGGGCTGGCCCTGCCCCGCTCGATCGACCTCCTGGTTGCCATGTACGCCGTGGTGAAGACCGGCGCGGCGTACCTGCCGATCGATCTGAGCTACCCGGCGGACCGGATCTCGTACGTCGTCGAGGATGCCGAGCCGGCTTTCGTCATCACCACCGAGTCGGCTGCGGCCGCGATGCCGAACGGCGTGCGGTTGCTGCTCAGCGACAGCCACCTCGAGGACTTGGTCGCAGCGCGGCCGGACACCGACCCGACCGACGCCGACCGGACGATCCCGTTGACGCCCGAGCACCCGGCGTACGTGATCTATACCTCCGGCTCGACCGGCCGACCCAAGGGCGTGCTGGTTCCGCACGCGGGAGTCGTCAACCGGCTGCTCTGGATGCAGGCCGAGTACCGCCTGAAGGCGGGGGACCGGCTGCTGCAGAAGACCCCGATGGGCTTCGACGTGTCCGTCTGGGAGTTCTTCTGGGGCTTGCAGGTCGGCGCCTGTTTGGTGATCGCGAAGCCCGAGGGGCATCGCGACCCGGCGTACCTGGCGAAGCTGATCCAGGACGAGGGCGTCACCACGGTGCACTTCGTGCCGTCGATGCTGACCGCGTTCCTGGCCGACCCGGGTGCTGCCGGCTGCACGGGGCTGCGTCGGGTGTTCTGCTCCGGCGAGGCGCTGTCGATGGAGCTTGCCGAGGATTTCCGGTTCCAGTTGCCCGACGTACCGCTGCACAACCTGTACGGGCCGACCGAGGCGTCGATCGACGTGTCGTACTGGCAGCACGCCGGCGAGACCGCCAGCACTCTGCCGAAGATGTTCGCGGCGCAGGTTGCGCGTGTTCCTGGCCAGCCCGCTGTGGTTTCGGCTGACCGTCGGATGAGCTACGCCGAGCTGGACGCCGCGGCGGACCGGATGGCGCGCGTGCTGCTCCAGCACGGTGCCGGACCCGAGCGCTTCGTGGCCGTCGCTCTGCCGCGGACGCCCGAATTGCTGGTCACGCTGCTGGCTGTGGTGAAGACCGGGGCGGCCTACCTGCCCATCGACCTGACCTACCCAGCCGACCGTATCGCCTACCTGCTTGAGGATGCTCGTCCCGCGTTGCTGGTGACGGAGGAGTCCGTCGAGCTGCCGGACCACGACGTGCCGACCTTGTTGTTGGAGGCGCTGATTGACGCGGGCCCCGCTTCGGCCCCGAAGATCGACGTGTCGCCTGGCTACCCGGCGTACCTGATCTACACCTCCGGATCGACCGGCATGCCGAAGGGTGTTGTCGTCGAGCACCGCGCGCTCGGGCAGTACCTGCGCTGGGTCACCGAGATGTACGGCGGCCTCAGCGGCCAGACGCTGCTGCACTCGCCGGTGTCGTTCGACCTGACCGTGACGTCCATGTTCGGCGCGCTCGTCCGGGGTGGCTGCGTCCAGCTCGGTGCGATCGACGACGGCGTCGCCGGAGCCGAGGACCCGCTGACCTTCGTGAAGGCGACTCCCAGCCACCTGCCGATGCTGGAAGGCCTTGCGGCCGATCGGTTCGGCAGTGGCGAGTTGCTGCTCGGTGGTGAGGCGCTGCGCGGCTCTGCGCTGACCGAATGGCGTAAAGCGCACCCGGACATCACCTTGGTCAACGAATACGGTCCGACCGAGGCGACCGTCGGCTGTGTCGAGTACCGGCTCGAGCCCGGCGACGAGATCCCGGCCGGCGTCGTACCGATCGGCCGGCCGGTCTGGAACACCCAGGTCTACGTGCTCGACGACAACCTCCTCCCGGTGCCCCCGGGCTTCTCGGGAGAGCTCTACCTGGCCGGCGTCCAGCTGGCTCGCGGCTACCTGAACCGTTCGAGCCTCACCGCGGAACGCTTCGTGGCCAACCCGTACGGCGTCCCCGGCAGCCGGATGTACCGCAGCGGTGACGTGGTCCGCTGGAACGCCGACGGCGTGCTGGAGTACCTCGGCCGCGCCGACGACCAGGTGAAGATCCGCGGCTTCCGGATCGAGCTCGGTGAGATCGAGTCCGCGCTGCTGCATCAGGCGGACGTGGCAAAGGCCGCCGTGATCGTGCACAAGTCGAGCTCCGGGGACCAGCAGCTGGTCGCCTACGTGGTTGCGGACGGCAATGACCTCGACCCGGTCGCGCTCCGCGAGGCGGTCGCCGGCCGGCTCCCGGAGTACATGGTGCCGAGCCTGGTGATGCAGGTCGACGATCTGCCGGTCACGCCGAACGGCAAGCTCGACCGCAAGGCGCTTCCCGAGCCCGACTTCTCCTCGCTCACCACGTCGCGTGGACCGCGGACGCCGGAGCAGGAGATCCTCTGCGGCCTGTACGCCGAACTGCTCGGCCTGGTCCGGGTCGGTATCGACGACAGCTTCTTCGAACTCGGCGGCAACTCGTTGATGGCCACCCGGCTGATGAGCCGGATCCGGGCCACCCTCGGCGTGGAGTTGTCGGTGCGAGCCCTGTTCGAGCACCCGACCGTTGCCGGGCTGTCGACGCAGCTCGACGGCGTGACGGCGGCGCGACCGCCCATCCAGGTGAGGGAGCGGGAAGAGCAGGTGCCGCTGTCGTTCGCGCAGCGCCGGCTCTGGTTCATGAACCGCTTCGAGGGTCCGTCGGCGACCTACAACAACGCCTTTGCGGTATCGCTCGACGGCACTCTGGACATTGAGGCACTGCAGGCCGCACTGGCCGATGTGGTGGAGCGGCACAAGACGCTTCGGACAATCTTTGCCGATGACAACGGAACGCCGCACCAGGTCGTACTGGAGCCGTCAACCGTCCCGTTGCCGGTGGCCCGCATCGACGAGGCCGAGTTGGCCGAGCGACTCGACCAGGGCGCCGGCTACGCGTTCGACCTGAGTGTCGAGACGCCGCTGCGGACAACCCTGTTCGCCTTGGCGCCTGAGCGTCACGTCCTGCTGATCACGCTGCACCACATCGCGTGCGACGGTTGGTCGACTACGCCGATGGCCCGCGACATCGCCACGGCGTACGCGGCCCGGGTCTCTGGGGCGGCGCCGGCTTGGACGCCGCTGCCTGTCCAGTACGCCGATTATGCCCAGTGGCAGCGCGAGTTGCTCGGGGACGAGGCCGACCCGGACAGCCGCGCTCGTCAGCAGATCGAGTACTGGAGCGACCAGCTTGCCGGCCTGCCCGACCAGCTGGAGCTCCCGACCGACCGGCCGCGCCCGGCCGTCGCGAGCAACCGTGGCGACGTCGTACCGGTTGCGGTTTCTCACGACCTGTACGCAGAACTGTCGGCACTCGCGCAGGCCAATCACGTCAGCCTGTTCATGCTGCTGCAGGCCGCCTTGGCGACGCTGCTCACGCGGCTCGGCGCCGGCACCGACGTGCCGATCGGTACGCCGAACGCGGGCCGCACGGACGAGTCGCTCGACGATCTGGTGGGCATGTTCGTCAACCCGCTCGTACTGCGAACCGACACCTCCGGCGACCCGACTTTCGAGGAGCTGCTGGCCCGGGTGCGGGAAACGAACCTGTCCGCCTACGCCCACCAGGACCTGCCGTTCGACCGGCTGGTCGACATCGTCAACCCGGTCCGGTCGACCGCACGGCACCCGCTGTTCCAGGTGATGATGCCGTACCAGAGCGACGACCCGGCGGCCGTGGAGCTTCCCGGCCTGACCGTCTCGCATGCTCCGGTGGACTCCGGGATCGCCCAGTTCGATCTGCAGCTCGCGCTCCGCGAAGGTGTGGACGGTCTGTCCGGTCACCTGGAGTTCGCGCTGGATCTGTTCGACCGCGGTACCGCCGAGCAGTTGGTCGAGCGGTTCGGTCAGGTCTTGCGCCAGGTCGCGGAAGCGCCGGACCAGCGGATCGGCGCACTGGAGGTGATCGGAGCCGCCGAGCGCGAGCTCTTGGTCGCCGGGCGCAACGAAACCGATCGGGAGATCGATTGGTCGACAATTTCGGAGCTGGTGGAGCGCCAGACCGTCCGTACGCCGAACGCCGTCGCCGTGCACGACCACGGGTCTGAACTGAGCTACGCGGAACTGAACGCCGAGGCCAACCGGCTCGCGCATCACCTGCGTGAGCTGGAGGTCGGGCCGGATGTGGTGGTCGGCGTCCACGTCGATCGCTCTGCTGGGCTGATCATCGCAGCGCTCGCGGTACTGAAGGCCGGTGGCGTCTATCTGCCGCTCGACCCGGACTATCCCGCGAGTCGGCTGGCCTACCTGGTCGAGGACGCTGAGGCGTCGTTCGTGATCAGCAGATCGGACCTCGCCGGCGACCTCCCGGCCACCGACGCCCGCGTAGTACTGATCGACTCGAACGACTGGGCCGAGGCGCCTGCGACCGATCTGCCGGCAGTTGCCGGGCCGGACGATGTCGCCTACCTGATTTACACGTCCGGGTCGACCGGACGGCCGAAGGGAGTGCTGGCAACTCATCGGGGCGCGGTCAACCGGTTCCACTGGACCCAGCGCGCGTACTTCCGGTACACACCGGAGGACTCTGTACTGGTCAAGATCCCGACCGGCTTCGACGTGTCGGTGGGAGAGATCTTCGGTCCGCTGAGCCAAGGCGCCAGGTTGGTGATCGCCAAGCCAGGCGGCCACCTCGACACGGCGTACCTGCGGGAGACCATCAAGGAACAGCAGGTCACCCAGGTGTACTTCGTGCCGTCGATGCTGGCGGTGATGCTCGCTGAAGGCGGGCTGGAGGAGTGCACTTCCCTGCGGGTGCTGCTGTCCGGTGGCGAAGAGCTTCCGGCGGCGCTGGCCCGGCAGGTGCTGGATCGCCTGCCCTGGGTGGAGTTCTACAACCAGTACGGACCGACCGAGGCCGCGATCGATTCGACGGCCTGGCGCATCACCTCCGACAGCCTGGAAGGGCTGCACCGGGTGCCGATCGCTGCCGTGTCCGGTCAGGTCGGACTGCACGACAACGTGCGGCTCTATGTCCTCGATGACGCCATGGCAGTCGTCCCGACCGGGGCACCTGGCGAGCTGTTCATCGGCGGTGCCGGTGTGGCACGTGGGTACCTACGGCGGCCGGAGCTTACCGGCGAGCGGTTCATCCCGGATCCCTTCCGCGATGGGCGGCTCTACCGGACCGGTGACCAGGTGCGCTGGACCACCGATGGCCGGCTGGAGATCCTCGGCCGCGTCGACGACCAGGTCAAGCTGAACGGCGCCCGCGTCGAACTCGGTGAGATTCAGGCCGCGCTGGCCTTGCACCCCTCGGTCCAGCACGCAGTGGTGATCGTCCGGGACAAACGACTGGTTGGTTACGTCGTCGTCACCTCGAGCGTTGACCTCCGGGGGTACCTGGCCGAGTCGCTGCCGGAGTTCATGGTGCCCAGCACCATCGTGCCGCTCGACTCGTTGCCGTTGACACCCAACGGAAAGCTGGATCGCGCCGCACTGCCCGCGCCGGCTGCCGCCGTGCAGGCTTCGCGTTCGGTGCTGAGCAGTTCGGTCGAACAGACCCTGGCCGAGCTGTACGCCGAGGTGCTGAGCATCGAGCTGGTCGGACCGGAGGACGGGTTCTTCGAGCTGGGTGGCGACAGCATCATGTCGATCCAGTTGGTGAGCCGTGCTCGCAAGGCCGGGTTGATCTTCACGCCGCGGGATGTCTTCCGGCACCAGACCGTCGCCAAGCTCGCGGCTGTCACCACCGTTGACGAGACCGTCCAGCAGAAGCCGGCCGAGAAGCTCCTCCGGGCGCTCTTCGCCGAGGTGCTGAGCATCGAGGAGGTCGGTCTCGACGACGGGTTCTTCGAGCTGGGTGGCGACAGCATCATGTCGATCCAGTTGGTGAGCCGTGCTCGCAAGGCCGGGCTGATCTTCACGCCGCGGGATGTCTTCCGGCACCAGACCGTCGCCAAGCTCGCGGCAGTCTCGACCGTCGACGCCGCGGCTGGATCGGCCGGGGCTGCTTCGGCCGGGGCCGGATCGGCGAGGGTTGCTGAGGTCGGGCCGGTCCAGTTGACACCGCTCCAGACTGCGCTAGCCGCAACCGGCGAGGCCTGGTCAGGGTTCCACCAGTCGGTGCTCATCCAGATCCCTGCGGATCTCGGGCTCGACCGGTTGACCGGGGCTCTCCAGAAAGTGGTCGACCACCATGACGCGCTGCGGTTCGTAGTGCGGAAGGACGGCGGATCTTGGTCGCTGGAGTCGCGGGCTGTCGGTTCGGTTGATGCGACTGCCTGCGTGACGCGGGTGGACATTGCCGGACTGACGGCTGACGAGCAGGACGCGGTCCAGGTCGAGGCGGCCGAGGCGGCACGCGCTCGGCTGGCGCCGTACGACGGGACGATGCTGCAGGTGGTCTGGTTCGATGCCGGGCCGGCGGAATCCGGGCGGCTGCTGGTGCTGATCCACCACCTGTCGGTGGACGGTGTGTCCTGGCGCATCCTGCTTCCGGATCTGCTGTCCGCCTGGCAGGGCGAGGCGCTCGACCCGGTCGGTACTTCGTTCGCCGCCTGGAGCAAGCAGTTGCCTGCAGCAACTGGATTTGTGGTCGCCGAAGAGCCGTTGGTGGGCAGCCGGGCGCTGGAGTCGACCGACATTGTTGCCAACGCCGGCAAGCTGGAGGTTGTTCTTCCGGTTGCGACCACCCAGCCGTTGCTCACCAAGGTGGGACAGGCTGTCCATGGCGGGATCAATGACGTACTGCTGGCTGGCCTCGCGCTGGCGGTGAAGCGCTGGCGTGGTCACGAGTCGGTGCTGATCGACCTCGAAGGGCACGGTCGCGACGCCGTACCGGGGGCTGATGTCTCCCGCACAGTCGGCTGGTTCACCGAGATCAAGCCGGTCCGGCTGACGGCGGTGGACGACGATCCTGGTGCGACGCTGAAGGCAGTGAAGGAGCAGTTGCGCACGGCAACAGATCCAAGGGAAGGAAGGAGAGAAGGGGAAGGCGGGGAAGCGAGGCGTGGAGGACGGGCGCAGCTCGTTGTGAACTACCTCGGGCGGGTGGAGTCGCCGGTGGCTACGGACTGGTCGCTCGTGCCGGGCGGTGCTGGACTGGTCCCTGGTGCGGACCCGCGGATGCCGCTGGGCCACGCGATCGAGCTGAACGCGATGGTGCTCGACGGCCCGGACGGTCCCGAACTGCGCGCCGAATGGACCTGGGCGGACGGCGTACTGACCTCCGACGAGGTCGCCGAACTCGCCCAGCTCTGGTGGGACGCACTGGCCGGCCTGGTCGGCGCGGAAGCCTCCGGGCACACGCCGTCGGACTTCCCGCTGGTCGCGATCGACCAGGAGCGGCTGTCCTTGCTGGAAGCGAAGCACCCCGACCTGGAGTCGCTGCTGCCCGTCACCTCGCTGCAGGAAGGCTTCCTCTACTACTCCCTGCTGGAGGGGGAGGGGATCGACCTCTACACCGGCCGGATCTGGATGGACCTGGAGGGAGCGCTCGACGTACCGGCGCTACGCCGCTCGGCCAAGAGCTTGCTGGTCAGGCACCAGACCCTGCGGGCCGGCTTCACCCACGACGCGCTCGGCAATCCCTTGCAGATAGTGCACGAGCAACTCGAGCTGCCGTGGACCGAGGTCGACCTGAGCACGCTCGACGAGCTCAGCCAGGAGGCCGAAGTACTGCGGCTGCTTGAGGCCGAGCAACTGACGAAGTTCGATCCCGAGCGGCCGCCGTTGCTGCGGTTCGTGGTGATCAAGCTCGGTCCGGCACTGCATCGGCTGGTACTGACGAACCACCACCTGGTGCTCGACGGCTGGTCGATCCCGGTGCTGCTGCGCGAACTGTTCGCGGCGTACGCCGAAGGTGGCGACGGGACCAAGCTGCCCCGCGTGGCGCCGTACCCGGACTACCTGGAATGGCTTGCGGAGCACGATCTCGAGAACGACCGCACCGCGTGGAACGCCGCGCTGGAAGGTGTCACCGAGCCGACCCTGGTCGCGCCCGGTATCGCCGAAGGCCATGCGGTCCTGCCCGAGCGGGTAACGGAACACCTGACTCCTGAACTCGGCGAAGCTGTTGCAGCGCTGGCGCGGCGTACCGGGGTCACGGTGAACACCGTCATCCAGTCGGCCTGGGGACTGTTGCTGTCCCGGCTGACCGGCCGCGACGACGTGGTCTTCGGTACTACGGTGTCGGGCCGGCCGCCGGAGATCACCGGCATCGAGCAGATGGTCGGGCTGTTCGTGAACACCATCCCGGTGCGGATCCGGACCCGTTCCGACGACACCGTCGGCGCGTACCTCGGCCGCCTCCAGGACGAGCAGACCGCGCTGTCCGATCACCACCACCTCGGCACCAGCGAGATCCTCGCCGGCGCGGGACTCGGCCCGCTGTTCGACAGCACGGTCGTGTTCTTCAACTACCCGATCGACGCCGGCGTGATGAAGCTGTCGGTGAACGGGGTCCGGCTGGTGCACATCGACGCCCGCGACGACACCCACTTCGCGCTGCGGCTCAGCGTGTTCCCGGGCGAGGACGGGTTCCAGCTCAACCTCGACTCCCGGCCGGACGCGTTCAGCCGCGCCGAGACCGAAGACCACCTGCGCCGCTACATCGAGCTGCTGCGGGAGATGACCGCCGCCGGGACCAGTCCGGTCGCCGAGCTCGGCGCGGTCAGCCAGGCCGAGCAGGACCGGCTGCTCGTCGAGTGGGGTGGTTACGGCGACTGATCCGCACCACCTGCGTCACCCAAGCGAAATCCTCTAAGGAGTGCACACGATGAACTCGCTGTTGCAACAAGTGTTCGAGACCAGGACCGCGGGTCCGGTGATCCTCGGCCCGGCCGATCACGAACTGGCCGAGCAGGTCGCTCGCCGGGTCGTGTCGGATGGCGACGGCTGGGTCAACTCCGACGCCTGGGTGGACGCCGCCCGGGACGGCTACCACGACCTGCCCGCCGTACTCCGGAAGGCGCTCGCTGAGTTCCGCCGCGACTCCGGGCCCGGCGGCGCCTTCCTGGTCCGCGGCCTGCCGGTCGACGAGAGCGCGGTGCCCGACACCCCGGCGTACAGCGGCTCGGTGCAGAAGGAGGGCACCGTTCCGGCTGCACTGCTGACCCTGGTCGCGAGTGGACTGGGCGATCCGGCCGCCTTCCTGGCGGAGAAGTCCGGCGCGCTCGTGCACGACGTCGTACCGGTGCCGGGCAGCGAGGCGTTCCAGGGCAACGAGGGCTCGGTGATGCTGTCCTTCCACAACGAGAACGCGTTCCACGCCCACCGGCCCGACTACGTCCTGCTGCTCTGCCTGCGCGCGGACCACGAGAAGGTGGCCGGCCTGCGGGTGTCCTGCATCCGCAAGGCCCTCGACAAGCTCAGCAAGGAGTGTGTCGAGGCCCTGTTCCGGCCGATCTACATCACCTCCCCGCCCCCGTCCTTCGGCGACGCCGGCCAGCTGACCGAGCCACACGGCATCCTCACCGGCGCACCGGACGACCCAGACCTCTTGGTCGACTTCGCCGCGACGAAGCCGCTCGGCCCAGACGCGGTAGAAGCAATGCGCGAACTCCAACGCACCTTGGCCGCCACCGCCGACACGATCTACCTCGAGCCCGGCGACCTGGCCATCGTCGACAACCGCGTCTCAGTCCACGGCCGCACCAGCTTCACCCCCCGCTACGACGGCCACGACCGCTGGCTCCAACGCACCTTCTCAGTCCGAGACCTCCGAGCCTCCCGCTCCCTCCGCCCCAACGACTCCCACGTAATGATCCGCTGACCCCCCACAGAAAAGAGGAAACCCCGGGCGTCTCCCTCCGCGCCCGGGGTTTCCGCCTGCTAGTGCCCCCGTGCCGGAAGTGCCGTTGCGCTACCGCGATGGACGCACCCGACCACCGCTATCGTTAACGGAACTTCCGATACGCGGCGTCCTGCTTCTGAAGTTCGCTGGATAAGTCGGTCTCGGACGGGTTTGTCCGGTGACGCATTGGTGGTATCGGGGGTTTCGGCTGCTGGGAGATCTCATGGCAGGCGGCGCACAGCGCGGACAGGTCGTCGGCACTGATGTCCTGCGCGGCGGTAGTACTCCGGCCTGCCGGAGTCGGCCGGCCACCCGTTGCCTGCGGTATGGACGTCTTTGTGCATCGGCTGAGTGTCCCAAGCCGATCGCGTGCTCAGGTCGTGCACAAAGCGCGGAACGCTCGCATCGGTTGCCGGGCCTCTGTGCATCCGCTGAGCGTTTTCCGGGGGCGGGATACTCAGCTGGTGCTCAGAGACGCCCGCACCGGGGGACGAGGGCGAACTATGGAAAGGCATGACATCCTCCCTCCGCCTTGCGAACCACCCACCTGAGCACCGGAGCTGACGCACGAACTGCGGACGCAGCTGAGTCGTACAACATCATCGTTCGACGGATGGGGCTCAAGGCAAGACGAGGCGTTCGGCGGCGGCGATCATCAGGTCGGCGACCTGGTCACTGGGCAGCGCTCGACCTGTATAGAGCTGATCGAAGAATTCGAAGCCAGTGACTGCCCACAGGAGATTTGCGGCCTCGGCCGCAGTGACGCCAGTTCGCAGCGCATTCTGTTCGGCGAGCCGATCCGTGTGGTGGGCGATGCCCGCGGCGCGCGCTTCGCCCATCCGCTGGATGGCACCGCCGACAGCCTCTGGATCGAGTTGCGCCATCGAGTACAACACTCGCAGCACCTCACGGTGCGAGGCGAAGACCGGCACTGAGGCGCGGATCGATTCGCGCAGGCTCTCGCGGGCATCAGGCCTGTCGGTGCTGCCGACGGTCCGATCGAAGCCGCCTCGCCGGCGGAGGTCGTCACCGAGTGCGTCGAACAGTCCGGCCCGCGAGCCGAACACCAGGTAGATCGTCGACCGCGAGACCCCGGCCATCGCCGCCACCCGCTCGATACTGACCGCTTCGGTCGGGGCTTCGCGCAGCCGTCGGTAGACCGCGTCGAGGATCCGGCGACGAGTTACCTCAGCGGTGTCGGCGCGCAGGCGCTGCTCGTACTGGCGCGTCGTCATGGTCGGGAATTCTACATTTTGACTTGACAGTATGTCCACTCAAAGACACTCTGTACATCGAAAGACGCCCTGTCCAGTGAAATATCCCGGACTCCGAAGACGGATCAGGAGACTCCTTGCCCCAGCTCAGCAACCGCGGCAGCGCTGCCATCGTGACCGGCGCCTCGCGTGGCATCGGCCGCGCCATCGCCGAACGGCTCGGGTCGAACGGCGCGAGCATTGTCGTCAACTACCACTCCAATGTCGCGGCAGCCGAAGCCGTGGTATCTGCCATCGAGAACAGCGGTGGGAAGGCGACGGCGGTGCGCGCCGACGTTGCGGTGCCAGACGATGTCCGCCGCTTGTTCGACATCGCCGGTGACCTCTACGGCCCACCGGATCTCGTCGTGCACAGTGCCGGCATCACCCGCTTCGCGCCTCTTGCCGAGGCTACGGACGACGACTACGACCACGTTTTCGACACCAACACCAGATCTACCTTCGCCACCCTGCGGGAGGCCGCGAACAGAGTGCCGGACAACGGCCGCATCGTGGTCATCTCGAGCGGCGCGGCCGTCTCGCCCCGGCCCGGCGCCGGTATCTACGCCGCCAGCAAGGCGGCCTGCGACCAAATGGTCCGGGTCCTCGCTAAGGAACTCGGACAGCGGGGCGTCACTGTCAACAGCGTGCTTCCGGGACCGACCAGGACCGAATCGATCGCGGCGACCCTGCCGGCAGAGATGGCCGCCGCGATCGCGGCTCAGACTCCGCTTGGTCGACTCGCCGAGCCCGCAGACATCGCCGACATCGTGGCATTTCTCGCCTCCGATGACAGTCGGTGGATCACCGGTCAGGCGATCCATGCCGGGGGCGGGATGTTCTGACCCTGTGGTGGCCAGCAGGCAGAGCGAGCACCCGCCGCGCGCCTCGGCTGGGAGCAGGTGCAAGACCTCCTCGGCCGATGGGAGCTTCCCGGCGAGGTTGGTGAGGACGGTGTCGACCACGCCCTGCCAGACGGCCGGGATCCGCGCTGTGTTGCGAACCGTGGCGTACAGGTTTCCATGCCTCCGACGTCGTGGCGGGCGAAGGACCGGCGGGGATCGTGTTCGGCTTCGGTGATGTCCACGAGAACGCGATCGGACAGGGGATCGCGGCCATCGGTGACCTACTGCGTGAAGGTGGCGGCCAGCGACAGTAGGGAGGACTCGGAGTTGGGTGGGCCTATTAGTTGGAGGGATGGGGGGACTGGGCCGGTGGTGGGTTGCAGGGGGAGGGCTACGGCGGGGAGGCCGGCCAGGTTTACCGGGGCGGTTAGGGCGGTGAAGTCGTAGCGGGATTCGTCGCCGAGTTTTGGTGGGGGCGCGATCATCGTGGGGAGGGCGAGTACGCCATACCGGTTGAGGAGGACGTCCAGTTGGGTGCGGAACTGGCGGCCTAGTTCGCGGGCGTCGGCGACCATTTCGTCGTCTAGGTACTTGCCTCGGGTGATCCAGTCGCGGACTCGGTCGCTCATGCGGCCGCCATCGAGTAGGTGCTGGTGGGCCTTGTAGCCCTCGGCGTTGATGATCAGGCCGGCGGCGACACCGGCGCGTAGCCAGCCGGTGAGTGGGACGTCGACGACGTTGCTGTCGGAGTTGGCGAGTGCTTCGTCGACGGCCTGATCCACGGCCGGGTCGACGGTGACGTCGGGCAAGCGGAGTCGTGCGATCTCGCCGTCGTACGGGGTGGTGGTGAAGCCTGGTTCGAGGAGGGTCATCGCCTGGGCCAGGCCGGCAGCGTTCGGGGCGATCGCGCCGATGGTGTCCATGGTGGGGGCGAATGCGAACACGCCGTCGAGGGGGAGGCGGCCGGCGGTGGTTTTGAGGCCGGCTACTCCGCAGCAGGCGGCGGGCAAGCGGCTGGAGCCGCCGGTGTCGGTGCAGATCGCGATGTCGGCTTCGCCCTTGGCGACTGCCACGCCTGAGCCGCTTGACGATCCGCCGGGGACCAGCGAGCGGTCGAGTGGGTTGCGTGGTGTGCCGGTCCACGGGTTGACCCCGTCCGGTGGGCGGCAGAGCTCGGTCAGGTTGGTCTTGCCTACGAAGACCGCACCGGCCGCGCGCGCTCTCGCGACGACCGGTGCGTCGGCGAGCGCAGGTTTCGCGTCGTCACCGACGGCCGGACAGGCCGCGGTGGTCGGCAGGCCTTCGATGTCGATCGCGTCCTTCACCGCAACGCGCGGCCCGGTCGCGATGGCCGGAGGATCAAGGCGGACAAGCCAGGTGGTCATGAAGCCCACTTCGGTTGACGGATAGACGATCGGGCCGCCCTGGCTGGCGGGTCGGGCGGGCGGTGGTCGGGCCGCTCTGCTGGCGGGCAGGCGGACTGGGTCAGGCGGCGGGTTGCCAGACGTGTGGGCCGTGGTGGATGCGTTCCAGCGCGGCACCGCGCTCGTGCGGTGCTTCCTCGGCCAGTGCGCGTTCTCTGGCATAGGCCCGCACCAGCGGGTGGATCGTGTACAGGTCGAGCTGCCCGATACGGCTGCCACTGACTTCTGCCAGACCTCGATCGGCCAAGCCGTTCAGCAGGTCGTGCACCTGGGCCAGGGGAGCATCCAGCAGTACTGCGGTGTGCCAGACCGAGAACTCGCCGGTCAGGCCGATCGCCATCAGCCGCAGCGCTCGCCGACGCGCGGTCGGGAGCTGCTCGTAGCTCGATTCGATCCGGGCACTGACGTCCAGGTCGCCCAGCCTCAACTGGTCGAACGGCTGCATGCCGTACGTCAGCCGGCCGACCACCTGGGTCACCGTCAGATCTGGGTTCGCGGCCAGCCTGGAGGCGACTACCCGGATGGCCAGTGGCAGCCGACCAGTTGCTGCTAGCAACGTTCGGACGGAGGCCGGCGAGTCGGAGCCGTGCCGCGGACCTGCAAGCGAGTCGAGCAACCGCACAGCCTCAGCCGTGCTGAACCCACCCAACGGGATCCGGGTCGCGCCCTCCAGTGCGGCCAGCCTGGCCCGCGAAGTCAGCAGCACGCTGCTCTTCCCACCACCGGGCAACAGCCAGCGAACCTGGTGCTCGTCGGCAACATCGTCCAGTACTACGAGCAGCTGTCGGCCGGCCACCAGGTGCCTGAAGAGCTGAGTGCGTTCGGACGGTCCGGCGGGCAGCTCGGCTTCGGTCACCCCTAGGGAGTGCAGTAGCTCGGCCAGCGCGGTCGACGGCTCCATCGGGTCCGGCGTACTGCCGGCCAGGTCCAGGTAGAGCTGTCCGTCCGGGAACTCGTCGCGGATCCGGTCAGCGACGTGCAGGGCGAGTGCGGTCTTGCCGGTTCCTGCCAGGCCGACTACAGCGGCCGTTCCGCCGCCGGCCCGTAGTACGGCGTCGAGTCGGTCGGCCATCGCGGTACGGCCGGTGAAGTCACTGGGTGCGGGTGGTAGCTGGGCCGGCGCTGTCGGCGTCGGTCGGCTGACCACCTCGACCACGGTCGGGGCGGTGAGTTCGGCGTTCTGCTCCAGGATCGCCTGGTGCAGTTCCTTCAGCTCCTCGCCCGGATCGATGCCGAGCTCTTCGGCCAGGTGGCGGCGGCAGGCGTCGTACGTCGACAGCGCCTCGGCCTGCCGGCCACAGCGGTAGAGCGCGAGCATCGAAAGTCCTCGGACCCGCTCGGAGAAGGGGTGCTGGTTGACCATCGCGGCCAGCTCCGACACCACTCTTTGATGATTGCCGCGAGCCAGTTCGGCCGTCATCAGCGCCTCGCCGGCGGCGAGGCGGGCCTCGTCGAGGCCAGGCTGCTCGATCGCGGCCAGGTATTCGGTGGCGCCGACCAGCGCGTGACCGCGCCAGAGGGCCAGCGCCGAGCGCAGCGAGGTCACCGCTTCGGCGTACCGGCCCGCGGTCAGCGCCGCGTGTCCCGTCGTGGCATGTGCCTGGAACTCGTCCAGGTCCACCCACGCCCCCGGCGCCCGCAGCAGGTAGCCGCCGCGCTGGCGGACGAGTTCGACCTGGGGGCCGAGCTGGTTGCGTAGCCGGGAGACGTAGGTCTGGATCTGGGCGTTCGAAGTGCTCGGCAGCTTGCCGCGCCAGAGCATCTCGGAGACTGTCGAATCGGAGACCACCTGGTCGCGGCTCAGCAGCAGCGTGGCCAGCACGGTCTGGATCTTGGACCCGCCGAGGGCGAGGCGTTCACCGCCCCGGGTCACCTCGATCGGACCGAGGAGCTGGAACCTGATCATCGTCGTCTCTCGGCTCGGTCGGTCCGGTCAGTCCCAGCAACCGATGCAGGCCGGCTGGTCCGGGCCCGCCAGCGTCACGGTTGCCGGGATTCCGGTGCTGTGGTGGTCGCCCAGCGAAGCCGCCGAGGAGATGGTCGCGCCGGCCCCCACCAGCAGGATCGCGGTGGCGACGATCGCAATTCGGGCGGTGTAGAAGACATTCTTCACGGTGTTTCCCCCAGCTTGGTCGTGTTTTTCTCGATGCCTCGACCTTGCCTTTGCCCGGGGGCTATGTCACCAGTATTCGACTGTCCTGAAGTTACGTTGGCAACACCCTGAAGGTGATCATTCGGGCGTTTGGACCGCACCGATGAGCGGTCACATCAGGGCTGCCACCCCTTGTTCACCTGGTTTTTCCAGGGCCTCTACCGGAGTCGCCAGTACGGGCCTGACCAGCGCGATCACGCACTGTGACCGATTGAGGCGTTTCTTGTGACAGGTGAATCCGGTCACTATTCGATGGTGCTGGAATTGTATTAGTCGTGAATGACCTACATTGCTGATAATTGTTCAGTTTGTTATTTCCATCTGCTTTTTGAACGTTCGACAAAATCCAATTGGTGACTATCCGGCATAGACCGGATCGGTCGCGACTCGGTCGCGACTCGGTCGCGGGTTGATCGATGCCTGATCGCCGACCGTGGTCGTCGCCGTCCGTGCTGCCCGGATCACGGAAAGTCAGAAGAACAGGCTCCGAGCCGTTGACAATAGAATGGAACGGTTGTTATCTATTGCCACCGAAGGCGCCTTCCTTCCATTCCTGCCGCCCCCAGCTTCACGGGAAGAAGAAGGAGTGTCCGCATGATGCGAACACGCAAACTCAGCATGGCTGGCATTGCCGTCGGCGCCCTGGCGCTGACGGTCAGTACCTCGATCCCGCTGGCCTATGGCCACGGGTACACCACCGCACCGATCAGTCGCGCGAAGAACTGTGCCAACGGCACGGTGCAGAACTGCGGCCAGATCCAGTGGGAGCCGCAGAGCACCGAGGGGCCGAAGGGCTTCCCCGGTGCCGGACCGGCAGATGGCAAGCTCTGCTCCGCGGGGCTGTCCCAGTTCGCTCAGCTGGATGATCAGCGCGGTGGTGCCTGGCCGGCCACCCAGCTGACCGCCGGTGCGACCTACACGTTCCGGTGGCATTTGACCGCCGCCCACGCCACGACCGACTTCAAGTACTACGTCACCAAGCAGGGCTGGAACCAGAACGCCCCGCTGACCCGCTCCGCGCTCGAACTCACGCCGTTCCTGACCGTTCCGATGGGTGGCGCCCGCCCGGCGTACGACGTGGCGCACGCCGGCACGCTGCCGAACCGGACCGGTCGGCACATGATCCTCGCGGTCTGGACGATCGCCGACACGGCGAACGCCTTCTATCAGTGCTCCGACGTCAGGTTCTGACCCACCTGTTCCCCTTACGGACCCTCGAGTTCGGGTTTGGTCAATAACTTTCCTGGGCAAGGCACTCCTTGAAACCTTCCGCCCCGAGTTTCAAGGAGTGCCGCCCATGAAGTCCCTTCTTCGCCGCGTCCTCGTGCCCGCCGCCGCGCTGATCGTCGGGCTGCTGCCCGGTGTGATCGCGATCGAGCAGGCGTCGGCCGTCACCAAGCTGAGCCAGTCCACGGCCGCCTCGATCCTGAGCGCCGCCGGTATCACGTGGTCCTCGTCGGGCGGGTGCACGACCCGGTCGAACTCGAGTTGCACCTCCTTCGAGCAGATCAACGACAGCACCGTCTACGGCGTACGGACGCTGAAGCAGGCCAGCGGCTGCGCGATCAACATCACCGGTGGTACCGAGGTCGGCCACGCCTCGGGCACGTACAGCCACTACAACGGGTACAAGGTGGACATCAGCAAGTACACCTGCGTCGGCAACTACATCCACAACAACTTCACCCGGATCGCCAATCGTGGCGACGGGTACGCGCAGTGGCGGGCCGCCTCGGGCAACATCTACGCCGACGAACTCAGCCATTGGGACATCACCTACTACAACTGCGGCGGCTGCTGAGCGCGGCGCACCGTAGTGCTAGCAGTCCGTGCCCGTCCGGGGTGAGGCCCTGGGCGGGCACGGTGCCGTGCAGGCTAGGCTTGCGGTCGTGACTCCATTGCTTTCCGGCCACACCTTGCTGGTGTTCGTCGGCATCCCCGCACTGGTCATCGCGGTGGTGGCGCTGCTCGTGTTCGCATCGTCGATCGCGAGTGGTCCGCGCTACCGTCCGGGCCTGTCCTGGTGGGCTCCGCCGGTCTGGATCGGCGGCCCCGAGCCGGTCAAGCCGAACCCGGCGAACCTGCCCGAGCTGCCGACCGCGTCCACGCCGGCGACTGGTACCCCCGCGACCGCCGGCACCGGCATCGCCCGCACGACCGGAGGCGCAAGTGCCAGCTGGTGACGCATTCACCCCGGAGCAGCTCTACGACATCGAGCGCGCGGTCCGGCACGCGGAAGCGTCCTCGGGCCTGCACTTCTCCGTGTACGTCGGTGGCGCCGACTCCGAGACCCGGCCGTTCGCGCTCGAACTGCTGAACGAGTTGCCGGACCCCGACCACAGCGTCCTCGTGTACGTCGACCCGGCCGGCCGGCGGCTCGAGATCGTCACCGGTTCGCAGGCGCGGCGGCAGCTCACCGACACCGAGGCCGGCCTGGCCGCGCTGGCGATGCAGACCTCGTTCGCCACCGGTGATCTCGCCGGCGGTCTGGTCACCGGTGTCCAGCAGCTCGGGACCCACGCGCACCAGGCGCCGCTGCTGCACGCCAACGAGCCGCACAAGCAATAGATCTTGCCCGCGCTGGAGCCTCGCCGACTCGCGGTGGACGAGCTGGTACTGCGCCCGTTCACGGCCGACGACGAGCCGGCCCGTGGCGGTGGCGCTCGAGGATCCGGGCATCCTTCGCTGGACAGCCGGTACCGCGGTACTGCGGACGCCGGCCGACCAGCGCGCGCTGAAGTGGCTCGAAACCCGGATCGACGGGTGGGCCCGAAGCAACGCGGTCTTCGCGGTCGCCGACGCCGGTACGGATCAGGTGCTCGGCTCTGTCACTCTCAGGGATGTGAACCGGGTGCCGGATCAGGCGGTCTGCGCCTACTGGGTCAGCCCGATCGCCCGCGGCCGCCGCATCGCCGGCCGTGCCCTGGACGCGGCTGCGCTGTGGGCCTTCGGCCCGGCTTCTGCGGGCGGCCTCGGTCTGCATCGGCTGTCCCTTGACCATGCCTTGGTGAACGAGGGCTCCTGCAAGGTCGCTACCCAGGCCGGCTTCCTTCTCGAAGGGACCATGCGCGACTACTACGTCGAGCTCGACGGCCGCCGCCACGACTCCCATCTGCACGCCCGTCTCGCCACCGATGACGGTTCGCACCTTCCTTTCGGCCCACGATGACGGCTTGTAGAGCGCGCGTAGAACTCGTGTAGAACCGGCGTGGAGCGGGGTGCGGGACGGTAGGGGCCTTGTCCTTGGGGAGGGGTTCCGATGAGTGTGCCGATCTTGACCTACGTCCACGGCAGTGATCCGATCTCGCGGGCGGGGGTGATCAGCCAGCTCCGGGCCCGGCCCGAGATCCGTCTCGTCAGCGAGATGGAAGTGGACGAAGCGGCCGTCGCGCTCGTCGTCACGGACGTTCTCGACGAGGAGACCGCCCGGGCGATGCGGGCCCTGCGTCGCGGTGAGACGCCGCGGCTGCTGCTGGTCGCGACCGTGCTCGACGAGGCCGCACTGGTGGTCGCCGCGGAGATCGGGGTCGGTGGCCTGCTGCGCCGGATCGACGCGACCCCGGAGGCGCTGGTCCGGACGATCACGCGGGTAGCGACCGGCGACGGCGAGATCCCGTCCGACCTGCTCGGCCGGCTGATGGAACAGCTCGGCCGGCTGCAGCGCCAGGTGCTGGCGCCCCGCGGTCTGACCTTCACCGGCCTCAGTCCGCGCGAGGTCGACGTACTGCGCCTGGTGGCGGACGGACTCGACACCGGCGAGATCGCCGACTCGCTCAACTACAGCGAACGTACGGTGAAGAACGTCCTGCACGAACTCACCACGCGGCTCCAGCTCCGCAACCGCTCGCACGCCGTCGCGTACGCCGTCCGCGAGGGACTGATCTAGCCGGCGAGCAGGCCCTCCAGCGTCCGGGTGGCTACCCGGGCGGCGAGTTGGGCCGGGCGGCTGGTGAGCGGGTGGTTCGCGAAGCCTTGCCAGGAGGACAAAGCGGCCAGGGCTGCTTGCCGTACGTCGTCCTCGCCTGCGTCCTCCGGCAGTCCGAGCCGCGAGGTCGGGCCGTGCCCGGAGCCGCCGAGCAGTCGGTCGAGCTGCTCGGTCCGCTCGGGCTTCAGCGTGATTCCGCCCGACCTCAGGTCGGACAGCAGCCGGATCTCCTGGAACTCGTGCGCTCCGGCGCCGATCTCCTCCAACCGGGCCTGGAGTCCGGGCTCGAAGTTCCCGGAGCGGAGGAGGTCGGTGAGTGCGGCGACCGCGGAGTACGCCTTGAGGACCCGGCTGCGGGCCTCGAACTGACGGACCAGGATCGCCCGGAGCCGGTTGAGCCCGCTGCGTTCGGTCAACTCCGTGCTCAGCTCGGACGAGGTCGACACGACGCCGCTCCGGATCAGCTCGACACTCAGACGTACGCCGTACAGGCCGAGTCGTCCGAGCAGGTGTTCGCGTTCGAGCTCGGTGACGGGCAGGCCGCTCGGCGTCGAGGCGAACCGGTCGGCGGTCAGCAGCAACTCGGAGACCTCGTCGACGGGCGCGTGGGCGATCGCGGCCAGCAACGCGTACTCCGCCTCGCGCAAGGTGGTCGCCGTGTGGCCGAGCAATCCGTTGACCGGCACGATCACCGGGCACAGCCGGTGCAGTCTCGGTTCGGCCTCGTACCGTTTGGCGACCCGCTCGGCGACCTCCATCGAGTCGAGCCGGCAGGAACCGATCTCGTCGGCCCGGGACAGCACGCCGATCGCGTTCATCGGCGTACCGTGCGCCAGTTCGTCGTCGTGGAACGACTCGAGGAACCGGATGTCGCTGGAGTGCGTGTGGCGGAGCAGGTAGAGGATCGCGTCCGCCACCGGCACCCGGCCGTCGTCGGCGGCCAGCACCCGTTGGGTCCGCGCGGACACGTCGGCCGAGATCGACGCGATGCCAGGGGTGTCGAGGATGGTCAGCTCGCGCAGCCGGCTGGTCGGCCAGCCGACCTCGAGATGGTCGACGTCGGACGGCTGCAAGCCGCCGAGATCCACCTGCAGGGCACCGCCGTCACGATCGTACGGGCGTTCGCGCGGCTCGCCCTCGATCGGGAACAGGGTCGCGTGCGGACGGTCGTCGAGGGAGTACCAGGTGACGATCTGGGTGCACTCGCCGGCGTCGGTCGGCGCCAGTTCCTCACCCAGCAAGGCATTCAGCAGGGTGGACTTGCCGGCCTTCACCTTGCCTGCGATCGCCAGCCGGAGTGGTCCGGTCAGCCGGGCGCGGATCTCGTCGAGCTGTTGCCGGTCGTCGTCGGTCCCGGCCGCGCGCTGGGCGTCGTCGATGACGGCGAGGATGTCTGCCGACAGATCGTCGGTCAATTCCCGCCTCCCGTCTTGCCGGCGAGTGCGACCTCGCGGAGTCCGGAGCGCATCGACCGCAGCCGCTCGTTCTCGGCCGACAGGTGGGCCGCTCGCGCGGTTTGCTCGGCAGGGGGCAGCTTGGCGGTCCGATCCGCTGCCGTCAGCGCTGCGCTGGCGGAGCGGTGGATCAGGCCGGCTCGCTCCTGGAAGTCGTCGCGCAACTGGCGCTGGGTCTTGCGGAGACTGTCGCGGGTGTCCTTGTTCATCACGAACGCCACCTCGTCGATGTACCGGCGGACGGCGGCCTTGGCCTGCTGCTGGCGGTAGGTGCGCTGGCGTTTCTTCTCGTCCTTCAGCAACTTGCCGCCGATGCCCGCGCCGAGGGTGGCCGCGATCGCGATGGCCCCGATCGGCGTGACGATCAACGAGCCGAGGCTGAAGGCGATCATCGGGACGAAGATGCCGGTCCGGCCGGCCATCATCAATGACTGGAGCCGACCGCCTGGCATCGACAACGTGGTGACCGAGGCCAGCTCGAGCTGGTCCAGGTCCGCGCTGAACTGGGAAAGCTCGACCTCGATCTCCGTCCCGGCTTCCAGGTCGAACGCCTCGGCGACCCGTTCGCCCAGGCCGCGGGCGCGTTCGATCAGCAGGTCGCGGTTGGCCACTCCGACGACGGCGACCTGGCGCCGCAACCAGACCTCGGTGTCGGTCCAGGTCTCGTTCGGATCGCCCTGGTCGACGATCGTCTCGACGTCCCGCATCACCGCGCGCAGGCGGCTCTGCAGGTCGTGCTCGACATCGGCGACGAGGTCCGCGATGCCGTCGGACAGGGTCTGCTGCCAGGTCGCACTGGCTGCTGTGAGTCCTGCTGCTTGGTCGCGGGCGCGGGTCAGCTTCGAGAGCACTTCTGGACGGCTGTGCGGCTTGGTCAGTACTACGCGCTCGGCGTCTGTCTCCTGTGCGAGCTGGGTGGCGACGAAGTCGACCTCCTGCGCGATGGTGGCCGCTGCGCGCGTAGTACCCGGTACTACGACTGCAGTGGCGAGGAACTCGACCAGTGGCGCGAATCCCGACTCCTGGTTGAGCTCTGGGCGTTGGGCGGCACGTAGGCGGAGGAAGGACGAGACCGGCAGGATCGGCAGGTCTATGCCGGCCTTGGCGAGGTGTCCTCGGTTCAGCTCGACTATGCGCCGCCAGTGGCTGTAGAGGTCGGTCTTGGTGATCACAATCGCGGCTGCCGAACAGCGGGCGATAGCTGTCTTGAGGAACTCGAGCTCGGGCGCCGTCAGCTCTTGTGCCGCGTCGGTGACGAACAGGATCGCGTCTGCCAAGGCGAGAGAGGCGAGGGTGAGCTGGCCGTGGACGGAGTCGAGGCCGCCGACGCCTGGCGTGTCCAGCAGGCTGAGGCCGGAGCGGAGCATGCGGTGGGGGACTTCCACCGTCACTGATTGCAGCCGGCCCTGCTCGCCGGCGTCGGTGGACTCCGAGACCAGCCGTGCGATCTGGTTGAGCGGTGCTGGGTAGCCGACAGGTGCTTCGCCGGGGGAGGTCTGCCGGTACGCCGTGAGGCCGGGGCGCTCGCCGTAGCGGACCAGTGTCGGCACTGCGGTCACGATGTCCGCGTCTACTGGGCAGACGGCGGTTTGCAGGAGGGCATTCACCAGGGTGCTCTTGCCGCGCTTGAACTCACCGACGACGACCGCGGTGATCGTGCGGGAATCGAGCTTCGCCTTCGCGGTCTCCAGGCGGGCGGTCAGGTCTGGGCGCTGTCGGTCCTCGGTGAGGGTCCGGCCTTGGTCGATTGCCGAGATCAACTGGCTCACGTTGGTCCGCGGTCGCGGTGGTTGGGCGGCAGTGGGCTGAGGTTTGGGAGCGATGGGCTCGGGCGCAGGCGGGATCGGCTCCGGGGCGGGCGGCTCTGGTGAGGGCAACACCGGCCCGGGCTGCGGGACCGGAACCGGAGCGAAGGGCTCGAAGGGGACGGGATCCGGGGCGAGCGGCTCGGGCTCTGGGACGGGAACCGGGATGATCGGTTCGGGCTCAGGGACGACCGGCTCCGGGACGACCGGTTCGGGCTCAGGGATGATCGGCTCGGGCTCCGGGACGATCGGTTCGGGCTCCGGGGGGACCGGCTCTGGGGCGGTCGGTTCGGGCTCGGGGGGTTTGGGGGTGGCCGGTTTGTCGGCGGACCAGGCCAGGTAGTGGTTGCACGACGTACAGAAGGTCGCGTCTTCGTCGTTCGCGCGTCCACAGTTGTCACAGCTGATCATCGACCGACGGCACCCCCTCCGAATTCGGCGTCGTCCCCAAAGGCTAGTGCGTCGCCGTCCCAGCTGCCCACGGATTGCTCGCGACTCGTCGCGCCGACCGGCGGACAAATGCCGGATCGGCGCGCAAACTGGACCCTATGGGGCCGGTGGCGCACTAGCGATGGGGTACCGATTGGGCGTCGACCTGGGCACGACGTTCTCAGCCGCCGCTGTCGCGCGCGGTGGCGTCGCCGAGGCGATCTCGCTCGGCGACCACGGGCACGAGATCCCGTCGATCGCGCTCAAATCCGCCGACGGCTCCCTGCTGTTCGGCGTACAGGCGCTGGCCGATGCCGAGGATCAGCCCGACAGGGTGGCGCGGGAGTTCAAGCGCCGGATCGGGGACAAAACCAGCTTCTACCTCGGCGGTACGCCGATGTCGCCGCACCTGTTGTCCGGGAAGCTGCTCGGCTGGGTGGTGGCGCAGGTTGCCAGGGGGCAGGGGAGTGGACCGGACGAGGTGGTGGTGACCTGCCCGGCCAACTGGGGTCCGTTCCGCCGCGAGCTGATGGATCAGGTCGTCTCGATCAGTGGCCTCCCGGCTGCCAGGATCTGTACGGAGCCTGAGGCTGCCGCCCTGCATTTCGCCTCGACCGGGCAGGTCCGCGAAGGCGACGCGATCGCGGTCTACGACCTCGGTGGCGGCACGTTCGACGCGGCTGTACTTCGGCTGGAGCGGCAGGGGTTCAGCTTCCTGGGCAGGCCGGAAGGAATCGAGCAGCTCGGTGGGCTGGACTTCGACGACGCCGTGTTCGGTCATTTCCGGCGCTCGCTCCAGCTACCGGAGGACCTGTCCGACGACCCCGAGTTGATGCACGGGCTGCTGCGGTTGCGGCGGGAATGCTTGGAAGCCAAGGAGAAGCTCTCCCACCAGACCGCCGTCACCATCCACGTCGGCCTGCCAGGCGTCCGACCGAGCGTCCGGATGACGCGTGCCGAACTCGAAGACCTGATCGGCCCGTCGATCGAGCAGACCGTCGACTGCCTGGAGCGTGCAGTAGAGCACGCGAACCTCTCGGTCGCTGACCTTGCGGCCGTAGTCCTGGTCGGCGGCTCGGCCCGCATCCCACTCGTCTCCGAACAGGTCGCCCGCCGCCTCGGCAGACCAGTAACAATCAGCCCACACCCCAAACTCTGCGTCGCCATGGGCGCCGCCCTACTACCAACGCTCTCTCCCGTCCCCACCTCCGCTCCCTCTCCCGCCTCCGCAGGCGCCCCTGCGCCGACCGCTGGCGCCCACGCTCCCGCCGGTGGCGGCCTCGCTCCGGGGGCCCCCGCGCCCACCGCGGGCGCTCTCGCCCCCGACGTTGCCGCCCTCGCGCCCGGCGCAGGCGGCCCCGGGCCGGCCGCTGGCGGCCCTGGCCCTGGCGCTCCCGCCTCCGCCGCTGGCGGCCTCGCCCCTGGCGAACCCGCCCACGTCGCTCCCGGCGCTGCCGGCCTTGCTCCCACCGGCAACTCCGACTCTCAGCCGTTGGTTCCTGCTGACACCGGCCGGGACGCCGGCCCGCCGGCTTCGGGTGCTCGTCGGCGTCGAGCCGCCTCAGCTGGAGCGCGGCGGCCCGCCAGATACGCGCTTGCGGCGACGATTCTGTTTGTGGGGGGAGTTGTCTTCGCTTTGATCGGGCCCACCAGCGCGGTGAGCAAGGAGCTGAGCTGGGACGTGGACTCCGCGCGGACCACGGCGCTGCCTGCAGGCACGGCGGCGGGCGCGCAGCTCACGCCGACGCTCCTCGGCGTCGATCTTCCCGGCGATCCGATGAAGCTCGACCGAGCGACGCGGACCTTCGAGATCGGCGGCTACAAACTCTTTCTGGCCGGACCGGTGGTCGGCGTCGTCGAACCACCCGGCGGCAAGGTGTTGCTGACGCGCTCCGGCGGCGCGTGGTGGTCGCCCTTCGCGACGATCCCTGGCGGGGCCCTGATCCTGGGAGTCCTGTTCAGCATCGCGTACGCCGAAGCGCTGCTCCGTGAGCTCAGGTTGCAGCGCGGAACAGTTCGCCTGGGCCAACTGGCCGGGATGATCGGCGTCGGGCTGGTGGCCGGCCTCGTGGCCGCAGTGGCTACCTGGCTGGGCGGGCGGTTGCTGGCACCCGTGTCCGCGGTCCTGACGGTGGTGAGCATCGCCGGCTCAGCCGGGCTACTCGCCTTCGCCGTCGGGAGCGGGCGCCGTCGTACCGCGCGGTCCTTACCGGAACGGTAGCTCGACGCCGAGGTTTCCGAGACCGCGGACGATCGACCCCCCGAGCAGTACGAAGAAGGCAAGAACGGCCACGGTCGTCACGCCCGCCGCGCCGGCCGTACCCATGGCCGCGGTGACGCCGACGACGTCGACGGTGGCCGTCGTCGAGCTCCCGGCACAGCTGGCCTTGACCTTGTGCCGCCCCAACGGCAGCTCAGGAAGCGGAGCGACCACCCGATAGTCCCCGGCGCTGTCTGCCCGGGTGCCGGCGAGTGCGAAATCCCCGATCGACAGCTCGATCCGACCGTTGGCAGGGCAGCCGCTGCCGGTCAGTTTGAGGTCGCTACCCGGATTCACCACATCAGAGTCGAGCCGAAGCGTCCCCGCGGCCGACGGCGGCGTCGCTCGATCGGTCCACGCATGGACGATGCGCTCACTGAGCCCGGTTCCGTCGACGCTGACGCGGGCGTGTACGGCATCCGATCCCGCGGTGTTCCGACGGTAAGTGAACTGCGCTTTGCCCTCGTCGTCGGTGGTAGCCGTCCTGCTGATCGCGCCTTCCCCACGTTTCGTGCTCTCGAAGGTCACCAGCCGATCCGGCACCGGATCACCCGATCTGGTGGTCACCGCGGCAGTCACCGTGAAATCGCGCCCGACCGCAGTACTGGTGTTGTTCGGGGACAGATCGAGCGAAGCGCGAAGCGGGGTTGGGCTGTCGGACGGCGTACTCGGCGTCGAACTGTCGGACGGTCCAGTGGGATCCGAAGGCGGCTGCGAGGAGACGGGCGACGTTGGTGTCAGCGTCGGCGACGTCGGCGACGTCGGCGGGGTGGAGGGTGGTGTCGGCGGGGAAAGGCGCCAGCGTCTGATCAGGCTGGCTGCCCCCGACTGTCCTTGCCAGCTTGCGGTCACCACGATCTCGTCCTCGCCGGCCGTCTGACGGGTGTAGGTGAAGCTCACCGATCCGTTGACATCGCTCGTGGCAGTACGGCTGATCTGCGGCTGGCCGGACATGGAGCTCGTCAGTTTGACGGCCGTGTTGCGCAGGGGCTTGCTGTCCAACGTCAGGTGGGCCTGCACAGTGAAAGACGATCCGACCTCGCCCGATGTGCCGTTCGGCGAGGCGGCGACCGTCAGAACCGGCCGCTTGACCCAGAGGTGTTCGATCGTCGGTGACTGGAACGGATAGCCCACGTCATCCCCGACGGCATAGATCTCGTCCGTCGCCGGGAGAGCGCGGCCCGGATCCAGCTTGTAGGTCAGGCTGACTTCGCCTGCCTCCGAGACAGTCGCCTTTTCACTGTCGTTGACGAAGATCGTCAGACTGGTCGCGTCGATGACCTCGTCGTCGTCCCGGAACTGGGCGGTGATGGTCACCGAATCGGTGGAATAGCCGTGGTCCGTGCTCTGCTTGATGCAGGTCTCCACGCTGCCTCCGGTGCAGGCCCACTCGGTGTCTGCGTTGGCCGCAGGCGACGGCCAGGCTGGCAAGACGACGAGGAAGGCGACCGTGAGCAGGAGGAGTGCTCGTCGCATCACGGGGGTGAGTCCGCCCTGGCGACGGCTGCCTCTGGCTCTCGCGCGAGGTAGGAGGGCTCGTCGAGTGCGCCCGGGCGGTGGGTTCCCAGTGGGAGCAGGTAGCCGATGGCGAAAGCGACCGCTCCCAGGACGAGGACGAGGGTGAGCCAGGCGGCTGCGCTGGGGGCCAGCAGCCGGGTGGCCGACAGGGTGAAGGTCAGGGTCAGTCCGATACCGATCCCGGCCGCCAGGAACTTGAGCGCCCGGTTCCAGCGGTTCCGGGACAGCCGACGACGGGCGATCGCCAGCAACAGCGAACCCAGCAGAATCGCCGTGATGCCGGCGACGGCGAGGCCGAACAGGCCGTAGACCGAGGTCGGACGGCCGTCGACGTCGACCGGGAAACTGTCCTCCCGCAGGACCTTCCGGTTGGTGTCGAGCAGTTGCAGACGCGCGGGGATCAGGCCGACCGCCTGGTCGGTGAGGTCATCGAGTTCGAGGTCGAAGCGGCGTTCGGTCGAGGCTCCCGGCGCGAGCTCGATGTCGAGGCGGGTGTTGTACCGGAAGAAGGTCATCGTCATCACCCGGCCCTCGAGCCGGATGGCGCGCACGATGATCGGATCCGAACCGGTGTTGGTCAGCGCGAGCACGACCGGCGTTTGCTTGTCGCGACCGAGTTTCAGCGGTTTGTTGGAGTCGACGTCGCCGACAGCCCTGCCGTTCACGGTGGCGGACCACTCCAGGCCAGGCGCAGCCGTCGTGGCGGCCGCGGCCGGGATCGCCTGTGTTCCCAGCGGGAGCGCAATAATCGCCAGAACGGCGCCCAAAAGCGTTCGCTTCATAGGATCCCCCCGAATCACTTCCAAACTACGCTTGGCACCACCTGCTGGCCAGGCATAATCAAGGTCCGAGGGGGAGGTGGCGATCATCGAAGACGTCTGTACCGCGTGCGGGGAACGCAATCCCGCCGGTTCGGCCTTCTGCCTGTACTGCGGGGTGTATCTCGGCTGGGACCAGGCGACCGCCGAGGAGCGCCCGCCGGTGCGTCAGGCCGCGGGCGAACCGACGCTGATCGCATCCCAGCACCCAGACCAGTCGAGGCAGCCCACCTCCCAGTCGGGGCAGCCCACCTCGCACTCGGACCAGGCTCTGCGACCGGCACCACCGGTCAGCGAACCGCAGTACGAAGACACCTCCGGGCGCCCGAAAGCGGGGGAGGTCGCGTGCCCTCAGTGCGGTGTGCCGAATGCGGTGACACTCCGCTTCTGCAGCAAGTGCGGCAAGACGCTGCGACCGTCGCTGTTTACCAGCCCAGGGCCGACGGCCGTTGCCGGCCAGAGTTGGTGGCAGCGGTTATGGGATCCCAAGGATCGCAAGACCCGCCGCGACTATCGCCGTAGCCTTCCGCCGCTCTACCGCTGGCGCCGCGTCATCGTCGGCGTCGGCGGGATTGCCGCTGTAGTGGTGGTCTTGTCGGTCGTCGGCAAGAACCCTGTGGGCTGGGCCAAGGACCGGGTGAACGACGTACGCGGCGCGTTGGTAGCGGTCGACCCGGTCGTATTCGCAGGGGCTCCGCCACAGTCCGTTGCCCCTGACTACAACGCTCTCGCGCTCGGTACTGCGCCGCTCGACGATGCCTGGGCCACCCCCTGGGTTCCTACGACCCTCGCCCCGCTCGACGGCTGCACGGGGAAGGCCGCGGCGAAGGGCATGGTCACCTTGACCTTCAAGGACCCCGTCCGCGTTCGGCGGTTGGATGTCCGCGCAGGACTGCCCGCTGCCAACGCCAAGCGCGCGCTGCAGTTCCGGCCGAGCGTGCTGCTCGTCATGTACGAGGGACGCTGTAGCGAACTGCAGGTCAAGGACAGCAGCGATCTGCAGCAGCTCAAGCTCGACACTGGTGTACCGGTCAAGCAACTGCTGATCGCGGTCGGCAGTACCTACCCGGCCCGGGCTGACGCCGCTGAGAACCTGACTGCACTCACTAGCATCACTGTGCAGTCGCGTCCCCACTAGCGCGACGGACCTGCCGTCACGGCCGACTAGCTCGGCGCCACAGCCGGTTGGTAGGTGAGGCACGGCGACTTGTGGATCGCCTGCACCTTCGCGGACTGACAGGCGGCTTTCACCTGGTCCGACGAGGATCCCGGGCCGAGGTAGACCACCCAGTCGTCGCTCATCGGCGCCTTGTTGGCCCTGAAGATCCCGGGGTATTGACCGGCGGCGTGCAGGACCTTCGCGTCGACTCCGCCGCCCTTCAGTTGCGCGGCCAGATCCTTGGCGGTCTGTTCGGCGATCCCGGTCGCTCCGGGCTGCAGCTCTATGGCCGCGATCCAGCCGCCGGGCGCGAATGCCGGTGTATCCGGTCCGACGACCACGGACGGCTGACCGGGCTGGCTCGGGCCCGTGGCAGGAGGTGTCGAACTGGTCCCGCCCGGCGGCGCACTGGTGGGTGCGCTCGACGGCGGAACGCTACTGGGCGGGACGGAAGTCGGTGTCACCGGCGCCGCGGCAGTCGTAGCGCAGACCTTGGCGGAGAGCGGACCTTCGAGTTTGCCGTTGACGGCACTCAACGCGAAGCAGTAAGCGGTGCTGGGCTTGAGACCGTCGACGCTCTTGGCCGTGTTCTTCACGTCGATGCCACGGTCGGTCTTGTTGATGTGGTCGCCCTGATCGACGTAGTGGAGCGCATAGGAGTCGATGTTGGGCAGGGCGGCCCAGACGAGCGCGACAGAGCTGGGACCGGCCGCAGTCGCCGTCAGCACAGGCTTGCCGGGCAAGGTCGTACCGTCGCCTGTCGGGGTAGCTGCCGCGCCGCCGCGGGTCAGGGCGAAGGCCAGGATGCCGATCAGGGCGGCTCCTGCGACCGTGGCTGCCATGACGACGCCGCGGGTGAGGATGGGCTTTTGGTTGAAGGCTCCGTCGACTACTGGGCGGGACGGGTCGGCGCCGGCAGGGGTTGGTGTGCCGAAGGGGCGTGGGGGATCTGGCTCCCCTACGACCTTGAAGGGCAGGCGCGAGGGCGAGCCGCGGAGTACGGGCTTGCGGGTGCGGGCCTTGATGCGGGCCGTCACTGTGGAGCCCAGCGGTACGTCGACCACGTCCGGGCGGATCAGGAAGCCGAGGGCCTGGTCGGGATCGGACGCGACGATCCGCAACCGGGCCGGAGCATTGCCCCAGTTGCTGAACTGGATCGTGTGCAGCCCGCGCCAGCGACCGGAGGACGTGACCGGCGTCAGCTTGGCCTGTAGCCCGAAGACCTGACCGATCTCGAGTTGGCCCTCCACGACCGCACTGTTCGACGGGTCGACCGCTGACTTCGCGCGGATCCCGAACGGCACCGTGCCGGCCGGCCCGGTCGGACCCGTGGGCGGGTTGAAGACGACGACGGCCGTCTCCTGCTGCTGCGGGTAGACGGACAGCACCGGCGGCGTGATCTCGGCCCACGGGATCGGCTGCTCGCCGACGATGTCCAGCGCGTAGCTCTCGACGATCGTGCCCGGGTTGAGGACGGTGAACTCCGCCCGCGCCTGCCCGCCGGGCTCGACGGTCAACTGCGTCGTCTCCAGCCGCAGTACTGGGTCCGTCACTCAGGTCTCCCCCTGCTCCGTCGCCCGGCTCGTTCACCGGCGTCGGTCCCAGGCTAAGCCCGTACCGCGTACCTCGTGGAGGGCTGGCCGTATGACTGCCGGTGCAGCCGGGATTGCCCGATCGGGCAGTCGACGGTGCCCCCGCCTCGACACCTGCTCGCTGCCGGCCGATGCGGTCGGGGCAGAAGACTCGTACCCGTGATCCAAGAGGTGGACTCGGCGCTGCAGGCTCTGATCCAGCGCGAAGCGGTCGGTGCGCGGGACGTCGAAGTGGTGTTCGACGCCCCTACCAAGGATTGGTCGAGCCGCCGGAACGCGCCCACGATCGACGTCTACCTGTACGACATCCGCGAGGACCTGCGCCGCCGCGAGCGCGGGCTGCTGAACGAGTACGACGAAGATCAGCGGATCACGGCACGACACCTGCCGCCCCGCTACTTCAAGCTGTCCTACCTTGTGACGGCCTGGACCCAGCGGCCGGAGGACGAGCACCGGCTGCTGTCTGGGCTGCTCTCCTGCTTCCTGAGGCACGACGCACTGCCTACTGACCTGCTCACCGGCCCACTGGCCGAGCTGGGCCTGTCGGTTCCGGTCTCTATCGCGCTGCCGCCGCCAGAGGACCGTTCCTTCGCTGATGTGTGGTCTGCACTGGGCGGCGAGCTCAAACCGTCCCTGGACCTGGTGGTCTGTGCACCGACGCCGACCGGTCGCGTCTACGAGGCGGCCACGTTGGTGAACCAGCCGCCGCGGGTATCGATGGGTGGCACGGACGGCTGGCCGCCGCGCGAAGAGGCAGGACGCGGCCCTGCGAACGAGCAGCCTCGCCCCAATCCCCGTCGAGCCCGCAAGAGGACCGGGTGACCGCGCAAGGGCTGGACTATCTCCTGGCGCGCCTGGGCCTGGTCGAGGACCGGATCCGGGCGCTCGTGGCGCAACGCCGGGCGGACGATCCCGCGATGGACGACCCGTTCCGGGGGCTGTACGTCAACGACGAACTCGTGGATCGGCTGCTCAGCGGTCAGGCCCATACGGCCGTCGTGGATCACGAGGCGCTGGCGGAGCTGGAACGCTCGGCCGACCTCGTTGCTGAGGGCAACATCATTCGGCTGCGCCGGTTGGCCGCCGTCGCGGGGTTGTCGGAACTGGACACCGAGTTGCTGGTGATCGCGCTGCTGCCCGATCTGGACAGCCGGTTCGAGCGGCTCTACGGCTACCTCAACGACGACGTGACCCGGCGGCGCCCGAGCGTCGGGCTCGCGCTGGAACTCGCCGGTGCCTCGTCGATGTCGTCGGTCGCGCGCGGGCGGCTGCTGGCGAGCGGGCCGCTGGTGGATCGCGGGCTGCTGATCGTGGAGGATCCCGAGCGACCTTTCCTGACTCGCGCGGTCCGGGTACCTGACCGGGTTGCCGCGCATCTGCTCGGGGACGATCTGCCCGACCATCGGCTGGTGCCGATGCTGGAAGAGCTGACGGCGTACAAGACCGATGCGAGCGCGGATCTCGGTCGCAGCTTGGCGGCCGGCGTACGGCTGGTTCATCTGCGTGAGCACGAGGCCGGCACCGGGCAGTCCATCGCGGCTGCGGCTCTGGCCGCTGCCGGGCGTGGTGTGGTCGCTGTCGACTTGAGTCTGCTGGCGCGCGATGCCGATCCGCTCGGCTTGGCCGTGATCGCTGGTCGGGAGGCGTTGCTGCAGGACGCGGGGCTGGTCGTCGGGCCGGTGGAGGCGCTGGCGGAGGCGTCGCTCGAATCGCTGCACCGGCTGAGCCGATGGGAGGTACCTGTCCTCTTCATCGGTACTACGACGTGGGATCCGCGGTGGAGTCCGGAGACCCCGTTGACCGTCGATGCGCCCGTACTCGGAGCGCACGACCGGATCGAGCTGTGGCGCGAACACCTGCACGATTCGGACCTCGATCCCGAGATCTTGGCGTCGCATCTCGCGCTGGGGCCCGGCCAGGTGCGGAATGTGTTCAAGACCGCCGCCGCCTCGGCCGTGCTGGCGGGCACCGCGATCACCGCAGACGACCTGCGCCGCGGAGTACGGGCTCAGAACGCGGCCGGACTCGAGCGACTGGCGCGACGGATCGAGCCTGAGGTCGGGTGGGACGATCTTGTCCTGGCTCCGGCCGTACGGCGTGCGCTGCAAGGGCTTGCGGCCCGGGCGCGGCATCGCGACACCGTGTTGACCGACTGGCGGATGCGGCGTGGTGGGGGACGTGGGCGTGGCGTCACGGCCTTGTTCGCGGGCGATTCCGGCACCGGCAAGACGATGTCGGCCGAGGTGATCGCGACGGAGCTCGGGCTCGATCTGTACACGGTGAACCTGGCCACCGTGGTGGACAAGTACGTGGGGGAGACCGAGAAGAACCTGGAGCGGATCTTCAGCGAGGCCGGCGGGGTCAACGCTGTGTTGTTCTTCGACGAGGCCGATGCGATCTTCGGCAAGCGGAGCGACGTCCGTGATGCGCACGATCGCTATGCCAACATCGAGAGTGCCTATCTGCTGCAGCGGTTGGAGAGCTTCGACGGATTGGCCATCCTGGCGACCAACCTGCGGGCCAACATCGACGACGCCTTCACCCGGCGCCTCGACGCGATCATCGACTTCCCGGCCCCGACGCCGGACCTGCGACTCCGGCTCTGGCAGCAATGCCTGGCCCCGCCACTGCCGCTCGGCGACGACCTGGAGCTGGAGTTCTGCGCGCAGTCCTTCGAACTTGCCGGCGGGAACATTCGCTCAGCCTCGGTGAGCGCCGCCTATCTGGCCGCCGAATCAGGCCAGCCGGTCCGGATGGCCGACCTGATCGCGGCAGTAGGCCAGGAGTACCGAAAGCTCGGCCGGCTGGTCCTGGAACGCGAATTCGGCCAGTACTACGAAATGCTCGACGGGCAGGCGCAGGAGATGCGGGGACGATGAGGATCCGGGCGGACGGACTTCATTGATCGAGGTCGAAGACGAAGCCCGCGATCACCAGCGAGGACAGCGCCTCAAGGTTCTGTGGCAGGGCGTAGACCGAGAAGGACTGTCGCCCGCCGTCGTCGTACCTCAGCAGGAGGGTGTTTTCGGTGACGCTGTATTTTCCCGATCCTCGGGGATTCTCGGTGGTCAGGAGGCCGGTGTCGGCGGTGATTCCGGTGTCGGTGAACCGCTTGCCGGATCTGAAGGAGATCCTGCCGCCGCTACCGCCTGAAGCGCGACGATAGGTCCCACTCAAAGTCACACCCCCCAAGTCGTCGAGCAGTCCGTAGTCGGTCCCGTACATCACGAAATGACCGTCCTGCCCGGGCCGGACCTCAACCCGTTCGCCGGCGGACCAGGTGATCTCGAGCGTGGTTCCGTCGGAAGTGAAGGTTCCGGTGTCCGGAACACTTCTGCTGCTGACTTCGTAGCCGGACGGCCCTTCTGCCGGGAGCCCACGCAGAACCGTGCCGTCGGCATAGAGCGTCACGTACGAATTGCTCGTACCAGGCAGGTAGGCGTTGGGATCTCCGGAGTACTTCAGCCCGAGGTAGACGAGGACGGTCGCGTGGCCGGCCGCCGGCTCGGATGGCTCGGTTGGCTCAGTGCTCGCGGGCCGTGCCGTTGTACTCGTGGGAGCAGGCAACGGCGTCGACGATGCCGAGCCTTCCGGCGCCGACCGCGAAGAGATTGTGCGAGGTGGGTCGGAGATCGGGTGCTCGTTGTCGCAGCCCGCTCCGGCCGCCACTGTCAGTAGTACCAGTGCTACCCACACGGCGTTTTGCTTCATCTGTCCCCCTGGAGACGTTTTGAAGCTACGCCCGCGTCGGCCGGATAGCTATCTCCGGCGTGCGCCGCGCCAGTTCTGGGCGATGTAGCCGGATTGCACGCAGGTCCGTGGCCGCGCTCGATATCGGCGAGCTGGACGAGCCGTGGGCGGTTGGCGTGCGGACCCGGATCCGAGCCGGCCTGTTCGAACACATCACCACCGAGACCAACCGCTGAGGCGCGGTCCTTTCGGGCAGAGTTGGTTGCCCGTGGGAGTGCCTGGCAGGAGCCGGTACGGCGTACGCGAGCCGATCACGCTCTGGAGATGGCCTCCGCGCGTCCGACGGGTCCCTCTGTGAAGGCCGAGGTCAACGACGCCTTGGCCGACGGCAGGCGCCGGGCCACGGCTGATCGCGCGCGCGGTGGTGCCGTTCCGCCGGGCATGCTGGCGTTGCAGCGGAAGGCGGGCAACGCGGCGGTCAATGCGTTGCTGGCCGCGAAGTTCAAGGCTCCTGGTGGCGACGCTGTCGGTGAGATCGACGCGGCGCTGGTGGAGATCCGGCGTGACGAGCCGGCCATCGACACTGTCGAGAAGGGGCTGAAGGCGGCGAAGGCTGCCGGCGTACCGGTTGATCTTGAGGGGCCCAAGCCGCCTGCCTCGGCGCTCGCGGTGACGACGACCGGGTTCGGGCCAGGGTCTGTCGCGCCGAAGAAGCCGGTACCGCCGCCGAAACCCGTACCGGCTGTGAGTCCGTTGGGGAAGGCCGGTGCTAAGGCCGGCGGGGGTAAAGGCGGGGGCGGCGGTAAGGCTGGGAAGGCTCCGGGTGGAGGGGGCGGCGCAATTGGAGGCGGGGGTGGCGGAGGGGCGGTTGAGCTGGCGCCGCTGTCCGGAGCGCAGTTGCTGGAGCCGCCGGCGCCGCCTACCGGCGTACGGCCGGAACAGGATGCTGCCTTCAAGGGTGTGACCGGCAATGTGAAGGGCTTCGCCAAGGCGAAGCGTGCCCATCCGCCTGCTGCCTTGAAGGCCAAGGAGGCGCAGGGCGCGGCGCTTGCGCCGACAGACGACCTCAGCGGGCAGGCCAAGGCGGCCAAGGCCGACACGATGGATGCCCAGCAGGCCGGGACCTTCGACAAGAAGGCCTTCATCGCCGCGGTGAAGACGGCGATCGAGGCCAAGTCGCCGAAGACGCTCAAAGAGGCCGACGACTACAAGGAGTCCGGCAAGGCCGGTGAGGTCAAGGGCGATGTCAAAGGCATGGTCGGCCAGGGCAAGGAGGGCCAGGCCAAGGACATCGAGACTGCCACCGCCGCGGCGCCCGACACGTCGAAGGGCGTCGCGAAGCCCGTTACACCGATGGAGACCGAGGATCCAGGCCAGGCCGCCGTGATCCCGGCTGCGGGGGCCGCTCCGAAGGCGGCGCCGCCTGAGCAGACGAACTTGGCGGCCGGTAAGCACGAAGCCAATCAGGAGATGGCTGAAGCCGAGGTCACGGACCAGCAGTTGGCGCAGTCGAACGAGCCACAGTTCCAGGGCGCACTCGCCGACAAGCAGACCGCTGCTACACATGCTGATACCGCGCCAGCTGCTTTCCGTGCGCAAGAGCAGCAGACCATCCAGCAGAACAAGACCGAAGCGGCTGCTGAGACGAAGACCGGAGTCGCCGGGTTGCAGGGCTCCAAGGCCGCAGCGCTCGCCAAACTCGTTGCCGACAAGGGGAAAACCAAGTCGAAGGACGAGGCCAAGCGCGCCGAGGTCACCACCAAGATCCAGGGCATCTTCACCGCCGCCGAGGCCGACGTGAAGACGATCCTCGACGGTATCGATCCGCAGGTGGACGCCGAGTTCGAGCAAGGCGAGAAGAAGGCGCGGGGCGTTTTCGAGAACTACGTTTCGGCCAAGATGTCGGCGTACAAGGAGGATCGGTACGGCGGCTGGCTCGGTGGGCTGCGCTGGGCCAAGGACAAGCTGGTCGGGATGCCGGACAAGGTCAACGAGTTCTACGAGGCCGGGCGCGAGCTCTACCTGCAGCAGATGAACGTGGTGATCTCCAAGGTCGCGGACATCGTCGGCGGCGAACTGACCAGGGCGAAGACCCGGATCGCGACCGGCCGGACCGAGATCGCGGCGTACGTGAAGAGCCTGCCGACGGATCTGCAGAAGGTCGGGTCCGAGGCGTCGAAGGAGATCGGGGAGAAGTTCGCGGACCTGGAGGGTGAGGTCGACTCCAAGCAGGACGCGATGGTGGAGGCGCTGGCGTCGAAGTACAGCGAGGCCCGCAAGGGGCTGGACGACCGGATCGAGGAGCTGCAGGCCGAGAACAAGGGCCTGGTGGACAAGGCGATCGGCGCGATCAAGGCGGTCATCAACACCATCCGCGAGCTCGTCGGGATGCTGAAGAACGTGCTCGCCCGGGTGGCCGGGGTCGTCGGCGACATCGTGAAGAACCCGGTCGGCTTCCTGTCCAACCTGATCGACGGGGTCAAGGGCGGCATCCTCAAGTTCAAGGACAACATCCTCGACCACCTGCGCAAGGGCCTGATGAGCTGGCTGTTCGGCGCGCTCGCCGAGGGTGGGGTGCAGTTGCCCGACAAGTTCGACATGAAGGGCATCCTGCAGTTGCTGCTGTCGCTGTTCGGTCTCACCTGGGCGAACATCCGCAACCGGCTGGTGAAGAACATCGGCGAACCGGCGATGGCGGCGATGGAGAAGGGCGTCGAGATCTTCCAGAAGCTCCGCAGCGAAGGCATCGCGGGCCTGTGGCAGATGCTGATCGAGAAGCTCGGCGACATCAAGGAGATGATCCTCGAGCAGGTGAAGGACTTCGTCATCACCAAGATCATCACCGCCGGCATCACCTGGCTGATCGGCCTGCTCAACCCGGCCGCCGCCTTCATCAAGGCCTGCAAGCTGATCTACGACGTGGTCATGTTCTTCGTCAACAACGGCAGCCGCATCCTCAAGTTCGTCAACACCGTCATCGACTCGGTAGCCGACATCGTCAAGGGCAACGTCGGCGGCGTGGTCAACAAGATCAACGACGTCCTGGGCCAGATGGTCCCCATCATCATCGGCTTCCTGGCCAGCGTCATAGGCCTGGGCGGCATCGGCCAGAAGATCCGCGAGATCGTCGACAAGCTCCAAAAACCAGTAAACAAGGCCCTCGACTCCGTCATCAAAACCGGCCTCAAACTGGCCGGTCCGGTCATCCGCGGCCTCAAGAACATCGGCGGCAAGGTCAAGAAGAAGGTCGCCGCCGGCAAGGCCTACGTCAAAGGCAAGGTCGAAGCAGGCAAGGCCTACGTCAAGGACAAGCTTCGTGGCAAGCCGACCGAGACCGACAGCCCACGGAGCAAGGCGGTCAAGGAGTCGGCGCACCGGCAGGTCCTCGAACGGATGCGCGCGCCGTTCAAGAAGCCGGAAGAGATGAAGGCGATCGCCGCCGAGATCCTTGCCAAACTGCGGCCGCAAGGTCTGCAGAACCTCTTCACCAAGCCGGTCAGCGGCAAGCCGGGGGTCTACAGCATCGTCGCGGTCGCGAGTCCGGAGGAGCCGGTCGGCACCGCGGTCGTGTCGGACGTGGACCCCGCGGCGGTGCGGACCGCGATCGCGACCGCCCATCAGGAGAAGGCCGCCGCTGTCGCACGCCACGGGCAGGAGGGCGGCGGTAAGGACGTCGTCTGGGCCAGCGGGGGTGGACGGGTCTTCCGGCAGGGCGCGGGCGAGGCGCCCGAGGGCGATGCGCCGGTGACCGAGCTGACGCCGTACATCGCCGCGAAGATGGCGAAGTTCACCGAGCTCGGCGAACATCACGACATCACGGCGATGACCACGATGACTCCCGAGGCGCAGGCAGCGGTCGATCGGCTGCGCAAGCACCAGAAGACGCTCAAGACCACGCGCGGCAAGGACAACGTGGAGCGCAAGATCCAGAAACTCCTGCGCAGCGTCACGAGCTACGAGCACGGTGCCGCCTACGCGGGCGCGACCCAGGACCAGCGCCAGGCGGAGAGCGCTGCGACCGGCAGATGGCTGCCGAAGCGCTCTGCCCGCGACTCGGGCGTCCCCGGGTACGCGGACCTCGTGCATGCCGAGAAGAACGTCTACCGAGTCACCCAGGCGCAGGCCATCGGGGTATCCACCCTGCCGCAGTGCGGGCAGTGCGTCCTCTGGTTCAAGGACCAGGCGATGTCAGGGCAGCGGTTCATCGTCGTGGTGTCCGAGGTGACCAGAGTGTTCCTGCCGAACGGCGACATCCGCGACGAGTCGGGCTTCCAGTGAACGGGCTCAGCAGGCTGGGCCGTCCGGCGATGCAGTCTCGGACAGCTGGAGGTGACAGGTCGTCAGACGTTGTTGGTCAGCCCAGTTGATGGGACTTTGAAGTAGGGATCGTCAGGAGGTCTGGTTATGCGCGAGCACGGTTTCGATACCGAGGAAGCTGCTCTTCGCCCGAAGGCGGGACGGGTTGAGGAGCAGGTTTCGGATCACATGGGGAAGGCAGCTGCTGAAGGGCGCAGTGATGTGCTTGGTGGGGCTGGGATGTTGGGGTTGCAGCGGGCGGTGGGGAACAGCGGGGTTACCTCGATGATCGAGGAGGAGAAGTCGCCTGTGCATGGGGTGATCTCCTCGGGTGGGCAGGCGCTGGATCCTGAGGTGCGGGGGGAGATGGAGGGGCGGTTGGGGCATGACTTCTCGGATGTGCGGGTGCATGACGACTCGGCTGCGCATGATTCGGCCAAGGCGGTCAATGCGCATGCGTACACCGTGGGTAGCAATGTGGTGTTTCAGCGGGATAAGTACGACCCGGGGTCGGTTGATGGGAAGACGATGCTGGCGCATGAGTTGACGCATGTGGTGCAGCAGCGGAGTGGGCCGGTGGATGGGTCTTCGGCACCGGGTGGGATCAAGGTGAGTGATCCGTCGGACCGGTTTGAGCGGGAGGCTTCGGCTAACGCGGAGAGGGTGATGGCGGGGCCGGCACCTGTTGCTGCTGCGGCGCCGGGGGTTCAGCGGCATGCCGAGGATGAGGGCGACGTGCAGCGGCATGCCGAGGATGGCGCGGAGGTGCAGCGGCACGCTGGGGATGAGGCTGATGTGAGGCGGCACGCTGTGAGTGACGTGGACGTGCAGCGGCATGAGGAGCATGAGGAGGACGTGCAGCGGGCTGAGGGGCCGGCTGAGGAGGAGAAGGAAGAAGAGGTGCAGGGCGCGTTTGTGCAGCGCGAGGAGGAAGAGGCTCAGGAAGAGGAGGCCTGACGGGCGGGGTGCGACGCCGCTGGTAGACAGCGGCGGGGTTCGGCGGGTGCACTGGTGATGTGCATGCCTGCAAGATGTCTGTGCCCAGCGGCGCACGGAAGGCGCCGGGTACTGCGGTGCTCGCGGCGGACGTCGGGTTCGCAGATCGCGGACTCCCAGGCCATCAGTACGGCAGCCCAGCAGCCACCGCCACGCTCGGCACCAGAGTCGTTTACGCCCTGAACGCCGTGTACTGATGGGCCGGCGGTCCGCCCAATCCCACGGACGGCAGCAGATGCCCGACGAAGGAGGAGGCGAAGCGGGCGGGTCGTCGTACGGGGGTCTTGCCCTGTTGGTACGAGCGGGTTCCCCTTCGGGCAGATCACAGTGCCCTGGACAGCGTCCGGTTGGCCGGGTGGGTAAGCAAGGGGGGCGGTCAGGCTGGAGCAAATCCTGATCGAGGAGGGGCAGCATGCCGACGTACCTGTCACCAGGTGTGTATGTGGAAGAAGTCGAATCGGGCGCACGCCCGCTCGAGGGTGTCGGTACGGCGGTGGCCGCGTTTGTCGGGCTCGCCGAAGGCGGCCCCTTCAACACCGCGACGCTGATCAGCAACTGGACCGCGTTCACGGATACGTTCGGCGGTTTCGTCGCCGGGTCCTATCTGGCGCAGGCCGTCTACGGGTACTTCCTGAACGGCGGTGGGAACTGCTACGTCGTACGGATCGGCGGTGGAGCTGATGCCAGCGACAGCAAAGGCGGTGCTCGCGGGCGTAAAGAGTTGCCGGCCGGGCCGCAGGCGTTGCTGGGGCGGTTCCGGGTGGTCGCGATCGACGCGGCTCAGACGCCGGGCGAGGTGAGTGTCGAGATCGCCGATGCCGGCGGGGACAACCCGTCCGAGGACATGTTCAAGATTGTCGTGAAGCAGAACGGCAACCAGGTCGAGGAGTTCGACCGGCTGACCGTGTCGCGGGGCAAGACCAACGTCGCCACGGTGGTGAACGCGAACTCGAAGCTGATCAAGATCGAGGAGATCACCGGCGCCGCGCTGGAGAAGCCGGCCCACGGTGAGGTCGCGCTCAACCCGCCGCCACCCGCGCCCGCAGTACCGTCGCCGCGGTTGACCGCCGAGGACTACGTCGGCGATGTCTCCGACCGGACCGGGTTCGGTGGGTTGGAGGCGGTCGACGAGATCACCATGCTCTGCGTGCCGGACCTGATGAGCGCGTACCAGCAGGGCTCGATCGACCTCGAGACAGTCCAGGCAGTGCAGTTGGCGATGCTCGCGCATTGCGAGCTGATGGGTGATCGGATGGCGATCCTCGACTCGCCGCCCGGGCTCAACGCCCAGCAGGTCAAGGAGTGGCTGGTCGACAAGGCCGGCTACGACTCGGCGTTCGGGGCTCTCTACTACCCGTGGGTCAAGACGGCCGATCCCGCCACCGGGCAGCTCGGCTTCATGCCGCCGTGTGGGCACATGGCCGGGATCTGGGGTCGCAACGACGACACCCGCGGCGTCCACAAGGCGCCCGCGAATGAGGTCATCCGGGGCGCGGTGAGCCTCGAAGTACAGATCACCAAGGCGGAGCACGATCTGCTCAACCCGGTCGGCATCAACGTACTGCGGACCTTCCCGGGCCGGGGCAACCGTGTCTGGGGCGCCCGGACCCTGTCGTCCGACCCGGCCTGGCGCTACCTGAACGTACGGCGGTTGTTCAACTACCTCGAGGAATCCATCCTCAGCGGCACCAACTGGGTCGTGTTCGAGCCGAACGACGAGGCGCTCTGGGCCCGGGTACGCCGGACCATCTCCGCGTTCCTGGTGAACGAGTGGCGCGCGGGCGCCCTGTTCGGCCAGACCCCGGACGACGCGTTCTTCGTCAAGTGCGACTCCGAGACGAACCCGTCCGAGGGGATCGACGCCGGCCAGGTGGTCTGCGAGATCGGGGTCGCGCCGGTGAAGCCGGCCGAGTTCGTCATCTTCCGCCTGTCCCAGTTCTCCGGCGGCACCAGCCTGGTCAGCGAGTGACCACCACCATCTGTCAAAGCCAGCAAGAAAGGTAACCAGTCATGGCTCTTCCGGACATGGACTCCGGTGTCGGTCACTCCTTCGGGCTGGAGTTCGACGGCATCCAGATCAAAAGCATCACCGAGATCAGCGGCCTGAAGATGGAACAGGACGTGATCGAGCTCAAGGAGAACGGTGCCGACGGCAAGTATGTGATCAAGAAGCTGCCCGGTCGCTGGAAGGCGCCGGAGATCACCCTGACCCGCGGCCTGTCGTCGGACACGAGTTTCGACAAGTGGATCAAGGATTCGCAGTTCGGCAAGATGGGTGCGGTCCGTAAGGGCGGCGCGATCATCGTGTTCGACTACGAAGGTGCGCCGCTGAAGCGGTACAAGCTCACCAACGCCTGGCCGAAGAGCCTCGAGATCGGCACCATGAAGGCCGGCGACACTTCGGTGATGACCGAGAAGCTGGTCGTCACCTGCGAGCGGCTCGAGGTCGAGTGATGCGCCGCACCACGTCCGCCACGCTCGACCAGGTACCGGAGTACGCATCACCAGCCGGTACTACGGACCTCGAGGCGAAGCCGGCCGAACGCGACACCCTCCGGACGGAGTTTCCGTTCGTGCTGCCGCGGGGGTACGTCGACTCGGCGGGCGTGGTGCATCGCGACGGAGTGATGCGGCTGGCGACAGCGCGGGACGAACTGGTGCCGTTGCGGGACGACCGGGTCCGCGAGAACCCGGCGTACCTGACGGTGGTCCTGCTCGGCCGTGTCGTCACCAGGCTCGGGAGTCACACCGACATCCATGCCGGGGTGATCGAGGACCTGTTCGCGGCGGACCTGGCCTTTCTTCAGGACTTGTATCGCCGGGTGAACCAGGAAGGGCACACCCGCGCCGGGGTGAACTGCCCCGAGTGCGGTCACGCGTTCGCCATCGACCTGGCCGGTGGTCGCCTGGGGGAATCGTGACGTACGCGCCCGAGCAGCTGTACTCCGAGGTCGCGTACGTCGCCTACCACTTCCACTGGTCCCGCGAGGAGATCCTCGACCTCGAACACCCCGAACGCCGCCGCTTCGTCGACGAGATCGCCGCCCTGAACACCCGCACCCAACCTGGAAGGTGACCCGATGCGCTGGCCCTTCCGCCGCACCGCCCCCGAGCCGTCAACGGTCGCCGGGGGCAATGGTGTTGGGGCTGGGGTTGCCGGGGGCGGTGGTGATGTTGGGTCGGGCAGGTCCGGCGCGGGTTCCGGGGGTGATGCCGGTCCGGGCATGGCCGGGGCGGGTGCTGGGGAGAGCGGGGCCGCGGCGGGTAGTGAGTCCACCGGGGGGCGAGCTGGGTGGATGGACTTGCCGGCGTTGCAGCGGTCGACGGAGGATCTTGTGCCGATCGCGCGGGCTGCTTCGTTTCGGGAGTCGCTGTCGGCGCATCAGGATCCGCGGTTTCTGGCGCCCCTCGGTCATTCGCTGACGGTGGACGCGCCCGCTGGTGAGATCAGCAACTACGCTCAGCCGGCAGCGGTTGAACAGCGGCAAGAGTTCGTGCTGCCGCCGAGTGCGGCAAGCTTTGGTACTTCGGGGAGCGGCGCTCCGGCAGCCGTCCAGCGTTCAGAGGCCTCCGATCCGGTTGTCCGCACCTTTTCGTTGCCGTCAGCAATGTCGTCGACAGCGGATCACGGATCGCCAGAGGTCTCCGCAGGACAGCTCCCGCCGATTGAAGCGCGTCCCACGCCGGTTGTTGCGGCACCTGTGGTTCAGACTTGGCTTTCCCCGTCTGAGGTGTCTCCTGCGGTGCCGGACCTGCCGGTGGTGTCGCGGGCGATTGAATCTTCGCAGGTTCACCACGATCACACGACCGACCACGGGACTGCCGATCACACGACTGCCGATCACTCGGCGGAGCAGGTACCGCTGGTTGGGCAGTCGGCCTTTGTGTCGGCGCTCGGTGGTCCGCCGCCGGAGTCTGAGCCGGAGGTCGTGCAGCGATCGGCCGAGTCCGGACACGCAGTACCTGGCGTGGTGGGCAGCGGGCTGGCGGTGCAGCGATCGGCCGAGTCCGGGATGGCAGCGCCTGGCGCGGCGGTGCCCGGCGTGGCGGGGAGTGGGCCGGCGGTACAGCGTGATGGGGGAATGGGTCTGCAGCGCGACGCGGAGGTTCCCCCGGGTGTCCGGGGTGGAGCGGAAGTATTGGGCGTGCAGCGTGCTGTGGAAGTAGAGCGCGGCGTGGTGTCTGGTCCGGTGGTTCAGCGGGCAGGTGATGGTTCTGAGGGGCAGGTTGGGCTGGTTGCTGGCCGGGTGGCTGAACTTGGGCCGGTGGCGCAGCGGGCGGTCGAAGCGCAGTCCGTCGCACAGCGTGCAGCAGAAGGCGAATCAGTTGCGCAGCGGACCGTGGGCCTGCAGTCTGCGGCGTCGGGAGCAGCAGTTGGTACGCCGGTGGGGCAGCGGGCCGTGGATGGGCTGGGCGTGGTGCAGGGAGCTGTGGACGGGCTGGGTGTGGTGCAGAGGTCGGGTGAAGGCGCAGCAGACTTGCAGCGGGTGGTCGATCGGCAGCCGGGCCCACCGAGTATGCCGGTCGTGCAGCGGGCAATCGACGCGGCACGAGTAGCGCGGGCGGTAGTAGGCAGCCCGGTAGCGCGGCAGGTGGCGGAAGGCGGGCCGGTAGGGCAGCGGGCGGGAGAAGGTGCGCCGGCAGCGCTGCGGGCGGCACAAGGTGCGCCGGCAGCGCAGGGGGCGGCCGAAGCGGAGCCGGTGGCGCAGCGGGTTGCGGGAGGGGAGCGCGTGGCGCAGCGGCCGCTTGTTGGTGACTCGGTGGTGCAAGGCGGGGTTGGGCTGCAGCGGTCGATTGTGGGCGAATCTGCGGTGCCGCGGGGTGATGCGGTTGCGGCTGGCAGTTCTGGAAGTGGCGAGGTGGTGCAGCGGTCGCAGGCCAGCCCGTCGGCCGTTGAGCATCGGGCGGTAGGGCAGCCGTGGTCCGGCGATCTGGGGGCAGTGGTCCAGCGAGCGGGAGCGTCGGTGGCCGGATCGCCTGCAGGAGAGGCGTCGGCGGGCGCGTCCGTGCAGCGGGCTGGTGGTGCAGAGCCGGGGTGGCAGAGGGCTGGTGGTGAAGGGCCGGGGTGGCAGAGGGCTGGTGGTGAAGGGCCGAGGTGGCAGGGGGACGGTGGTGACGGGCCGGGGTGGCAGGGGGCTGGTGGTGAAGGGCCGGGGTGGCAGGGAGGTGGCGGTGACGGGCAGGGATGGCACGGGGATGGTGGGCAGGGAGCGGTGGGGGTTGGGCTTGTGGGGGAGCGTGGGTTAGGCGTGCAGCGCGCTGCTGACAACGAGCAGCTGGCGCAACGACCGGCGGTGGTGCAGCGGGCGGGGGAGTCCACTGGAGCGGCTGAGTTGTTGTGGCCGCCTCGGGAGGGGGCGGCAGCGGGGAGGGTTGTGCCGTTGTCTAGCTCGGCCCCGTTGACTGTGCCGGAGGGGCAGCGGCCGGTTGGCAGTGTGCCGCCTGCTGTGCAGCGGGTTGTGTACGACCACCCGGGGCTTCGTACGCCTAGCAGTAGCCGAACGACAACAGCACCGACCGCCCAGCCGAGCGCAGTACAAGCGCCTGCTGTGCAGGAGGAGCAGGTGTTGGCGTGGTCGGCGGGGGAGAGTTTTCACCAGGAGCCGGCCGTTCAGCGGGCCGAGACCGTGCGGTCCGTCTCGTTGCAGCAGATGTTCAGTGGATACGCGGCATCAGAGCAGACCGACCAGGCGCATACCGGGCAAGAGCACACCGCAGCCCCAGAGCAGGTAGTACAGCGAGACGAAGCCCCGGTAGAGCAGCCGGCCGTGCAGACCGCTCCGCAGGCTGCAGCTGCTGCACCGGCAGCGCAGGCACCTGCCAAGGCTATGGGTGCGGCTGAGGTGGAGGAGCTGGCGAAGAGGTTGTACGAGCCGTTGACCGCGAAGCTCCGGGCCGAACTCTGGCTGGATCGTGAACGCGCCGGGCGGGTGACTGACAGATGGTAGGACCGACTGCAGTGGGGGTGGCGGGATGAATCCGCAGTATCCGGAACCAGCCGTGAGTGTCTGCTTCGGGGTGACCATCGACGACAAGCAGCTGGGTGCGTTCAGCAGCTGTGAGGGGCTCGGGCTGGAGGTCGTGCTGGAGCAGCGCGAGGAGGGCGGCCAGAACGGATTCGTCTGGCAACTGCCGACCCGGATCAAGTACACCAACATCAAGCTGACCCGGGCCGCTGTGCCAGGACACCACCGAGGTGATGGCCTGGCTGGCAAGCATGACGTCGGGGGTCAAGCAGTCGACCGGGAGCATCACGGCGATGACGGCCGGACTCCAGCGGGTCGCTCAGTGGAAGCTGACCGGCGTGATCCCGGTGAAGTGGAGCGGCCCGGGGATGAACCTGGATTCGCCGAAGGTGGCGATGGAGACGCTGGAGATCGCGCACCACGGGTTCAGCGCGGAGCGGGTGTCCTGATGACCAATCCGATCGCGCTCAAGGCGTCCGGCGGGGCCGGCAGTTCGGCCCCGGAGGACAAGAAGTCGCTGCAGAAGGCGAAGCTGAAGCTGTTCGACCCGACCAAGGCCGGTGGTCAGGATCGCGGCGAGATCCCGTTCCAGTTCAACCCGAAGGAAGTGACAATCCAGAAGTCGGCCAAGTGGGAGCGCAAGCCGGCCAAGAAGGCGAAGTCGGCCGGGTCGGTGGAGTTCAGCGGCGCCGAGCCGTGCAAGCTCACGGTCGAGATGTTCTTCGATGCCTCCGGCAACCAGGACAACAGTGTCGTGACCGCGGTTGAGAAGCTGTTCAGCTGTTGCGTGCCGACCGAGGAGAGCCGTGGCAAGGACAAGCCGACGCCGCCGCTGGTGATGTTGCAGTGGGGCAAGATCGCCAGTTTCCCGGCCTTCGTTACCTCGGTGAACGTGAAGTACACGCTGTTCAGCTCCGACGGCGTCCCGATCCGCGCGGTCTGCACAGTCGCGATGGAAGAGATGCCGAACGAGCCGTGGCGGCAGAACCCGACCTCCGGTGGTCAGTCGGTACGCCGCTCGCACCGGATGATCGACGGCGACACGCTCGCGTCGCTGGCCTACGCGGAGTACGGCGATCCGGGCATGTGGCGCACGATCGCGAAGTACAACGGGATCGACGATCCGATCCGGATCGCGAGTGGCTCGGTCGTCGTATTCCCGGGCGCCGAGGAGCTGGTCTGATGTCGATCATCAACAGCTGCCTGGTCGAGATCAACTCCTCGCCGCTGCCGGCGGATGTGGTCAATCTGATGAGCACGGTCTACGTGGACGACAGTCAGCGGCTGCCGGATCTGTTCGAGATCAGGTTCCGCGACGGCGACCACGAAGTACTGAGGAAAACCGGCGCGAAGATCGGATCCGCGGTAAGGATCTCGGTGCTGGCCAGTACCAGCCAGGCCCCGGTCCTGTTGATGGCCGGGGAGATCACTGCGCTGGAAGCCGAGTTCGACACCGGTGGTTCGTTCACCGTGCTCAGGGGCTACGACCCCGCTCATCGGCTGTTCCGCGGACGCGGGACCGCCAGCTACCTGCAGATGACGGCGTCGGACATCGCGCAGAAGGTGTCCCAGCGGGCCGGGTTCACCAACGGCACGATCAAGCCGACGACGACCGTCTTCGAGCACGTGTCGCAGGCCGGTACGAGCGACTGGGAGTTGCTGGACGCGCTGGCCGCGGATTCCGGCTACGAGGTGTCTGTCCGCGACGGCAAGTTCAACTTCGGTCCACCGGCCACCGCGGCCGGTGCCCCGAGCAACGAGCAGAACCCGCTGGTGCTCAAGCTCGGCACGGACCTGCTCAGGTTCCGCGCGGTGCTCACCTCGGGCGGGCAGGTCAAGGAGGTCGAGGTCCGCGGCTGGGACACCTCGACCAAGCACGCACTCACGACCAGGCACCCGGCCAAGACCACCAGTGCCGAGCTGCCCCAGGCGAGTCCGGCCGAGTTCGCGCACGCCTTCGGCGACAAGGTGTATGTCGCGACCGACGTGCCGCATCGGACCCAGGCCGAGGTGGACGCGGCCGCCGCCGCGATCTCGGCGGAGATCGCGGGCTCGTTCGCGGAGTTCACCGGGGTCGCCCAAGGGAACCCGGCGCTGAAGGCGGGCGTGGCGATCACCGTCGACAACCTGGGTGCGCCGTTCGACGGCAAGTACACCGTGACCACGACCAGGCATCGGATCGACCCGACGACGGGCTACACGACGTCGTTCGCGGTCACCGGCGCCCATGACCGCAGCCTGCTCGGGCTGACCGGTTCGAGCGGGGCCCAGCGGGCGCCGTCGGGAGTCGTCATCGGTCAGGTCAGCGACAACAACGATCCCGAGAAGCTCGGCCGGGTGAAGGTGACGCTGCCGTGGCTGTCGGACGACTACGTGAGCGCCTGGGCCCGGACCGTGCACGCGGGTGCCGGTAAGGATCGCGGCGCGCTGATCATCCCCGAGGTCGGTGACGAGGTGCTGGTCGTCTTCGAGCAGGGCGACCTGAGAAGGCCTTACGTCCTTGGCGGTCTGTACAACGGCGTCGACAAACCGGATGCCAAGGGCATCGATCCGATCGACTCGGGTTCGGGCGCGGTCAACCGGCGATCGATCGTGTCGAGGAAAGGTCATCGCATCGACCTGCTAGACCAGGATGGCCAGAAGGAGGGCATCACGCTGGCCACCGGCGACGGCAAGCTCAGCGTGACGCTCGACTCGACCAGTACGACGATCACCGTCCATGCCGACGGCACGGTGAAGATCGAGGGCAGCCAGGGCATCGTGATCGACGCGGCCGCCGCCAAACTCGAACTCAAGGGTGGCGAGGTCTCGGTCACCGCCACCGGCAACCTGCAGCTCAAAGGCGCCAACACGACCGTCGAAGGCAGCGCGAACACCGAGGTCAAGGGTGGCGCGATGTGCTCGGTCTCGGCCGCCCTGGTCAAGATCAACTGAGGAGACAGCCATGCCCGCAGCAGCCCGGGTCGGCGATCCGACCGGACATCCCGGCGTGATCGGGCCCCCCGGGGTACCGACGGTCCTGATCGCCGGGATGCCGGCGGCGACGGTCGGAACGCCGCATATCTGCTCGTTCCCGCCACCGGCCGTGCATCCGCCGACGGTGATCGCGCCGCCAGGTTGCCCGACTGTGCTGATCGGTGGCATGCCGGCGGCGCGGATGGGCGATATGGCCGCATGTGGTGCGCCGATCGTCATGGGCGCACCGACCGTCATGATCGGAGGATGAGATGAGTACCGACTTCATCGGCGCCGGCTGGGCCTTCCCGGTCAGTACGGACGCCACCGGCGGGATCGCGCTGGTCACCAGGGAACGCGAGATCGAGCAGGCGATCCGCCTCATCCTCGGTACTGCCAGGGGCGAGCGGCCGATGCGGCCCGAGTTCGGCTGCCGGATCCACGACCATGTCTTCGGCCCGGCGAACGCAGCCATCGCGGGTCAGATCGCGTACGACGTCCGGGAGGCGCTGGAACGCTGGGAGCCGCGGATCTCGGTCGAGGACGTCGGCGTCGGTTACGACCGGATCGACCACGGCCGGGTGCTCGTCGACGTCGGTTACGTCATTCTCGGCACGAACGATCCGCGCAACCTGGTCTTCCCCTTCTACACGATCCCGGACGAAGAAGTCACCGGTACTACGCTGCCGGCCGAGCTGGGGGTCTGACATGTTGCCCGCACCGAATCTGGACGACCGAACCTTCCAAGGCCTGGTGGACGAGGCGAAGCGGCTGGTCCAGCGGCGCTGCCCGGACTGGAGCGACCACAACGTGTCGGATCCGGGGGTGACGCTGATCGAGGCCTTCGCACAGATGGTCGATCAGCTGATCTACCGGCTGAACAGGGTGCCCGATCTGAACTACGTGAAGTTCCTCGAGCTGATCGGGGTCGAGCTGCGCCCGCCGGCCGCGGCTCGTGGCGGGGTGACGTTCTGGCTGTCGTCGCCCCAACCGCAGAACGTGCTGGTCCGGGCCGGGACAGAAATCGCGACGCCGCGGACGGACATCCACGAGCCGATCGTCTTCACCACCACGCAGGACCTGGAGATCATCCCCTGCTCGTTCTCGCGGGCCGGTGCTGCGCCGATGGAGGGTACGCCGGCCGATCTCACCACCGCGTTGTCCGGCAAGAACGGATTCCCCTGCTTCTCGGACGTACCGGCTCCGGGCGATGCGCTGCTGATCGGTCTCAGCGAAGCGGTGCCGTCCTGCGCGGTGACGATCCGGCTGAACTGCAGCGTGTCCGGCGTCGGCGTGGATCCGCGGCACCCACCGCTGGTCTGGGAGGCGTGGACCGGCTCCGGCTGGACCGAATGCGATCTCGACAAGGACGACACCGGCGGACTGAACAAGGCCGGCGACGTCGTCATCCACATCCCACCGCAGCACGAGACGTCGATCATCGCCCGCCAGCGGGCCGGCTGGGTCAGGTGCCGGCTGCTGCCCGTGGACGAGCACCGCCCGACGTACACGGCGTCGCCCCGGATCCTCTCGGCGTCCGCCTTCACCATCGGCGGCACGGTCCCGATGATGCACGCGGAGGTGATCCGGCACGAGTTGCTCGGTCGCGCCGACGGGACGCCCGGGCAGCGGTTCGCGCTGAAGCGGCATCCGGTGGTGCCGTCCGAGGAGCCCTGCACGGTCGAGGTCACCGATGACGACGGGGTCGAGACCTGGGAGCCGGTGACGAGCTTCGCCGACTCCACCGAGACCGATCGGCACTTCCGGATCGACGCCTTCTCCGGCGGTGTGCACTTCGGCCCCGCAGTACGGACGTCCGACGGCCGGCTCCAGTACTACGGCGCCACACCGCGCTCGGGGACCAGTGTCGCGATCTCGTCGTACCGGACCGGCGGTGGGCGGCGGGGCAACGTGGCGCGCGGGCAGGTCCGGGTCCTCAAGACAAGCGTGCCGTACGTCGCCCGGGTCGAGAACCGTGCACCCGCCATCGGTGGCGCGGAGGCGGAGACGCTGGACGAGGCCAAGGTCCGTGGGCCGATGCTGCTCCGGTCGCGGGGCCGGGCGGTCACGATGGAGGATTTCGAGGAGCTGGCTCGTGAGGTCGCCCCGGATGCGGCTCGAGTCCAATGCGTCCCGGCGACGGAGCCTGCCGACGCGGGCGGGATCCGCGTCCTCGTCGTCCCGCATGTTTCCGGCGATGTCGTCGGACGGGTCCGCCGGGACGACCTGATCCCGCCGGAAGGGACGCTGGAGCGGATCACCCAGACCCTCGACGAGCGCCGCCTGGTCGGCACACGCCTGCTGGTGGCGCCGCCGGAGTACGTCGGACTGACGGCGGTGGTCGACGTGAGCGCGCGGTCCCGGTTCGACCCGGAGGAAGTGAAGGAGGGCGTACTCAAGGCCCTGTACGAGCTGCTGCATCCCTTGACCGGTGGGCCCGACGGGACGGGCTGGCCCTTCGGGCGTTCGGTGCAGTCGCACGAGGTGCACGCTGCACTGGCGCGGATCCCGGGAGTCGACATGGCCCAGGAGATCAGCGTTGCGCTCTTCCCGGCAGACCCGGTCACCGGGCGTCGCTCGGCACCTGTGCAGCGGCTGGACCTTCCGGCGACGGCACTGGTCTTCTCCTACGAGCACCAAGTGCGGGTGCGCTGATGCGCGGCGCACTGGGAGCACTGCCGAGTCCACACCCGATCGGCGAGATCCTGCCGTCGGTCTACCGCACAGACCAGTTCACCCAGCAGCTCTGTGCGAGTTTCGACGACGTACTGGCGCCGGTGATCAGTGCGCTCGACAACCTGCCGGCGTACCTGGACCTCGGTACTGCGCCCGAGGACATGCTGCCCTGGTTGGCGCACTGGCTCGGACTGGCGGTGGATCGCGGCGACGACCCAGTACGCCAGCGCGAGTTGCTGCGCTCGACCAGTGACCTGCATGGTCGCCAGGGGACGCGCCTGGGGATCGAGCTCGCGATCAGCGCGGTACTGGGCGTGCGGACCGAGGTGGTCGAGTCAGGTGGCGCCAGTTGGTCCGTGGACCCCAACGACCCGCTGCCTGGAGAGGCGCTGCCTGCCGTCGTAGTACAGGTGTTTCCGGTAGCAGGTCAGGAGATCGACGAGGAGCGGTTGAAAGATGCGGTGGCGGCACTGAAGCCGGCACACGTCATCCATCGCGTCCAGGTCGTTCCCGCGGACTGACGGGAGCAGCCAGCTCCGCACAGACCCTGGCGTACTCGCGGCGGGTGGCGGCCGCAGCGGTCGGATCACCTTGCTCTGCTTGCAGATCGGCCAGCAAGAGCCAGGAGGAATCCCGCAACGAGTCGAGCTCGACCGCACGATGCGCTGCCCGCAGTGCCTGGGCATCCTCGGCCAGACCGGCTACCTGTACTGCGGCGTCGGCAGCGGCGAGGCGGTAGCGTTCCCGCTCGGACAGGACCCACTCAGCGGCACCTACCTCGGGCAGTAACTCGCCCACATAGAGGTCCAGCACTCTGGACCAGTCCGCCAGCGTCCCGGATCGCCTGGCCTGTCGCAGCTGTCGCTCGAACTCGGTGAGGTCGATCCAGGCGTCGGGCAGCACCAGCCGGTAGGCATCGCCGTTCCGCTGCACGGCGTGGTCGCTCAAGCCGACAGCAGTCAGACATTGCCGCACGTTGGATGCCGCTACCTGGAGGCGATGCGTTCCCGCTTCGGCAGGAGCGTCCGGCCAGAGCGCGTCGATCAGCCGCTCACGGTGCAGATCCTTGCCCGGGTTGATTGCTAGTAGCAACAACAATGCCCGCGCCCGAGGCCGCAACGGTGGCCATTGCACCGCCTGGCCTCCGACCTCCAGCCGGAAGCCGCCGAGCGTGTGCAGCCGGGCAGGACTGTTCGCAATCGGTGTCGAACCTCCAGGGCTGGTGTGGTCGATCGCTGCGGCTTCGGCCAGCTGGCGGGCTTGGTCGAGGAGCCGGTGGGCGCCCGGTACTGCTGCTGACCGGATCAGGCTTTCGGCCTCGGTCAGCTGGGCAGCCGCGCCCGGCTGTCGCAGCTGGGCCATCGCGACCGCGCCGAGCGCGAGGATCCAGGCTTGCGGCACCCGCGCCTCGAGCCCGGCGGCCTCCGTCGCTGCTCGCCTCAGCCACGTGGTGGCGACCTGGTCGTTGCCGGCCTTCAACTGCGCCGCGCCGACGAAGGTGGCCATCAGCAACGATCCCCAGTGGTCGCCGTCGCGGGCGCAGTCGTCGGCCATCGACGAGCAGCCGTCCAGCCGCCAGTCTTCCGGACGCGTCGCCAGCAACACCGCGGCCTGCAATCCGCGGGCGACCCGAGCGAGCCAGGGGAGTTCGTCCAGCTCGGCCGAGAGGGCGATCTCCTCCAGCGGCACCTCGGCATGCGACCAGTTCCCCAGCGCGAGATCCGTCACGACCACGGCGATCGCTGCCCACAGTCGCCCGGCCGACCGGACCGAGGAGTCCGCAGCTACCCGCAGCAACAGCTCCCGCGCCAGTTCGAACTGGCCGGCCAGTAACGCGATCGTCCCGACCGCGAGCGGGGCGACGCCAGGCCCGGCATCGACGCCAGGCCCGAGACCCGGCAACCGCCGCATCGCCTGCCGCATCGCTTGCCCTGTACGGCGTACGGGAACCGCCTGTGCGGGCGGCTGCGGCATCCACACTTCGGCCTGGGCACGCTCGTTCGCGCAGCGCGACTGGAAGTCGGGGTCGTCGAGCAAGGCCTCGGCGGCTCGGTAGGCAGCAACTGCCGCGGCGACGGACCCAGACCTGAACAACCGCCGCGCCCGAGCCAGCGCTAGCCACGGATCGTCGTCAGGTAAACCCGATCGGGCGACCCAATCGTGCGCGACAGTGTTGCCCTGTTGTAGCAGGCGTGCCACCGACGCCCAGTCGTCCGCGAGCGCATAGGCCCGCATGGCCTCGCGTGGATGGCCCGCCTTCTCCAGCAGTTGCCCACTGCGGCCGTGGATCTCCCGTGAGGCAGTCGCGCCCAGCTCGTCGATCAGCAAGCCTTCCAGATGCGTCTGCAGCACCTGGTGATACTTGTACGTCGCGCCGTCGTCAGTAGACGTCGTGAAGAACTGCAGCGTCTCCAGCTCCTCCAGCACGACAGCACTGCCGGGCTGTTCGAGCAGCTCGTCGCACAGCGGCCCGGTGAGCCTGCCTAGCGCGCTGGTGACGAGCAGGAACTTCCGCCGCTCAGGAGCCAGCCCCGCGAGCACGTTGCGAGTCAGATACGCCCGTACCAAGCGCGACCGGCCGCCGAGCTCGGTCGCCGCCCGGATCCGCTCGGTACTGGACTTGCCCATCGTGGCCAGGTGGAACAACTGCAGCCCGGCAGCCCACCCGCCCGTACGACGGGTAAGCGCGGCTGCTGCCTCAGGCGACAGCGGTTGCCGGTACACCGACCGGAACAGCTCCTCGACCTCCCACGACCGGAAGCGCAGGTCGTCGCTGTCGAGCTCCAGCAGGTCTCCCGACACGATCAGCCGCGGTGTGTTCAGCGCGAGCGGCCGGCGCGAGCCGAGCAGCAGCCGCAGATGCCGTGGCCGGAACTCCAGGAAGCGTTCCAGCGCGAGCTCCGCAGGGCTACCGGCCAACTCGTGCACGTCGTCCACGATCAACTGGACCGGCGCGGGAACCCCGTTCTCGGTGGCGAGAATCAGCTGATCGACCGTCGTCGAGTGAGTGAGTGCCGTCGGCAACACCACCGACAACGCCTCGGTCACGTGCTGGACAAGTGCGTCCTCGGTCCGATCCTCGGGGCGAGCTCTGTACCAGGCAGTCGGCCGGAGCGGAGTCGCGGCGACCTGGGCGAGCAGAGTGGTCTTCCCCGAGCCGGCCGGCGCCAGCAGCAACCCGACGCTGGGCCCCGACTCGTCGAGCAGTGGCCGCTCCAAGCGGTCACGAGAAAGACCGGTCGGCTCCGGTCGACGGACCTTCTCCCTGAACACCACTGAACCCACAACACGCCCCCCGGCCTGATGACAGACATCAGGTCTCAGTGTGGGCCAACATCGGGTGTCCCGCCCAGCCCTTCTGCCCCATGGATTCCGTCGGCACCGTGATCCAGGCCGTCCGCCCCGACCCCGCCGGGCACTCCGGCCCCCGCCGCGGCCCCCAGGTCGCCACCCAGACCGCCCTTCAGCGGATCGGAGCCGAACTGGACCTCGAGCGAATCGCTGATCCCGTCCTGGTCCGAATCGAGCACGGCCGGGTTCGTACCCAGCGACAGTTCGGTGTTGTCCGAGAGCCCGTCGGCATCGGTGTCCATGCTGTTCGGATCGAGACCGGCCCTGGTCTCGTAGGTGTCGGTCAGGCCGTCGTGGTCGCTGTCCACCACGCCGTTGCGGATCACCTCGGCGAACTGGCCCTGTCCACCGACGCCAGCGACGCCGGGGATCTTGCCGGGATCGCTGCCGGCGGACAGCTCGAACGGATCGGAGATCCCGTCGTGGTCGGTGTCCGCGGTCAACGGGTCGGTGTGCGACTTGATCGCCTCGAACGCGTCCGGCAGACCGTCCTTGTCGGTGTCGGCCGAGGCCGGATTCGTGCCCGCCAGCTTCTCGAACGCATCGGTGAGGCCGTCGTGATCGGTGTCCGGTGGCGCGGCCATCGACGTACCGAGGTCGATCTGGTCGTAGTGGTTGGTGGCTACCGCGGTGTTGACCGGCAACGTATCTGCGACGGGGCTGGCCGGCGGCGCCGAGGAGGAGTCGAGCCCGGGGATCACGCCCGCGTAGTTGAACCGATTGTGCGCGGTGAACTCACCCACGCCGTACTTCGTGCCCTTGGCCTCGATCGTGCGCCCGTCGCCGAGGCTGATCGCGACGTGCGCCCTCGACGGCCGGCCGCCGCCGGGGGTCGGCTCGTTCGAGAAGTAGAACAGCAGCGCGCCCTTGGTGTGCATGGCCTTATCGACCGAAATCAGCGAGTCCTTCTGCTTGAGATCCAGGTACTGGTACATCGCGCCGTCCGGGATCTCCACCCCGGCCTGATGTGCGGCCCATTTGGTCAGCTCGGAACAGTCGAACTTCTCCGGGTTCGGATCGTCCAGCTTGGCCCGTACGCCGAAGACGTACTTGTCGCCCTCCTGAGCGAGCGCGACATCGACGAAGCGCCCGACCTTCGTGCTGTCGCCGCCACCGCCGAGTCCCGGCGTACCAGCGGCTGCCAGTGTCTGTACTACGGGTTGCTGCACGGCAGGCTGCGCCAGTGTGGGTTGGGGCGGGCCGGGGATCACACCGTCGCCGCTGTCGGCGTGCTGCGGATCCGAGCCGTACTGCACCTCGATCTGGTCCGACAGCCCGTCGTTGTCGCTGTCCCACTTCAGCGGATCGCTGCCCAGGGAGGCTTCCGTGCTGTCCGAGAGGCCGTCCAGGTCGCCATCGCCGAGCTTCGGGTTCGAGTGGCTGACAGCGACCTCGTACCCGTCGGTGAGCCCGTCGTGGTCCGTGTCCGCCAGCTTCAGGTCGGTCCCAGCCGACCGCTCGAACGCATCGGTGAGCCCGTCGTGGTCGGTGTCCTGCTGCATCCCGACGGCCTGCCCGGTGTCGATCTTGTCGTACGACGCGGCAAGCGCTCCGGTCGGATGCGCGGGGCCGCCGGTGGACGGCAACGGCGGCGGGAGGTGCGAGCTGTAGCCGGCGACCCCACGGCCGTCGCCCTGCACTCCGGTGACGGCCTCCACCTTGTCCAGGTAGGTCCGGTAGTCGGCAGCGGTGCCCTTATGGGAATTGTGCGTCGTGGTCCACGGGCGCATATCTGTGCCCTGATGGGAGATCGCGTACGCCGCTCTCGCGTTCGCGCGCGGATCGTTCAGGTCGCCGTACTTGGTACCGCGGCTGCCGTCGGAGGCGACATTGATCTGCCACAGGCCCATCGAGTGCTCGCCGTGGTCGTTGAGCGCACCGGTCCGGCCGCCCGACTCGGCCATGGCGATAGCAGTCCACGTGGTCGCCTGCTGCGGCGTGAATCCCGCGGACAGCGCGGCGTCGTAGATCTCCGCGATCGACAACTTCGGCATCGCAACCCCCTGGCCCTGCAAACTACCGGCAGCCTCTGCAGATCTGAAGCCCAGTTTAATCCTGTTGCCCTACCATAAGGGCACCGTCGGGCTGATACTTCAGGGCCGCGAGGGAGGTTATCCGAGGTGGGGGAATGGGATATCGGCTCGGCGTAGATCTGGGGACGACTTTCACTGCCGCGGCGATGCGCAACGGCGGTCCACCGAGCATGCTCGGGCTCGGCAACCGCGCGCTGCAGATCCCGTCCGTGCTGTATCTGCAGGAGGACGGCCAGTTCCTGGTCGGTGAGGCGGCCGAGCGCCGCGGCGCCACCGACCCGTCCCGGGTGGTCCGCGAGTTCAAGCGCCGCATCGGTGACCCGATCCCGCTGATGGTCGCCGGTACGCCGTTCTCGGCGCAGGCGCTGTCCGCCCGGCTGCTGTCCTCGGTGGTCGCGACGGCCACTGAGCGTCGCGGAGCGCCACCGGACGAGATCGTCCTGACCTACCCGGCCAACTGGGGCGCCTACAAACGCGAACTGGTCGACCAGGTGATCGCCCTGGCCGACATCGGCCCCACAATCACCTGCCCTGAGCCACAGGCCGCCGCCATCCAGTACGCCGCGCAGGCGCGTCTGCAGGCAGGCGATCGGGTCGCCGTCTACGACCTCGGGGGCGGCACCTTCGACGTGTGCGTGCTGGAGAAGACCGGCAACGGATTCACCATCCTGGGCAATCCCGAGGGCATCGAGCAGTTGGGTGGCGTGGACTTCGACGAGGCCGTCTTCCAGCACGTCGTCGGCGCGCTCGGCCCGGCGATGGAAGACCTCGATCTCGACAGTCAGGATGGACGGAGCGCGCTGATGCGGCTTCGTCGCGACTGTGTCGAGGCGAAGGAAGCGCTGTCGGTCGACGTCGACACGATGATCCCGGTGACCTTGCCAGGCCGCAGTACGTCGGTGCGCCTGACCCGCGCCGAGCTGGAGACCCTGATCGCACCAGCGCTCGAGCAGACCGTCGAGGCGACCGGGCGGGCGTTGCGAGCCGCCGGTACGACGAGCGAGCAGTTGAAGGCGATCGTGCTGGTCGGGGGCAGCTCGCGGATCCCGCTGGTCAGCCACCTGCTGCAGTCACGCTTCTCAACCCCGACCGCACTGGACACCCACCCCAAACACGACATCGCTCTGGGCGCAGTGCAGTTCTCGGATGCCCCGGCGGAGGCGACAACCGCGTCGCTGGCCGCTGTCGGCGCGCCCGTCATCGGTACTCCGCCCGGCCGGCTCCCGAAGCCTGCCAGGACGCCGCTGTCGGGCGAGACCCGCCGCCGGATCGCTTTGGCAGCCGGGGCACTGGCAGTGCTCGCGGTCGGAGTGGTCGTGGCGATCCAGCTGACTTCCGGTGATTCGAACAAGGCGTCGGATCAGCCGGCCGGCCCGGCGACCAGCAGCGTGAGCAGTTCCGCGCCGACGTCCGTCACGCCGACCGTGTCCGTGCCGACCCTGAAAGCGCTGCCGGTCGCGGCGGCTCCGCTGAGCGCCTCCGAGCTCATCATTCCGCTGGAGAACGGGTCGGGCGCGAACAAGGGACAGAGCCTGTACCGGGTCGACGTGAACGCCCCTGGTCAGTCGACGAAGCTCAGCAAGTTCGATGGCAACGCGAACGGCGTCGACAACGGTCCCGCGCTGTCCCCGGACCGCAGATCGATGATCTTCACCCGCTTGAAGCCGGCTAAGAATGTCGGCCTCTGGGTGTCCGGAGTGGACGGCGGTAGCGCGCGCCCACTGTTCACCAAGACACCGGCGCAGTGTGTGGACAACATCAGCCGGCCGGCCTGGAACAAGGCGGACCCGAGCCAGATCGTGGCCGCGTGCGTCGCGGGCAAGACCACGGGTCTCTACCTGATAGACACCGGCGGCAAGGTGATTCGCACCCTGTTCACGCTGCAGGTCAAGCCCGGGCTGGTGATCAGTGATCCCGCTGTCTCGCCGGACGGCACCCGCGTCGCGTTCCAGGCTCAGGGAATGCCGGGCTCCGGGATCTACACGGTGCCGCTCACCGGTGGCACGCCTCGCCAGCTGACGACGGGGGCCGACGCGGACCCGGCCTGGTCGCCGACGGCGCCGGGCCTGATCGCCTACCGGCATCTCCTGGCAGAGGGCTCGTGGGCGATCCTCCTGACCAACGCCGATCCCGTTGGCTCGGTCACCGACAATGCCTGGAACAGCAAGCTGCGCGAAGGCGACGTTGTCTGTAGCAAGACCGGGGCCGACAACCCGCTCGGCGGTGGCAAGCTCTGCCAGCTCACCGACGGGAGCACCCTCGACCAGGATCCGAGCTGGTCACCGGACGGGAACCAGATCGCCTTCAGGCGAGGGCCGGTCACGAACGCCCGCATCTACGTGACCTCGCTCAACGCGAAGGTCGCGCCGCGAGCGGTCTGGACGGACGGCCGAGCCAATCAGAGCGCCTCGTCCTGGACCTCCCGCTGACTCGCGGTCAGTTGTGGGCGGTGGCCGGCTCGAAGGTGGGGCAGGCGAGGAAGCCGCCGTGCGCCCGCTGGGTCTTCGATGAGGTGCACAGCGTGTTGGCTGCCGCGGCGGAGCTGACCGGACCGAGGTAGACGATCCAGGTGTCGCGGATGGGCTCGAAGCTGCTGTTCGCGAGTCCTGGGTACTGCCCGGCGGCGAGCAGGGCCTTGGCCGGGACGCCTGCCGCGATCATCTTGCCTGCCATCGACCTGGCCAATTGGTCGGCCTGCACTCCGGAGTCCGTCGTGAAGGAGTCCACCAGGGCGATCCACTGACCGCGGCGGAAGGCCGGCGACTGGGAGCCGGTGTTCGGCGTCGCGGCCGGTTTCCCCGCGGTGGTCTTGCCGGTGGTCGTCTTCCTGGCCGGAGGGTTGCGATCGGCCTTACCGGAAGCTGTCGACGGCGCCGTATTCGCCTTCGGCTGCGAGGCCGGCGTACTGGGCTGTGCCAGCGACCCGGACCGGAGGTTGCCGTCGGTCGTCGACGAGCCGGAGTTGCCGTTGGTGAGGATGAACGCGAAGGTCGCCACCATCGCGGCACCCGCGACGACTGCGGCACCGACAGCACTGTGCGACCGCTTTGCTTTCTTCCGGACGGTCCTCGTAGCCCGGGCAGGCGGCTTTCGGTGATCCAGGTGTGTCACGACAAAGCCCCTCCCCGGTTCCGTCGGGCATTTCGATGTCGCCACCTTAATGCCGATCCGCGGAGAAATGAGCACTCCTCAGGTGTTCAGAATCTCCTTACCCACCAAGCGTCGCACCCCGGAACCAACCCACCACAATAGGTGCCCGAACAGTCGTTTGAATGTCACCCCCGGCGTCTGCCCTGCCACTGTCCGGCTGCGCAACCGAAGGTGCTGATTTCCCACCACTGAAAGCACCACGGTTATTAATTGACCAATTGTCCAAGAGATTCCATCGCGACCCCGACCAGCTAGTGACAATCGGTGTCCCGAGCGACAGGTAATAGCCTTCGAATCCGCCCCCGGCGCCGCTCGCCTGAGCGTGACACTCAGGCCACCGGCCCACCATTACCTGTCGCTCGGGACACACCGCCTCCTAGGTGCCGGAGGGGATACCTTCGGGGTGGGGGGTGGGGCGGGTGTCGAGGGCGTCTTCCAGCCAGGACTCGACGTCGACCTCGGCGTTGAGGATGTGGTTGACGTACGAGGCGCGCTCGTGGCTGAGGACCTCCAGCTCCCAGACACAGGGGGCGGCGCCGATCGGGGCGGGGCGGAAGTCGTCGACGTCGAGGCCGCTGAAGATGCTCAGCCGGGACTGGAAGTCCTTGGCCCAGGTCTGGACCACCAGGTAGACGCCGTCGTCGCCGAGGTGCAGGACGACCACGCCGAGGCCGATGCCACCCATCGCGTCGTCGAAGTCGAGCTGCCGGGAGGCCGCCGTACGGGCGATCCCCACCATCTGGTCGTCCCAGGAGCGCCCGCGGGCGGTGACGATGTACGGCTTCACCAGCCGGTTCGGATAGCGCCAGGGAAGCAACGGCGTGATCGGCCGAGGCCGGTAGGCCTCGGCCAATCCAGTCAGAGCAACAGCAGCAGCACCAGCAAGGGCAGGATCAGGGGAAGCCACCCGCATAGTGTCCCGGATGGGAGCTCAGCACACTATCTCCGGAGCCCAGCCGGGCCACTACCCAACAGCGTCGCGCTGTTGTGCGTCCAGTGCGCGGAGCAGGTCGGCGCGGGCTTCGCCGACGTAGCGCAGGGTCGGGGCGTCGACCGACTCCGCTTCGGTGTCTAGCCAGTCGGTGAGTGCCTGCAGGGTGGAGTCCTCGGGCAGGTTGCGCGGCGACAGGTAGACCAGCACGTTCTCGCCCATGGACGAACCCAGCCGGGTGTAGACGTCCTTGGCGGCGGTCAGGTACTTGTCGATGTACGGCCGCAGCAGCTCCTCCTGGCCCGGCTGCTGGAAGCCCAGGATGGTCCGGAACTGCGTCTCGTTCGGGGTGTCGCCGGACTCCACCGCGATCCGCCAGGCCTCCGCCTTGGCCTCCGCGCTCGGCCGGGCGGCGCGTGCCTGTGCGGCCCGCTCCTGCCCGGTGATGGTGGTGTCGCGAGTCAGCTCGTCGTCGATACCGTCCGCGTCGATCCGGCCCAGCCTGGCCAGCGCGACGATCAGCGTCCAGCGCAGATCGGTGTCGACCACCAGTCCGGCCGGCAGCTCCCGGCCGTCCAGCCAGGCGGCCAGCCGGTCAGCGCCGCTGGCGGAGAAGACACCGGCGATGAAGGCCCGCGCGAACGCGAGCTGGTGGTCGCTTCCCGACTCGGCACCGGCAACCAGTTCCGCCAGCGCCTGCTCGTACTGCGCTCGCAGGTCGGCCCGGTTCGCGGGTGCCGAGTAGCTGTTGATCGCGGACGACGCCTGGCCCAGCAGCGAACGGACCCCGGTCAGATCGGTCTCGGCGCGAATCCCGCGCAGCACCATCCCGACGTACTGGCTGGCCGGCATCTCCGCGTCGCGGGTCATGTCCCAGGCCGCACCCCAGGCGAGCGCCCGGGCCAGTGAGTCGGACAGCTGGTCGATCGAGTCGACCAGCGTCGCGCGCGACCGCTCGTCGAGCCGGATCTTGGCGTAGGTGAGGTCGTCGTCGTTCAGCAGCACCAGATCGGGCTGGCTCGCGCCGACCAGCTCGGCGAGCTCGGTCCGCGGGCCGTCGATGTCCACCTCGAACCGCTCGGTCCGGACCAGGCCGGCGTCGGTCTTGCGGTACAGGCCGACGGCGAGCCGGTGCGGCCGCAGTACGGGGAACGCCGCCGCGGCGGTCTGCTCGATCGCGAACGTCTTGAAGGCGCCTGCCTCGTCGACGGTGAAGTCGGCGCGCAGCGTGTTCACCCCGGCGGTCCGCAGCCAGCGCTCGGTCCAGTCGTCCAGGTCCCGCCCGGACGCCTTCTCCAGCGGCTTCAGCAGGTCGGCCAGCTCGGTGTTGCCGAACGCGTGGTCGGCGAAGTACTCCTTCAGCGCGGCGATGAACGTGTCCTCACCGACGAACGCGACCAGCTGCCGCAGCGCGGAAGCGCCCTTGGCGTAGGTGATCCCGTCGAAGTTCACCTCGACCGCGTGGAAGTCGACCATGTCCGCGGCGATCGGGTGCGTCGAGGGCAGCTGGTCCTGCCGGTAGGCCCAGTTCTTGCGGGCGTTGCAGAAGGTCGTCCAGGCGTTGGTGTACTTCGTCGTCGCGGTCGCCTGGGCCCAGTGGCTGGCCCATTCGGCGAACGACTCGTTCAGCCACAGGTCGTCCCACCAGGTCATCGTGACCAGGTCGCCGAACCACATGTGCGCGAGCTCGTGCAGCACCGTGTTCGCGCGGCTTTCCAGCTCGGCGTGGGTGGTGCGGCTGCGGTAGATGTACTCGTCGCGGATCGTCACGCAGCCGGCGTTCTCCATCGCGCCCATGTTGTACTCCGGCACGAACGCCTGGTCGTACTTGTGGAACGGGTACGGCGTACCGAAGGCGCGCTCGAACAACTCGAAGCCCTGCTTGGTGACCTCGAACAGGTCCTCGACGTCCAGCGAGTCGGCCAGCGACGGGCGGCACAGCAGCGACATCGGGTAGGTGCCGTTCGGGCCTTCGTAGGCGTCGGTGACGACGTGGTACGGGCCGGCCACGACGGCGGTGATGTAGGTCGAGATCGGCTCGGTCGGGGCGAAGCTCCAGGTCGCCAGCTCCTCGCCGTTCTCACCCTTGTACGGCGTGGGCTCGGGGGTCGGCGAGTTCGAGATGACGACCCAGCGGGCCGGGGCGGAGATGGTGAAGGTGAACGGCGCCTTCAGGTCCGGCTGCTCGAAGGTGGCGAACACCCGACGCGCGTCGGGGACCTCGAACTGGGTGTAGAGGTAGGTCTCCTTGTCGGCCGGGTCGACCGAGCGGTGCAGCCCTTCACCGGTGCGCGAGTAGGTGCAGTCGGCGACCACCCGCAGCTCGTTGCTCTCGGCCAGGCCGTCCAGCTGGATCCGGGCGCCGTCGTACACGCTGTCCGGGTCGAGGGTCCGGCCGTTCAGGATCACCTCGCGCACCGACGTCGCGATCAGATCCGCGAAGGTGCTCGCGCCGGCTTCGGCGGCGAAGGTGAGTACTGTCGTCGACGCGAACGTCGGGGTTCCGGCGGCGGCCGTGGTGAGGTCAAGCTCGATGGTGTAGCTGACATCACTGATCAGGCCGGCGCGGGTACGCGCTTCATCGCGCGTCAGGTTGGTTCCAGGCATGTCGGCATCCTATGCACCTGGAGTGCAGCTTCGCCGAGGGTTTCCCCGCGACTTGCAATAACGATGTGTGAGCCCGAAAAAAGGTTGCTTCCATCGTTTGCCCTGGCGTCACCCCGAGCTGTCCGTCGGTGACGGCGCCACGCCGCCCGGTGACCGTGTTGGTTGCATTTTGTACGATCGAATCATGACCGCCACCGCAGATTTCTGGTTCGACCCGGCCTGCCCCTGGGCCTGGATGACGTCCCGCTGGATGCTCGAGGTCGAGCAGGTCCGGGACGTGAAGACGACCTGGCACGTGATGAGCCTGGCCATCCTGAACGAGGACCGCGACGAGCACGACGAGAACTGGCAGCGCAAGCTGGGGATCGTCCGGGTGCTGATCGCGGCCGAGCAGGCGCACGGCAACGAGGTGCTGCTGCCGCTCTACACCGCGCTGGGCAATCGGATCCACGTCGAGCGCCGCGGCACGAAGTACGCCGACCTGCTGCCGGAGGCGCTGGCCGAGGCCGGCCTGCCCGCCGCGCTGATCGAGGCCAAGGACACCGACCGCTACGACGACGCGCTGCGCAAGTCGCACCTGGCCGGGATGGAACTGGTCGGCATGGAGGTCGGTACCCCGGTCATCGCGGTCGAGGGCTCCGCGTTCTTCGGCCCGGTCGTGACGCCGGCCCCGAAGGGCGAGGCGGCCGGCAAGCTCTGGGACGGCGTCCGGCTGGTGGCCGGCACCGAGGGCTTCTTCGAACTCAAGCGCACCCGCGATCGCGATCCTGTCTTCGACTGATCGCGCTCGGTCACCACAGTTCGGCCACCCGTACAGGGCTTGAACGATCAACTGGATGGCGCGAAGGTTGCTCACCAACAAATTTCCCCTCTGGTGAGCAGGTTTCACAGTGAAGCTTCTTCGCGCCGTCAGTGATGTCGTGGTGGTCCCAGCAGGAGTCACTGCGGGTATCGCCGTGTTCGACCGGGAGACCGGGCAGTTCACGGAGCAGCTGAATCCCGATCTGCGGTTCCGGTCCGCGTCCGTGGTGAAGCTGCTGATCGTGCTGGACTACCTGTGGGACCGCGGCCCGGAGTACGTGGTCACTGCCGCCGACAAGGCGCAGCTCGACGTGATGCTGCGCAGCAGTGACGACGATGCCGCGAGCCACTACTGGGACCAGCTGGGTGGCGGGCAGATCGTCGACCGGATGGTGCAGCGGCTCGGTCTCACCCACACTGCACCTCCACCGGCGACCCACCCGGGCTTCTGGGGGTACGTCGCGCTGACAGCAGCCGACACCGTGCGGATCTACCGCTACCTGCTGGACCAGGCGCCCGCGCCGGTCCGCGACTACGTACTGGGCAACCTGCACCACGCCACTCGCTACGGCACCGACGGCTTCGACCAGTACTTCGGGATCGCGTCGGTGTTCGACCCGCATTTCGCCATCAAGCAGGGCTGGTCGGGGTTCGTGGGATCGAGCGGCTTCGGATCCGATCGCGCCAAGCCCAAGGTGAACGTGGTGGACCTCATCAGCGAGGCGCTGCACACCACCGGCACGGTTGGGACGGGGGACCGGACGATCATCGCGGTCTACACGCTGCACCCCGACGGAACGGCGTACGGCAAGGCCTACAGCGACATCACGCGGTTGACCCGCACGTTGAACGTGCCAGGCGGCGTACCTGCCGCTGGTAGCTGGCTGATGACCAGCGGTTCCGGCGTACGGGTTCGGGCCGAGCCGACCACGTCCGGCGACATCCTGGGTAGCCTGCCGTCAGGTGTGGAAGTGTTGGTGACCTGTCAGAAGAAGGGGCAGCTCATCGACGCTCCGCCGCGATCCAGCGAGTGGTGGGCCTACCTACCGAAGTACGACGGCTATGTCACCAACGTGTACGTCGGTTCGGGCGCCCCGAAGCTCCCCGGAGTCCCGGACTGTCAGTGATAGCGGTCTGGGGTGGGACTCAGCCGGCGCTTGCGGCGCCCAGGCACGCACCTGAACACCGCAATCACTCGGCTGAGTCCCACCCCAGACCGCTATGTCAGACTTCACGCCATGCGAGTGCACATCGGCTCTGATCATGCCGGCTTCGAACTGAAGAACCACCTTGTCGAGCACCTGACCGGTGCCGGCCACGACGTCGTCGACCACGGCCCGGCCGTGTTCGACGCGGTCGACGACTACCCGCCGTACTGCCTGCGTACGGCGGAGGCCGTCGTCGCGGACGCGGGCAGTCTCGGCATCGTGATCGGCGGCTCCGGCAACGGCGAGCAGATCGCCGCGAACAAGGTGAAGGGGGTCCGGGCCGCGCTGGCCTGGAGCACCGAGACCGCGAAACTCGGCCGCGAGCACAACAACGCCAACGTGATCAGCGTCGGCGCCCGGATGCACAGCGAGGCGGACGCGACCTCGTTCGTCGACCTGTTCCTGACCACCGGCTACTCCGGCGAAGAGCGGCACACCCGCCGGATCGAGATGCTCGACGGCTACGAGGAGACCGGCGAACTGCCGCCCTTGCCGTCGTCCTGAGGTGGCTGAGCCGGTCGCTCCGCCGACGGCTCTGAAGGGCGCGGCCGGGAGACATCCCGGGCGCGCATCGAGCGGCCGGTACCGACCACCGCCGGAGTGGGCGCACCGCCCCGGCCTTTGCCTGCTGTCACACCCATAAGAGGAATCATGCCCGAAGGTCACACCCTGCACCGGCTGGCGAATGACGTCTGGGACGCCTTCGGCGGCCGGATCGTCCAGGCCTCGAGCCCGCAGGGCCGGTTCGTCGACGGCGCCGCGCTGCTGAACGGGCATGTCCTGCGGCAGACCGAGGCACACGGCAAGCACTTCCTGGCCGAGTTCGAAGGGGCCGGCTGGCTGCACATCCACCTCGGCCTGATCGGCAAGGTCGGCTTCGGTCCGGCGCCGGTACCGGACCCGGTCGGCCAGGTGCGGCTCCGGCTGCAGAACGCGACGTCGTACGCCGATCTGCGCGGCGCGACCGTCTGCGAAGTCTTGACCGATGGTGAACGCGACAAACTGATCTCCCGGCTCGGCCCGGACCCGTTGCGCGACGATGCCGACCCGGAGTTGGCCTGGAAGCGGATCCATCGCAGCAAGCTGCCGATCGGCCGGTTGCTGATGGACCAGGAGGTGCTCAGCGGGGTCGGCAACGTGTACCGCGCCGAGGTGCTGTTCCGGGCCAAGCTGAACCCGATGACGACTGGCAACGTCGTCAAGAAACGTGAGTGGCAGGGCATGTGGGACGACCTGCTGGAGCTGATGAAGTACGGCGTCGAGACCGGCCGGATCGACACCGTCGCCGCCGACCATACGCCCGAGGCGATGGGCCGCGACCCGCGCCGGGACGACCACGGTGGTGAGGTCTACGTCTACCGGCGCCAGGGGCAACGGTGTCACGTCTGCGACTCGGTGATCCGGACCGAGATCCTGGAGGGCCGCAACCTGTTCTGGTGCCCGAAGTGTCAGCGCACCGGGCTGACCCGAAAGAAACTGTGACAACTTGATGCGCGGACCGTGCGGTGCCGTTACATTCATCTCACCATGAGTAGCGGCGGGGATTTCGCTGGCTTGCGACGGGCCCGCCGGCTGGCGCGCTCGATGGTCAGGCGCGCACGGAAATCGCACCTGCTGACCTTCGTGGGTCTGCTGGCACTGACGGTCACCCTCGGCTCTGCCGCGCTGGCGATGTCCACCTTCATACCCACTTCCGTCCTGATCATTCCGCTGTTGCTCGGCGGGTTGCTGCTCAGATTCCGGCCGCTGGTGGCGCTGACCCTGGTGACGCTGGCGATCGGTTCGTACGTCGTGTCCGACCGCGCGCAGGGCATGCCGAAGATCGGGTTCGTCCTGACGCTCGGCCTGGCGGCCTGGATCGTGCTGACCGGCGCCAGGGTGCGCAGCCGGCTCGGCGTCCAGGGGACTCGTGGTGAGTCGATGCTGATGGAGTTGCGGGACACGCTGACGGCGCAGGGCGAGCTGCCTCGGTTGCCGCCGGGATGGCGCGCCGAGGTGGCGATCAGGTCGGCCGGGGGAGCGTCGTTCTCCGGCGACTTCGTGGTCTCGACGATCCGCGACGGCGAGTTGCTCGAGGTGGCGCTGGTCGACGTGTCAGGCAAGGGAATCGACGCCGGGACGCGGGCGCTGCTGTTGTCCGGGGCATTTGGCGGGCTGCTCGGGGTGGTGCCGGTCGAGGAGTTCCTGCCGTCGGCGAACCAGTACCTGCGTCGGCAGGACTGGGACGACGACTTCGCGACAGTGGTGCAGGTCGCGGTGAATCTCAGGACCGGCGACTTCGAGGTACGGACCGCCGGGCATCCGCCGGCGATCTTGTTCGACTCGTGGTCCGGGCGGTGGCAGAGCAGGGATTCCGAGGGGCCGCTGCTGGGGCTGGTCGAGATCCCTGAGTTCAAGGTGAACAAGGGGCAGCTCAAGCAAGGGGATGCACTCTTTCTGTACAGCGACGGAATGGTGGAGACCCCGCATCGCGAGATCGGTCAGGGCACGGATCGCCTGGCAGGGCATGCCGAACGCCTGATCGCGCAAGGCTTCAAAGGCGCCGCGAAGGAGCTGGTCGTAGAGATCGGCGGCCGCGGCGACGACTCGGCCATCGTCGTCATCCACCGCCAGATGAACCCCGCCGACCTGGTCGTCCCCACCTGCCCCACCACCACCCGCACCACCTCCCGCCCGACCACCCTCCGCCGCCGAGGCAACACCCTCCTGAAAACCTTCCGCCCAGCCTGACCGCAGTCCACAGCCCCGCCTTGCCTGTAGCGTGCTCGGTCGTGGCGATTGATGGGGTGGACGAGTCGGATCTGAGTGCGCCGGACGTGTCGTTCGACGAGTTGCTGGCGATGACGCCGGAGTCGATGCGCGAGGTGTTCCCGCCGACCCACTGGCAGCTGGGCAAGCTCTTGGCCCTGGATGTACGAGTGGAGCCGGTCGAGGTTGCCGACCTGGTCTGGATGCTCGACCTGCCGCTCTGGCAGCTCAACGGCGAGCGTTTCAAGGTGACGCCGAACCAGGTCGCCGCCACCCCGATGAACTTCCGCGCCCACTACGAGCGGGTGATGAACGCCGACCTCGACTTCCCGATCAACCTGGTCGCCTACCGCGGCCGCCTGGTCGTCCTCGACGGCATCCACCGCTTGCTCAAGGCCCACTTCCTCCGCCGCCGCTGGATCGAGGGCAAGATCGCCACCGCGGCCCAACTGGCTGAATGCGGCCCCGACCAGCTCTAGCCCGACCCCGCGGCCGCGATCACCCGGGTCAGGTTCTGGTGCAGAGGCCGCGCGACACGCGGGGGCTTCCCTGTGATGACATGTCAACCTATGGTGGTGATATGTCATCAGAAACGGAATATGCCCCTAGTCCGACGCCTTTCGTCCGGGACATGGTGGCGCAGATCGAGCAAGCGGGAACGACCGCGGTGATCTCGCACGGCAAGGGTGTCGTGCTGCTGACCACGCGAGGCGCCAAGACCGGCAAGATCCGCAAGGTGCCGTTGATGCGCGTCGAGCACGACGGCGTGTACGCCGTGGTGGCGTCGCTCGGCGGCGCGCCGAAGCACCCGGTCTGGTACTTCAACCTGAAGGCCGACCCCAAGGTTCAGTTGCTGGACGGTGAGGTCACCCGCGAGTTCGTCGCCCGGGAGCTCGAGGGCGCGGAGCGCGACGTCTGGTGGGAGCGATCCGTCGACGCGTGGCCCGACTACGCCAACTACCAGACCAAGACCGACCGGCTGATCCCGGTCTTCGTCCTGGAGCCCGCCGGCGACTGACCGGTGAGGGAGACGCTCCAGTGCCGTTGACATGTCACCGGTACTATCGGTGACATGTCAACCGAAAACGAGTACGCCCCCAGCCCGACCACCTGGGTTCGCAGTGCGGTCGAGAAGATCGAGGAGACCGGCAGCACCGAGTCGGCCGGCTTCGACGGCATGAGCGTCATCCTGATGACCATGCGCGGCGTCAAGTCCGGCAAGATCCGCAAGGTGCCGGTGATGCGCGTCGAGCACGACGGCGTGTACGCCGCGGTCGCGTCGCTCGGCGGCGCCCCGAAGAACCCCGTCTGGTACAACAACCTCAAGGCCGACCCGAAGGTCGAGGTGCTGGACGGCACCACCACCAAGCAGTTCGTCGCCCGCGAGATCGAGGGGGAGGAATACGACCTTTGGTGGAAGCGATCCGTCGCCGCCTTCCCGACCTACGCGGAGTACCAGAAGAAGACCACCCGCGTGATCCCGCAGTTCGTCCTAGAGCCCGTCCAGTAAGACACTGGCAGGCGGTGGCGGGAGGAGCACCCCGCTTGTGAGACGCTGGCGGCGGCCGGTTTTTGTCGACCTGGCACGACGCGTTGCGTCGACCGAGTTCTGGGAGCCCTCCTGACCACACACGACGCGGTGCGGGAACCGTTCGTCGGGTCGACGCGCTTGCGTCTGGCCGGACTTGCACTGCATGCCTACACAGCGAGCGGAACGGTGCTCGCGCTGCTCATCGTGATCGCGGCGATCGACGGCGACGCCGTCCGCGCGCTCTGGCTCGGCCTGGCCGCGCTCTGGATCGACGGCACCGACGGCATGATCGCGCGCCGGCTCAGGGTGAAGGAGACCATCCCCTGGTTCGACGGCGCGATGCTCGACAACATCGTCGACTACCTGACGTACGCGTTCGCGCCGATCGTTTTGCTGTGGACCGGCAACTACCTGCCGCACGGCTGGTACGGCGCGGTGCTCGCCGCGCTGCCGTTGCTTGCCTCGAGTTACCAGTTCTGCCGGGTCGACGCGAAGACCGACGACCACTTCTTCCTCGGCTTCCCCAGCTACTGGAACGTGGTCGCCTTCTACGTGGTGATCCTCGGCCTCGGCCACACGGCGACCGCGCTGATCCTGCTGATCTGCTCGATCCTGGTCTTCGTCCCGGTGAAGTACGTCTACCCGTCGCGGACCAAGGCGTTCCGGTCGATGAATCTGCTGACCACGCTGGTCTGGCTCGCCGCGTACGCCGTACTGCTGACCCAGATGCCGAACCCGAACTCGATCGTGATCGGCATCTCGCTCGCCTATCTCGTGTACTACGCGGGGCTCAGTCTGTATCGGACCTTCTGGGTGCCGCGCCGGACGAAGGCCGTCTGAGTGGTACCCGGACTAGGCGCGGCGCTCGGAGCCGCGGTGCTCTTCGGCATCGCGGCCATTCTGCAAGCGGTCGGCTCCCGCAAGGTGCCGACCGATTCGGAGCTAGACCCGCGACGGCTGGCGGGTTTCGTCGGTTCGCTGCTCAGGCAGCCCACGTTCCTCGGGGCGCTGGCGCTCAACCTGGCCGGCTTCGGCCTGCACTTCGTCGCGCTGCGACTGCTTCCGCTCTACCTGGCCCAGGCGGGGATCGCGGCGAGCCTGGTCGTCACCGCGCTGTTGGCCACCCGGTTGATGAGTGATCAGTTGAGCGCGATCGAGTGGTCGGCGGTGATCGGTGTCTGCGTCGGACTCGGCCTGCTCGCGGTGTCGGCCGGTGACGCGGGGGACAGCGCCCAGCACCACGGTCTGACGGTCGGGTTGATCATCGGGCTGGTCTGCATCGCAGTACTGGGTGGATTGCTGAGTCGTTCCAAGCACGGCATCGCGACCGCGGGGCTCGGCCTGCTGGCTGGTCTCGGGTACGCCGGTGTCGCGATCTCGGCGCGACTGTTGCAGGACGGCTCGATGAGCGACCTGCTCAGCGGCCCGACGACGTACACGCTCCCGGTCAGTGGTGCGCTCGCCTTCGTCCTGTACTCGCTCGCTCTTCAGCGCGGCTCGGTCACCCTGGCGACCACTCCGATGATCGCGTTGCAGACGATCACCCCGGCGGCTGTCGGTGTCTTCCTGCTCGACGACAAGGTCCGCTCGGGCTGGACGCTCGGCGCTGTCGGCGGCTTCGTCGTGACTGCCATCGGCGCGCTCATCCTGGTCCGCTTCGAAAGCGTCAAAGACCCCGAAGAGCAGGTCCCCGCGGAGAACGTGCACTAGCGACTCGGCCATTTCCAGGGTGGTTCGTCCAAGGGGCCCTGGCCTTCGATCGTGGTCTCGCCGAAGGACTTCACCAGCTCGGTGGTCCTCAGATCGAGACCGGTCTCGTCGGCGCCGGCCTGGAGCGCCGCGAGGAACGGTCTTGAGTGGGTGACGACGATCGCCTGGGCGTCCTTGGCCGCGGTGACGACGAGATTGGCCAACGCGGGCAGGAGATCCGGGTGCAGGCTGGTCTCGGGTTCGTTGAGGACCAGCAGGGCCGGCGGTCTCGGAGTGAGCAGCGCGGCGACCCAGAGCAGGTACCTGAGGGTGCCGTCGGGGAGCTCGGCACCGGACAACGGGCGGAGCAGACCGTGCTGGTGGAAGGCGATCTCGAACCGGCCGGCGTTGTTGCGGATCTCGACCTTGCTGCCGGGGAACGCCTGCTCGATCGCGTAGTCCAATCCACCCCGCGGGCCGATCTCGCGGATCGTCTGGAGCGCGGCGGCGACGTCGGCGCCCTCGGGACCGAGGATCGTCGTACGGGTCCCTATCTGTACCTGGCGCGCGGGCGCGTCGGCGTCGGTCCGGAGATGGTCGTAGAACCGCCACGACCGCATCCGCTCCCGCAGCGTCAGCAACTCCGGCGCCCGCTCCGGATCGGCGAACTCGCTCAACATGCTGTCGAACGACTGCAGCACATGCCCCCCGTCACGCCACTTGCCGTCGCCGTCGCGGATCCGCACGCCACCGCCACCACGCTCGACCAGCAGCGACGCCGGTCGCAGGAACGGGCCCGCCCAGAGTGCCTCCCGCTTGATCTCAGGATCGAGCCCGAACGCCGAGGGCCGGTTGAACTCACCGAGCGACGGTTGCGGCAGCCCGAAATCCATCGCGTACCCGTAGTCCTCGGACGCGTATCCCATCCGCAGACTGACCGGCCCCGACCGCACCGTCCCTTGCAGAGGCTGCTCACTCCGCCGAACGGCCTTCGAAATAGTCTCCGGCCCCGCCCACAAGGTCGACGGCAACCCACCTTCCCTGGCCAACGCCGCGATCGCTCCGTTGCGCGAGGCATCAGCCAGCAACCTGAGCGCCCTGTACAGACTCGACTTCCCAGTCCCGTTCGCCCCAGTCACCACGTTCAACCGCCCCAACGGCACCACCAGCCGCCGCAATGAGCGGTAGTTCTCGATGGCCAGCGTGGTGAGCATGTCTGCCAAAGTACCGACCGGCGCCGACAGAACTCAGCCGGCTGCTGCGGCCAGGTGGTCGAGAACCGTCCGCAGCAGAGGCGAGCCCTGTGCGCCCGCCGGGATCGCGGCGAACAAATGACGACGAGGTTCCTGCCGGGCGACCGGACGCAGTACGAGGTCCGCCGGGAGGTCGCGCTGGGCCAGCCGGGGGAGCAGGGTGACTCCGTGGCCGTGCGCAACGAGTTGAGCCACCGCGAGCCAGTCGTCGACCTGATGCCGTACGTCGGGGGTGAAGCCCGCAGCCGCGCAGGCGGTCGCGGTGATGGTGGCGCAGCAGCCGCCGGGGCTGCCCGTGATCCAGGCGTCGGTGGCCAGGTCGCGCAGCTCGATCGCCGGGTTGTTCGCATGGGGATGGGAGGCCGGTACGGCGACGTCCAGGATGTCGGGTCCGAGCTCGACGCGGTGATAGCGGGGATCGCCGATCGTGGGCGAACCCTCGAAGCTGACCGCGATCGCGAGGTCGACCCGGCCCGCGTCCAGTTGGTCGAACAGTGTGGGCGGCTCCGCCTGCCGGAGTGAGACAACGAGCTCCGGTGCTTCGATGGTCAAAGTGTCGAGGACCGTCGGCAGCAGCCCGGTCAACGCGGTGGAGAAGGCGCCGATGGTCACCGTGCCCCGGAGCGTTCGGTCCCACGTCTGCAGGTCGTGCCGGGCGTGTTCGAGCTGGGCGAAGACCACATCGGCATGGTTGAGCAGGGCCTCGCCACGAGGTGTCAGGGCGATCCGCCGGCCGGTCCGGTGCGTCACGGGGAAGCCGAGGTCGTGGGAGAGGCCGGCCAGTTGCTGCGACACCGCGGACGGGGTCAGGTGCAGTGCCTCGGCTGTCGCCGTGACCGTGCCACGCTCGCGGAATTCACGCAGCACACGGAGCCGCCGCAGGTCATCCATGAAGTCGTGGCTTAACTTATCCATGCACTAAATGTAAATGGACTGAATGATCGCATCAGCGGCAGGATGAGGACATGAGCACTGATCCGATCCGCCTCGGCATCGTCGGCCTGGGGGCGATGGGCCGCCGCGTCCTCGAAGTCGGCCTCGGGCATCCTGAATACGCCGTTACTCACGCCGCGGATCTGGACCCTTCGGTGGTCTCGCGGTTGCGGGCCGAACACCCGGGGGTGAGGTTCAGTACGACGCCTGCTGACGTGATCCACGCGGATGTCGACGCGGTGTACGTCGCGACGCCCCCCGCGACGCACGCGGGCCTCGTAGTAGCGGCTCTCGAAGGAGGGAAGGCGGTGTTCTGCGAGAAGCCGCTCGCGATCTCGGCGGCGGATGCGGAGGCGATGACGGTGGCGTCCGCCGGGCGGCCGACCGCGGTCAACTTCGCGCTGTCCGACCGGCTCGCCACCCGGTACGTCGAGCAGGCGCTGGCGGACGGCCGGGTCGGGGACGTCCTCGGCGTCGAGATCCGGTTGCACTTCCCGGTCTGGCCGCGACCGTTCCAGGCGGACGCGACGTGGGTGGCAGGCCGGGCGCAGGGCGGCTTCGTCCGCGAGGTGCTCTCACACTTCGCCTACTTGACCGACCGGCTGCTCGGGCCGCTCGAACCGGTCCACGTGCAACTGGGCTTCGGCGGCGCGGGCGAGAGTACGGCGTACGGGCTGCTGCGAGCGGGCGATGTCCCGGTCCAGCTGATCGGCTCGGCGGGGTCGCCGGGACCGACGACCTACGAATGGATCCTGCGCGGCACGAACCAGTCCTATCTACTCCGCGACTGGCGCGACCTCTTCGTGGCCGACAGCAACGAATGGGTTCCCGTCGAGCTGTCCGGAACGGAGGGCTCGGAGGACAACCGCCTGTCCCTCTTCGCCCACCTGATCCACGGAGCCCCGTCCCCCCACCTCGCCGACTTCGCCAGTGGGCGACGAGTCCAGCGCGTCGTCGAAGCCTTCCACGCCACAGAATGAGCGAGGCCCCTCTCCCCGGTTGGGGAAGAGGAGCCTCGTCTGTTGCCAGGGTCAGGCCAGGGAGTCTTCCCAGGCTTGGTGGAGGCCGGCGTAGTTGCCGCCGGTGGTGACGAGGTCGGTGGGGGAGCCGTCCTCGAGGATGTGGCCGTGTTCCAGGACGATCACCCGGTCGGCCGTTTCCACGGTGGAGAGCCGGTGGGCGATGACGATGGCGGTGCGGTCGGCCAGGATCGTCCGGAGCGCGCGCTGGATCAGCCGCTCGCTCGGGATGTCCAGGCTGGAGGTCGCCTCGTCCAGGATCAGCACGGGCCGGGTCCGCCAGGAACGCCCGGGCGAACGCGACCAGCTGACGCTGACCCGCGGACAGCCGGTTGCCGCGCTTCTCGACCGCGGTCTCGTAGCCGTTCGGCAGCTTGCTGATGAACTCGTGCGCGCCGATCACCTTGGCCGCGTCGACGATCTCGTCCATCGTCGCCGTCGGCTTGCCGAACCGGATGTTGTCCGCGACCGAGCCGGTGAACAGGAAGTTCTCCTGCGTCACCATCACCACCCGGGTGCGCAGATCGTCCTCGGTCAGCTGCCGCAGGTCGATCCCGTCCAGCAGCACGTGCCCGCCGGTCGGGTCGTAGAACCTGGACACCAGCTTGGCGATCGTGGTCTTGCCCGCGCCCGTCGTACCGACCAGAGCAAGGGTCTGCCCGGCCGGTACGTCGAGGTCGAGTCCGGGCAGGATCGGCACACCGTCGACGTACGAGAACTGCACGTTGCGCAGTTCGAGGTGACCCCGCGCGCCCTTCGGCCGGGCCGGCTCGACCGGCTCGGCGACGTCGGGCTTCTCGTTGAGTACGCCGGACAGCTTCTCCAGCGCGGCACTCGCGGACAGGAACGTGTTGTAGAACTGCGAGATGTCCTGCAGCGGCTCGAAGAACTGCCGCAGGTAGAGCAGGAACGCCGTCAGCACGCCGACGGTGACGTGGCCGTGGTAGGCCTGCCACCCGCCGTACGCCAGGATCGCGACGATCGTGATGTTGCCGACGCCCTTGATGGACGGCATGAAGATCGCGTTGATCCGGAACGACTCGAGGTTCGCCTCGCGGTACTTGTCGTTGACCCCGTGGAAGATGTCCTCGTTGCGCGGCTCCCGCCGGAACGCCTGTACTGCGCGGATGCCCTGCATCGACTCGACGAAGTGCACGATCACCAGTACTACGGCCTCGCGCGTATGCCGGTAGACCACCGACGACCGGCGGCGGAACCACGCGGTCAGCAGGAAGAGCACCGGGAACGACAGCAGCGCGAGTAGCCCGAGTCGCACGTCCAGTGTCAGCAGCAGAATCGCAGTACCGACCAGTGTCAGCAGTGCCGTCACCAGGCCGTCGAAGCCGGTCTCCAGCATCTCGTCGATGACATCCACGTCCGAGGTCATCCGGGAGATCACCCGCCCCGACGTGTACTTGTCGTGGAACGACGGGCTGAGCCGCTGGAAGTGGTCGAACACCCGCCGCCGCAGGCCGAGCAGGATCGTCTGGCCGAGCCGGCCCGACCGCATCAGGAAGACCTGCCGGGCGCCCGCCTGGATCAGCGCGGACGCCAGCACCACGAAGACGATCGTGACGAGCGTCTTGTTGCCCTCTCCCGCCAGGATCGGCGGGATGCCCTTGTCGATGCCGAGGTGGACCAGGTACGGCACCGACAGCCGGGCCGCGTTCTCCACCACGACGATCACGACCAGAAGCCAGATCAGCTTCTTGTACGGCCGCAGCAGTTCGCCGAGCAACTTGCGCGACTGTTCCTTCAGCCGCACGGTCGTTGCCCTCGACAACTCGTCGTTGCCTTCTTCGGCGTACCCGCGCCAGGAGTCGTTCTGCCGTTCGGCCGTGGGCTGAGGTGGTTGCTGGGTCGTCGTCATGCGTGCACCTCCTCCTCTTCGGCCGCCAGCAGTGTCCGGTACGCCGGCACGGTGGCGAGCAGTTCGCTGTGGGTACCGACGTGGGTGATCGTGCCGTCCTGCAGCAGGGCGACCTGATCCGCCAGCATCACTGTCGACGCGCGGTGTGCCACCACGATGCCGGTGGTCTCGGCGAGCACGTTGCGCAGCGCCTCTTCGACCAGAGCCTCGGTGTGGACATCGAGCGCGGACAGCGTGTCGTCCAGCACCAGTACTGCGGGTCGCGCGAGCACTGCACGAGCCAGCGCCAGCCGCTGCCGCTGACCGCCGGACAGCGACATGCCCTGCTCACCGACGCGGGTGTCCAGACCCCAGGGCAGGTCGTTCGCGAAGGTCGCCTGGGCGATCTCCAACGCCTGCTGCACATCCGCCTCGCTGGCGTCCGGGCGGCCGAGCGAGATGTTCTCCCGGGCGCTCATCGAGAACAGCGTCGGGTCGTCGAAGGCCGACGCCACCGCGCTGCGCAGAGACCGGAGAGTGAGGTCCCGTACGTCGTGCCCGTCGATCGTGATCCGTCCGCCGGTCACGTCGTACAGGCGGGGGATCAGCGCGGTCAGGGTGGTCTTGCCGGATCCGGTGGCGCCGACCAGGGCCAGCGTCGTACCGGGTGGCAGGTCCAGGTTGATGTTGTGCAGTACGTCCGCCGAGTCCGGGCTGAACCGGAAGCTGACGTTCTCGAACCGCAGGTGCCCCCGTGGGCGCACCAGCTCGTCCGGGCCGTCGATGATGGTGGACTCGGTGTCCAGGATCTCGCTGATCCGGTCCGCGGACGTCATCGCTTCCTGGGCCATCGCCAGGATCGTGCCGAGCGACTCGACCGGCCAGATCAGCGACAGCATCAGCGTGATGAAGGCGACCAGCGTGCCCAGCGTGATCGAGTGCCGGCCGACGGCGAGCGCGCCGAGCAGCAGCACGATCACCAGCGTCAGGTTCGGGATCACTTCCAGGAAGGTCCAGAAGCGTGACGCCAGCCGGACCTTGTCCACCGACGTCTCGTAGAGCTTCACCGCGCCGTCGTCGAACTGCTGCTTGACGTGCTCGCGGCGGCCGAACGCCTTGATCACCCGGAAGCCGACCGCCGACTCCTCGATCCGGGTGGCCAGGTCGCCCTGCTGGTCCTGCACCCGGCGGGAGATCGCCAGGTACTTCTTCTCGAACTTCAGCGACACGACGATGATCGGTGCCGCGGCCACCAGGACGACGACGCCGAGCGGCCAGTAGAGCCGCAGCAGCAGGATGGTGACGACCACCAGCTGCAGGATGTTGATCACCAGGAACAGCAGGCCGAAGCCCATGAACCGGCGAATGATCGACAGGTCGGAGGTGACCCGGGAGAGCAGCTGGCCGCTCTGCCAACGGCTGTGGAACTCCATCGGGAGCGCCTGCAGCCGGACGTACAGGTCGTGCCGGAGGGTCGCCTCGAGGTCGCTGACCGCGCGGGACTGCGCCCAGCGGCGCATCCAGACCAGCAGTACTTCGCTGATGCTGAGGCCGAGAGCGAGCAGGGCCAGCGGGAGGAGCAGATCGATCTCACGACGGGTGACCGGTCCGTCGATGATGGCTCGCGTGACGAGCGGGACGGTCAGGCTGACGCCCACGCCGAGGACGGCGGTCGTGAACATGATCAGCAGGCGCCAGCGGTGCGGGCGCAGGTAGGGACGGAGTCGCCAGAGGTTCTGACTCCGCCGGTGGTTACGGCTGGAAGGGGCAGCAATCGACGGCGCTTTGACAGGTGGCTCAGAGGGCATCTGGAGGGGCGCACTTCCCAACATGCTCGGCACGGAAGGGGCTTGCAACCGGAAAACGGCGCAATTTCAAGTATCCCCCAATCGGTAACCGATGTCCCCCGAATTCCATTCCCCGGTGAAGCATTTGCCGCTAGTTGCAATGGGTGGATCGTCTCCTCTCGCGGCGGCAGGGGTCACACTCATCACAATCCGCAATGAGTGCTGCCGGGGTGTGACCCATGCGTGACACGGGTTATTCGGGTGACAGCGGGGATCGGGGTGCGGGACGCTGGGATGTCTCGTCCTTCGGCTGGAAAGGAACTGATGCAGGCTGCGATCACGGTGACGCCCGAGCAGTTGCCCGAGGTGTTGCTGCATGTTGCCGTCGTCCGCCCGGTCTTCCTGTGGGGAGCGCCCGGGATCGGCAAGAGCAGTCTGGTGCGTTCGTTCGCCGACTCGCTGGGGCTGGAGTGCGTGACGCTGCTCGGTACCCAGCTCGCGCCCGAAGACCTGATCGGCGTACCGCAGATCGTCGACGGCCGGAGCCGGTTCGCGCCGCCGGTGAGCATCGCCCGGGACGAGCCGTACTGCCTGTTCCTCGATGAGCTGAACGCGTCGTCGGCAGAGGTTCAGAAGGCGTTCTATTCGCTGATCCTGGACCGCCGGATCGGCGAGTACGAGCTGCCGGCCGGATCGGTGGTGATCGGGGCCGGGAACCGCGCGACCGACAACGCGCTGGCGCGGCCGATGGCGAGCGCACTGGTGAACCGTCTCGTCCACGTCCACCTGCGCGCCTCGGCGACGGACTGGCTGCGCTGGGCCGCCGGCGCTGGGATCCACTCCTGGGTGCTCGACTACCTGCGCAACCGGCCGGACCACCTGTGGATCGCGCCGCCGAAGACCGAGGAGCCGTTCTCGTCGCCGCGGAGCTGGCACATGCTCTCGGACGCGCTGCACTCGTACGGCGACGGCATCGAGGACGAGACGCTCCGGGTGCTTGCGTTCGGCACCTTGACGGCCGGGCACGCGTCCAGCTTCCGGGCGTTCGTCAAGACGGTCCGGAACGCCTTCGGGCTGGACGCGATCCTCAAGGGCGAGGCGGGCTGGCCGGCCGCTGCCGAGGATCGGGACCTGCTGTATTTCCTGGCCGAGACCTTCCGGGCGCGGCTGGTGAAGGAGTTGGCCGCGGACAAGGCGTCCGCGAGTCCCGCGGCCCGGCTGCTGGCGCATCGGGGCAAGGCGCTGCTGGTCCAGCTCGCGGAGATCTCGCTGGAGATCGCGCAGATCGTGATCGCGACCGACGACGACGGCAACGCAGTACTGCCGTCGTGGTTCCTGGTCGAGGTGACTCGCGACCTGCCGCGGCTCGTCGCCGCCCGGGCCTAGGCGCATGGCCAAGCGTTCGGCGTCGAAGAAGGACCCGGCGCTGGAGGCGATCCAGACCGGGTGGCGGATCGTTGCCATGCATCCGCTGTTCGCTGCCATGGGGCGCGGTGGGCCGAGCCGGAGTTCGTCGGTTCCCTCGGACGGCTGGGCGACGATCGACTCCGTCGGCGACATCCGGGTGCATCAGACCCGGCGCGGTACGCCGGAGGAGTGGGCGTGGGTGTTCGCTCATCTGTTGATCCATCTGGGCCTGGGGCACGGGTCCTGGCCGGCACCGGATCATGCGGCGGCCGCTGCCTGCGATGTGGCGGTGAACCGGTTCCTGCAGTCGCTGAAGATCGGCCGACCGGTGGTGGATGTGCCACTGGCGCTGCCCGGGACCTCGGAGGAGGTGCTGGCTCGCCGGTGGCGGCGGGACGGCGTACCGGCTGAGTTCGCGGCCTGCGGGGTGGCTGGGGGTCAGGCTGATGTGCTGATCCGGCAGTGGGCCGGGTGGGGCGATCCGCCTAAGTGGGAAGAGCGGTTCGCCGCCGGGCTGTCTGCTGCCGCTACAGCCGCTGTCGACGTCGCTGGTGGAGCGCGCTCGTCGCTGTCGGACTCTGGGCGTTCACTTGCCTTGTGGGACACGGCGCTGGGGTGGTTCGTCTCGTCATACCCGTTGCTGGGGGCAATGGCCGCGACGATGAAGGTGGTCGCGTCGACGCCACTGGCGCAGCAGTGGGACATCCGGGTCGCGGCGGTGAACGCCGAGGCGGGGGAGATCTACGTGAACCCGCTGGCCTCGCTGACGTCGAGTGAGTGGCGGTTCGTGATGGCACACGAGATGCTGCACGCTGCCCTGCGCCACGGTGCGCGCGTAGGCGGGCGGGACCACTACCTGTGGAACGTGGCTGCTGACCTGGTCATCAACGGCTGGCTGCTGGAGATGGGCGTCGGCGCGATGCCTGACGGGGCTCTGCACGATCCTGAGCTCAAAGGGCTGTCTGTCGAGGCGGTGTACGACCGGATCGTCACCGACCTGCGCCGCTACCGCAAGCTGGCGACACTGCGCGGTGTCGGGCTCGGTGATGTCCTGGGCGAGCCACTGCCACACCCTGGTGAAGCAGCGCGTGCTGCTGGGCTTGACGACATCTACCGGCGGGCTTTGACCACAGGGCTCGCGTACCACGACTCCTCGCGCGGGCTGCTGCCCGCTGGGCTTGTAGCCGAGATCCGGGCGCTGGACCATCCGCCGCTGGCCTGGGATGCGCAACTGGCTCGCTGGTTCGAGGAGTTCGTCCCTTCGGTGACTCCGCGGCGGACGTACGCGCGCGCCTCCCGTCGTCAGGGGTCCACTCCCGACATCCCGCGGCCCGGGTGGATCCGCCCGGTCGAGCGCGAGCAGCTTCCGACGTACGGGGTGGTGCTGGACACCTCAGGTTCGATGGATCCGGTGCTGCTCGGCAAGGCGCTCGGTGCGATCGCGTCGTACTCGATGGCGCGGGACGTCCCGGCTGCACGGGTGGTGTACTGCGATGCGGTGGCGTACGACGCGGGGTACCTGCCGGTCGACTCGCTGGCCGGGACGGTGCAGGTGCGTGGACACGGCGGGACCGTTCTGCAGCCGGGCGTGGATCTGCTCGAGCGTGCTGACGACTTCCCCGCGGACGGTCCGATCCTGATCATCACGGACGGCCATTGCGATGTCGTCCGGGTACGCCGGGACCACGCCTGGCTGATGCCGGCCGGGGCTTCTTTACCGTTCACACCTCGCGGTCCGGTCTTCCGGGTGTCCTGACCAGCCGGTGGCTTTCGCCTTGCGGGGTTGAGGTTTTGCGCCGACGGTGAACAAGCTTCGCTGCCGGTGAACGAGGCTGGCTGATGAACCTTGCCGGCTGGAACGTTCTGGGGATGCGAGTGATGTGGAGAAATCGCGACTTCCTGAAGCTGTGGGTCGGCCAGGCGGTCTCTGCATCGGGTAGTGCGATCACAACAGTCGCGATGCCGCTCGTCGCGGTTGTGTCGCTGGGTGCGTCACCGGTCGAGATGGGGTTGCTGTCGGCACTGACTGTCGTGCCGCACCTGGTGTTCGGTCTGCCGGCGGGCGTTTGGGTGAACCGGCTCTCTCGTCGGCGAGTGATGATCGTTGCCGACCTCGGCCGCGCTCTGCTGCTCGGGGCGATCCCGGTGCTGTCCGCTGTCGGGTTGCTGCGGATGGAGCACCTGTACGTCGTGGCTGTGCTTGCCGGCGTACTGACGTTGCTTTCCGACACAGCCTCGATGACGCTGCTGCCGGCTCTGGTTCCCCGTGACGACCTGATGCAGGCGAACAGCGCGTCGATGCTGACCCAGACTGTCGCCTCCACTACTGGTCCATCTGTCGCAGGTGTGCTGGCACAGGTGGCGAGTGCGCCGTTTGCGATCGCAGTAGATGCCATGTCGTTCGTGGTCTCTGCTGTGGCGTCGTTCCTCATCAAGGAGCCTGCTCGGCCGGTTGTAGTTGGTCGGCGGTACCACCTGTTGGAAGGACTGCGCGAACTGTTCGGTAATCCTGTGCTGTCGGCGCTCACGTTGTCCGCCGCCATCGCTGCCATCGCGGGAGCTGCGCAGGCGCCGCTGGTCGTCCTCTACCTCGTCCGCGACCTCCACTGGCCGCCACTGCTGGTGGGCGTCACTATCACAGTCGGTGGAGTCTCGTCAGTCGTTGCAACGATGGTGGCGCCGTCCTACAGCAGGAAGCTCGGCGTAGGTCGCGCCTACCTCAGCGGCCAGTTCCTGGCCTCGCTGGCCGGAGCCGCTCTTGCTGCCGGCTGGATGCCTTTGGTCTTGCTCTCCCAGCTACTTACGGGCGCCGGGATGCCCTTGTACGGCGTACCGCAGCGCACTCTCCGGCAAGCGCTCGTGCCCGCCCACCTCCTCGCGCAAGTCACCGCGTCCTGGCGGACCCTCGTCATCGGCGGCCAAACGGTTGGAGCGGTAATGGGTGGTCTAGCCGCTGCGCACTTCGGCGTACGGCCGACTCTTGTCCTCAGCTCTCTGGGCATGCTTGCTGGCGTGGCTGTGGCTGCGTGGTCTCCGCTGCGCGGTCTTGTTGGCCTTCCTGCCAAGCTGACGTCATGACCGACGGGTGCTTATAAGGTCGTCGGTATGGCGAATGCGAGTGATGACGTGGTCAAGGATCTGGCCCCGGCCGGCGTACTGCGAGCCTCGATCAACCTCGGGAACCCGGTCATGGCGCAAGGCACCCCCGAGGCGCCGACCGGCGTGACGGTCGACATCGCGCGCGAGATCGTGGCGCGGTTGGGCGTCGGGTTGGAGCTGATCTGCTTCGACGCCGCGCGTAAGTCCTTCGAGGCGATGACGTCGGGCCAGGCGGACATCTGCTTCCTCGCGATCGACCCCGCCCGCGAGGCCGAAGTGGCTTTCACCGCGCCGTACGTGGTGATCGAAGCCGTGTACGCCGTACCGCGTGACTCCGCCCTCACCAGCGTCGCCGACGTCGACACCGACGGCATCCGAATCGGCGTCAAGCGCGGATCGGCGTACGACCTCTACCTCTCTCGCACCCTCCAACACGCGACCGTAGTACAGGGCGACGAAGGCACCACCGCCTTCCGCACCGAAAACCTCGAGGTGGCAGCAGGCATCCGCCAGCCCATCACCGACTACGTAGCCGCGAACCCCGACCTCCGCGTGATCCCCGACCGCTTCATGCAGATCCAGCAGGCCGTCGGCACCACCAAATCCCGCTCCCCAGAAACCGTGACGTTCCTCCGCACCCTGATCGAAGACCTGAAATCGACCGGCTTCATAGCCACCTCCCTCCAAACCTCCCACCGCCCCGACGCCACAGTCGCCCCACCCGCCCAGTGATTCTCGAGACGGAGCGGCTTCGGTTGGTGCCGTTGGGGCCGGAGCACGCAGTCGACCTGTGGAGCGTGTACTCCGATCCTGAGGTCGCGCGGTATGTCGGCGGTGAGTCATTGACCCCCGAGTCCACCCGAGAGCAGACCGAGCGCTGGGCGCGGGCCTGGGACGAACGCGGTCACAGTCAGAGCGCGGTCATCTGGCGAGAGACCGGCGAACTGCTCGGCCGGATCGGCTTGTCCTTCTGGCCCGAGTGGAACGAAACCGAACTCGGCTACGCCCTCAGCCGCGCAGCCCAAGGCCGCGGGATAGCCCAGGAAGGCGCCCGGGCCTGGATCGACTGGGCCACCACCAACCTCGCCGATGACCACCTCATCGCGGTCATCAACCCCCACAACACCCCCAGTACCCGCCTCGCCGAACGCCTGGGCTTCACCCCCGACCGCCCCGAAACAGTAAGAGACGTAGAAGTCGTAATACACCGCCTCACCTTCCCCCGCTGAGGCGGTCGGCACAAAAAAAGCCGCCGTGAGGCGGCTCTTCTTCTCGTAGTACAAGTTGGAGCGGGTGACGAGAATCGAACTCGCGTAGTCAGTTTGTGCCATGGTCTGAAGCGCGGATCGCGGCATGAGAGTGCGATTCCATCGAGTGGGACGGGCAATCAGTGCTCGTGTTGGTCCATAGCGATCTCGACAGCGACGAAGCCCTCATCGGCAGATTCGTTCGTTGGTCGACTCCCCCAAGTGGTCGCGGACGCGGGCCTGCCAAAGGGATTCACCTTCCATGACCTGCGTCATACCGGCAACCACCTCGCGTCTCGGAGCGGGGCGTCGACCAAGAAGCTGATGGGTCGGATGGGGCACTCAACGATGCGAGCTGCCCTGATCTACCAGCACGCGACCGATGAACGAGCGTGCTGAGCGGAGCCCGGCCAGCGAGGACGACGACGGGACCGATGGAGTCCCCGCACCGACTCGTTAGGGCACATGGAGGGCACAACGCCCGATCGACACCGGAACGAAATGAAGGCCCCTACCCGCAGATTCCCTGTGGCTGGGGGCCTTCGTGGTGTTGAGCGGGTGACGAGAATCGAACTCGCGTAGTCAGTTTGGAAGACTGGGGCTCTACCATTGAGCTACACCCGCGTACGCCCGTTCGGTGAGCGCACGGACATGATTCCACATTGCCGGGGCAGGTCTCAAACCGGTTCCCGATGGGGGCTGATTGTGGGCTGAGGGGTTGCGTCCACTAGACTCGTGCGGTCACTGCGGGGCGTAGCGTAGTGGCTAGCGCGCCTGCTTTGGGAGCAGGAGACCGCAGGTTCGAGTCCTGTCGCCCCGACAAACCTCTGCAGCACCGTGCAGAGTGGCCTGCCCGGCCACGGCTGTGAACGTCACCAACCAAGGAGAACCGCCACCGTGAAGAGCACCGTCGAGTCCTTGAGCCCGACCAAGGTCAAGCTCATCGTCGAGGTGCCGTTCGAGGAGCTCAAGCCGAGCCTCGACGCGGCGTACAAGAGCATCGGTAGCCAGATCGTCGTCCCGGGCTTCCGCAAGGGCAAGATCCCGCCGCAGGTCATCGACCAGCGCGTGGGCCGCGGTCCGGTGCTCGAAGAGGCGATCAACGACGCGCTGCCGAAGCTGTACTCGCAGGCTGTCCAGGACAACCAGGTCAAGGCGATCGGCCGGCCTGAGGTCGACGTGACCGAGTTCAACGACAAGGAGAGCCTGCAGTTCTCCGCCGAGGTCGAGGTCCGCCCGGAGATCACCCTCCCGGACCTGGACGGCATCGAGGCCGGCGTCGAGGACATCGCGATCGGTGACGACGAGGTGACCGAGCAGGTCGAGGCGCTGCGGCAGCGGTTCGGTTCGCTGAACCCGGTCGAGCGCGCGGTCGCCGACAACGACTTCATCACGATCGACCTGTCCGCCACCAAGGACGGTGAGAAGATCGAGGAGGCGCAGGCCACCGGCCTGTCGTACCAGGTCGGCAGCGGCCAGCTCCTCGACGGTCTCGACGAGGCCGTGATCGGCCTGTCCGCCGACGAGTCCGCGACCTTCACCACCCAGCTGGTCGGTGGCGAGCTCAAGGGCGAGGACGTCCAGGTCGAGGTCAAGGTGACCGCGGTCAAGGAGCAGGAGCTGCCGGCGTTCGACGACGACTTCGCGCAGACGGCGTCGGAGTTCGACACCGCCGAGGAGCTGACCGCCGACGTCCGCACCCGGCTGGAGCGTGGCAAGCGCCTCGAGCAGGCCGGCGACGCCCGCGACGCGGTGCTCGAGAAGATCCTCACCCTGGTCGAGGTGCCGGTCCCCGAGGGCCTGCTGACCGACGAGCTGGCGGCCCGCCGGGAGAACCTCGAGCAGCAGCTCGGCTACTCCGGGATGACCTTCGCGCAGTTCCTCGAGGGCGAGGAGCAGACCGAGGAAGAGTTCGACGAGGACCTGAAGAAGCGTTCGGAGGACGCGATCAAGGCCCAGTTCGTGCTCGACCTGGTCGCCGAGCAGCAGGAGCTGAGCGTCAACGACCAGGAGCTGACCGAGCACATCGTCCGGCACGCGCAGCGTTCCGGCGTCAGCCCGGACCAGTTCGCCCAGCACGCCGTCGAGAACAACCTGGTCCCGAGCCTGGTGTCCGAGGTCGTCCGCGGCAAGGCGCTCGCCCACCTGGTCGAGAACGCCAAGGTCACCGACGCCTCCGGCAACGAGGTCGAGCTGAAGACCCTGCAGCCGGACGGTACGTACGCCGACGACGCTGCCGACGAGTCCGCTGCCGACGAGACCCCGGTGGAAGAGCCCGCGAAGGCCTGACGCTCCAGTAACAACCGACCGGCCCGGAGCCCCAGCGGATCCGGGCCGTTCGCATGCCAGAACCACCCCGTACTCCGGTGCGCTGCCCTGCCGCACGTCGCAGCGGGCGGCCCGTGGCGCCGCCCCCGCGCAGTACCGGCAGGGATTCGCTCAGAGCAGACACAGTGCGCCGTGAGCGAACACTTGCCGACCGGCCTCCGGTCTGTCGACGCCGACCAGTAATGTCGGCTTCGTGAACGAGACATTTGCAGCCAGCCCCACCGCCGCGGGCGGCAACGGATCCGGCGGACTCGACGACCACATCTACCAGCGCCTGCTGAGCAACCGGATCATCTTCTTGGGGTCCGAGGTTCGCGACGACAACGCGAACGCTATCTGCGCTCAGATGCTGCTCCTCAACGCCGAGGACCCCAACAAGGACATCTGGCTGTACATCAACTCGCCGGGTGGCTCGGTGGACTCCGGCATGGCGATCTACGACACCATGCAGTGGATCTCCAACGATGTCGCCACGGTCGGGATGGGCCTCGCCGCGTCGATGGGGCAGTTCCTGCTCTGCGCCGGCGCGAAGGACAAGCGGTTCGCCCTCCCGCACGCGCGGATCATGATGCACCAGCCGTCCGGCGGGATGGGTGGAACGGCCTCCGACATCAAGATCCAGGCCCAGCAGTCGCTGCACATCAAGGCGCAGCTGTTCAAGCTGATCGCCGAGCACACCGGTCAGGCACTCGAGCAGGTCGAGACCGACGCCGACCGCGACCGCTGGTTCACCGCTGACCAGGCGAAGGACTACGGCTTCATCGACCACGTCGTGGCGAGTGCTGCTCAGCTGAGCACCGGCAGCCCGAACTCCTGATCTCCCACTCTGTAGTAAGGACACGAGCATGAACTACTTCATCCCGCAGTGGGAGGAGCGCACGTCGTACGGCATGCGCCGCGTCGACCCCTACACGAAGCTGTTCGAGGAGCGCACCATCTTCCTCGGTACGCCGATCTCGGACGAGATCGCGAACGCCGTGATGGCGCAGCTGCTCTGCCTGGAGTCGATGGACCCCGACCGCGACATCAGCATCTACATCAACTCGCCCGGTGGTTCCTTCACGGCGCTGACGGCGATCTACGACACGATCCGTTACATCAAGGCCGACGTCCAGACGGTCTGCCTCGGTCAGGCGGCCTCCGCCGCCGCGGTGCTGCTCGCGGGCCGGTACGCCGGGTAAGCGGATGGCGCTGCCGAACAGCCGGATCATCATCCACCAGCCGGCCACCGAGGGCACCTACGGCCAGTCGAGCGACATCGAGATCCAGGCGAACGAGATCCTGCGGTTGCGGGCGCTGCTGGAGAAGATGCTCGCCGACGCCAGCGGAAAGTCGCTGGAAGAGGTCTCCCGTGACATCGAGCGGGACAAGTTCCTCACCGCTGAGCAGGCCGTCGAGTACGGCCTGATCGACTCCGTCCTGGAGTCGCGCAAGACGCCGGTCGCGATCGGCGCCTGAAATTCCGGTATTCCGGTAGTACCGCCGCCTGGAGGCCCTGGACGTTCGCCACAGGCGTAGTCACGACGCGTGGGAGAGGGCGGCGTTCGGACTCCAGGCGCGGTACGGTCGGAATCTAGGTTCGAGACGAACTCGGCTCGGCCGGCCTCAGCTAGTGAGAGAAGGGATCTGTCCCGGTGGCACGCATAGGTGACGGCGGCGACTTGCTCAAGTGCTCGTTCTGCGGGAAGAGCCAGAAGCAGGTCAAGAAGCTCATCGCCGGTCCCGGCGTCTACATCTGCGACGAGTGCATCGATCTCTGTAACGAGATCATCGAGGAGGAGCTGAACGAGGGCTCCGAGGTCGGCCTCACGGAGCTGCCCAAGCCCCGCGAGATCTACGACTTCCTCAATGCGTACGTCGTCGGACAGGACGTGGCGAAGAAAGCCCTCGCGGTGGCTGTCTACAACCACTACAAGCGGGTTCGCGACGGGCAGGCGTCCTCGACCGCGGGCCGGCACGCCAAGGACGAGGCGGTCGAGCTGGCGAAGTCGAACATCCTGCTGATCGGCCCGACCGGGTGTGGCAAGACCTACCTGGCCCAGACGCTGGCGCGGATGCTGAACGTTCCGTTCGCGATCGCCGACGCCACCGCGCTGACCGAGGCCGGCTATGTCGGCGAAGACGTCGAGAACATCCTGCTGAAGCTGATCCAGGCCGCTGACTACGACGTCAAGAAGGCCGAGACCGGCATCATCTACATCGACGAGGTCGACAAGATCGCCCGCAAGAGCGAGAACCCGTCGATCACCCGCGATGTCTCCGGCGAAGGTGTCCAGCAGGCCCTGCTGAAGATCCTGGAAGGTACGACGGCCAGCGTCCCGCCGCAGGGCGGCCGCAAGCACCCGCACCAGGAGTTCATCCAGATCGACACCACCAACGTGCTGTTCATCGTCGGGGGCGCGTTCGCCGGGCTGGACCACATGGTCGAGCAGCGGGTCGGCAAGAAGACCCTCGGCTTCAGCATGTCGCGCGAGACCGAGAAGCCGCGCGAGGCCGGAACGTACGCCGACGTGATGCCGGAGGATCTGCTCAAGTTCGGCCTGATCCCCGAGTTCATCGGCCGGCTCCCGGTCATCACCACCGTGTCCCCGCTGGACCGGGGCGCGCTGATCCAGATCCTGTCGGAGCCGAAGAACGCCCTGGTCAAGCAGTACCGGCGGCTGTTCGAGATCGACAACGTCGAGCTGGAGTTCAGCGAGGACGCGGTCGAGGCGATCGCCGACCAGGCACTGCTGCGGGGCACCGGCGCCCGCGGCCTGCGCGCCATCATGGAGGAGGTGCTCCTCAACGTGATGTACGAGGTGCCCAGCCGTGAAGACGTCGCCAAGGTCGTAGTCACCGGCGAGGTCGTCCTGGAGAACGTCAACCCGACGCTGATCCCCCGCGACCAGATCGAACGCAAACGCGAACGGCGCGAAAAGACCGCCTGACCCACTCTCACAAGGAGGCCGGAGTCCGCTGAAAAGCGAACCCCGGCCTCCTTCTCGTTGTGCGGACCGTCGGGACGCGACGTCCAGGTATGTAGCTTGACGGGTACGTAACCAGCTTGGTACAAATGCAAGATGGAAGCCGCTCTCAGAGCCCTCGCGGACGACAGCCGACGGACGATCCTGGAGACCTTGGTTGCCGGTCCGGCGACCGCAGGTGAGCTGGCAGCTCTCCTGCCGATTGCCCGGCCGGGCGTCTCGCGGCACCTGCGCGTGCTGCGGGAAGCAGGTCTGGTCGACGTGCGCCAAGAATCGCAACGGCGGGTCTACACCCTCCGCCCGCAACCGCTCGGCGAGATCAACGAGTGGCTGAATCGTCACCTGATGCTGTGGGAACAGCGTCTGGATGCCCTGCACACCGAGATCGCACGCGGCAAGCGTGAGCGAAGGAGCACCAAATGACCACCAACACGCCTGGCGGCGTGCGGACCTTGGGCACGCTGCGAGCAGCGGACGGGAAGGGCATCGTCCGTCTTGAGGACCGGTTCGACACTGACCTGGACGACCTGTGGTCAGCTCTCACCGATCCCGACCGGCTCGCTCGCTGGCTCGGCGAGGTTGACGGCGATCTGCGGCTGGGCGGTGAGTTCCGCGCCCACTACTTCGCCAGCGGGTGGGAAGGCATCGGCCGGGTGGAAGTGTGCGAGCCCCCGCACCGGCTACTGATTCTGACCAAATCTCCCGACGAACCGGACGGCGTCATCGAAGCGACGCTGACCGGCGACGGTGACCAGACCATCCTGGTCATCGAGGACCGCGGCTTGCCCCTACAGCAGATCGCCGCCTACGGGGCCGGAGATCAAGTCCACATCGAAGATCTCGCCGCCTACCTCGCGGGGCGGGATCGCTGCGACGCGCGAGCGCGATGGCAAGAACTCCACCCAGCCTATCGGCAATTGGCCGCCGACGTCCTCTAAGCCCTGGGCTTGATCTCCTGTATCCGCCGGCCGTTGCCTCGAACTCGGGAAGGTTCAGCGAAAGTTGCTGAGGGCAACATTCCGGCAGGTTGGGGTCGCTTGGGTAGGCGTAGGCATATGCGCCTTCTCGGCCCGGTTCGGCGGCGGGGTTGTAGCGGCGTGAGGCGACCGCCCGTACGCCGACATGTTCCCGGTTGCGCGAATGGTGACGTTGAACGGCTGGGGACACACGACGATCGGGGGAGTAGTTCTGCGGCCCCTCGATGGTCACGGCCTACCTGGCCGGGCTGAGGTCAGCTGCTGCTGGGCCTACTTCATTGCGTCGAAGGCGTCGTCGGAGACTGCGGCGACATCGTCGACTGCTACTCCGTCGTTCGCGGGCCTGGGCGATGATCGTCAGGGTGTTAGAGCCTCGGTAGCACTGGGTCGGCAGGTTGTCGATCGATTCCACACAGGTGGACTTGCCCGCGACCTTCACCTTGTCGGGTGTCGCGCCCGAATCCTTGATCGTCTTGTCGATGTTGACCTTGCCGCGCAGCGCGATCAGGATGAACATCCGCTTGCCGTCGAGGTTCCCGTATGCCTCGACCGTCACCTGCTTGCCATCGTTGATCCGGCTCAACGCCTCGCGAGTCTGATCCAACTGCAGTTGACCGCGAACGTCCTGATCGGTGATCCGATCAAGCCCAGCCAACTTCGCCGGCGGGTTGATTCCGCGGGCGGTATTCAACCGGCTGAGCGGCCCAAGCCCACCGAAGTACCCGAACCCGGCCAACAGCAACAACACCACAACCACGCCACCCACAGTCACCCACGGATTTCTCCGCAACTGCACCTTCTTCTTCTCTTTCTTCTTCCCCTTCCCCCCACTGCCCTCGGCAGGCGCCTTCCCACCCGGCACCCCACCGGCACCCACACCAGCTGCTCCGCCACTCGCCCGTGCACCAACTGCTCCACCGGCAGCCCCTGCACCAGGTACTCCACCAGCCGCCGCCACACCAGCCGCTCCTGCAGCCGCACCCGCGCCGCTCGCACCCGACCGCGGCGTGGAACCACCAGCTGCCGCGATGCCGCCGGGCGCCGAGCTGGTTGAGCTGGCCGTCTTGCTGGCGGCACCTGCCCCCGAGCCAGGCGTGCTGCTGCTCGGCGTCCGTGCGCTCGCACCCGGCGCGATGCCGCCGACCGCCGCGGCAATTGAACCTACTGTGCTGCCGCCCGAGGTTGGTGTGGTGCTGCTCGGTGTGCGTGCACCAGTACCTGTCGCGGTGCTGCCGGGCGCCGCGGTAGTTGAAGCGCTGCCGCTGCCGCTGCCGCTGCCGCTGCCGCTGGCGCCTGCGCCCGAGCCGGGTGTGGTGCTGCTCGATGTGCGTGCGCTAGTACCTGGCGCGATGCCGCCGGGTGTGACGGTGGTTGAGCCGACTGTCGTGCTGGTCGCGTCTGCGCTTGAGCTGGGTGTGGTCCCGGCGCTCCCCGCCGGTGCGGTGCCGCTGGGAGTGCGCGTGGTTGAGCTTGCCGCGGTGGTCGCGGGGCCGGCGCTCGTGCTTGGCGCGGAGGTGCTGGGCGTACGCGGGGTTGTGCCTGGCGTGGTGCCGCTGGCAGGGCCAGCAGACGAGCTGGGGGTGGTCTCAATCGGTGGCGGCGAGGTTGGGCGGGGAGAGGTGGTGGACGGACCGTCCGGAGTCGTGCCTGGCGTGCTGCTGGGGGTTCGCGGGGTGGAGCGCGCGGTGCTGGCTGCGGCTGCGCTGGAGCCCAGACTCGGACCGCCGGAAGCCTCCGTCGCCGGTGCGGGCGTGGTGGCGCTCGGGGTCGCGGGAGACGAGCCCGCCCGGCTGTCGCTGGAAGCCGGCGGCGGCGTCGTGCTGCCAGAGCCTCGGCTTGTCGAGCCCGTCGCACCTGTCGAGCTTGGCGTGGTTGCGCTCGGGGCTGCCGGGGAGGGGCTCGCAGAAGTGTTGGGCGTACCTGGGGTCGAGGCAGTGGTGCTGCCGCTCGCCGCCGGTCGCGGCGTGGTGCTGCCGGTGCCACTACCCGGAGTGCCCGGCGCAGTTGCGCCGGAGGCTGCCGGGGATGAGTTCGCGGCAGTGCTGGGTGAACTCGAGGTCGAGGCAGGTGTGGTGCTGCTGGGAGTGGCCGAGGTTGGGCGGGCGGCGCTGCTCGGGGCACCTGCGGTTGTTGAGCCTGGTGTGTTGGCGCTGGGGGTTGCTGGCGGCGGGACCGCGGCGGTGCTGCTGGTGCCGCTGTCCGTGGAGGGCGACGTGGGTGCGGTGGGGGTGTTTGGGCGGAGTGGGGTTTGGGTGGGGAGTGGGGTTTGGGGCGGTAGAGGGGTTTGTTTGGGGAGGGGGGTTTGGGGTGGCAGGGGGGTTTGTTGGGGGCGGGTCGGCGGCTGGTCGCTCGCACCGCTGGGGGTGGGGGACTTGGAGGTGGTGGGGGGAGGTGGGGTTGCCTTCGCGTCGCGGGTGGGGGTGGCGAAGGGGAGTTCTTCGGAAGGCGGTGGGGTGGGGGGTGCGGCCTTCTTGGTGGTGCGTTTGCGGGGTTCTGTGGAGCTGGCCGCCGACTTGGTGGCGGCGGGTTTTCGGGGCGCGCGTTTGCGGGGGGTGGCGGCTTTTTTGGCCGCGGCTTTCTTGGCCGGAGCGACCTCGGGCGGGGTGTCGGACGCCGGGGTGGGGCGGTCCGATTCGGCCGGGGTGTTCGGGTCGCTCATCAGGCATGCTCCTCGGGACAAGTCACGGTCTAGCCGGTGTCAGCCCGATGGTTTCACATCGGGACAAACTGGTCCCGCAGCGTAGCTGTTCGGTTCATAGCAGTAGCGCCCGCCTCCGGAGAAGCGGGCGCTACAAGTGTCTACAGCCGATGGAACAGGCCGCCCAGAGGGCGCACCCAGGAGCAGCAGTCAGCAAGCCGCAGTCGAGTGCTGCGGTCAGAGTGCTGCGGTCAGAGGGCCGCGGTCAGAGGGCCGCGATCACCGAGACTGCGTCGGACTCGTCGGGGCTCCAGACGATCTCGCCGATGATTCGGCCGGCGGCGCGTAGGTCGACCTCGGCTTGTTCGGCGAGGGCGAGACGGTCGGCGGGGCCGCTGACCTCGACCTTGGAGACCTCGGTCTTCATCGAGACCTGCGCGGTCGACTTGGCGCCACGGATCCCGGCGAGGACCTCGGCTACCGCATCCAGAACGGCCGGGTCGTGCGCCGTGGAAGCGACGTCGACTTCCGCGACCGGCCAGCTGGTCAGGTGGATCGAGCCTTCCTGCCACCACGACCAGACCTCTTCGGTCGCGAACGGCAGGTACGGCGCGAGCAGCCGCAGCTGGACCGACAGCGCGACCGCCAGCGCGGCCTTTGCCGACGAGGCACCAGCCTCGCCGTGACCGCCGTACGCGCGCTCCTTGACCAGCTCGACGTAGTCGTCGCAGAAGGTCCAGAAGAACCGCTCCGCGATCTCCAGCGCGCCGGTGTAGTCGTACCGGTCGAAGGCCGCGGTGGCGTCGTCGACGGCAGTCCGGAGCTGAGCGAGCATCGCGAGGTCGACCGGCTCGGTGACGGCGGACGCGTCCGCCGACGTGGCTCCGAAGCTGAGGACGAACTTCGACGCGTTCAGGACCTTGATGGCCAGCCGGCGGCCGACCTTCATCTGCGACTCGTCGAACGGCGAGTCCATCCCCGGCCGGGCCATCGCGGCCCGCCAGCGAACGGCGTCCGAGCCGTACTTGTCGAGGATCTCCGACGGGACGACCGCGTTGCCCTTGGACTTGGACATCTTCTTGCGATCCGGGTCGACGACGAAGCCCGAGATCATCGACCGCGCCCACGGCAGCGTGCCGTTCTCGAAGTGGGCCCGGACGACGCGGGAGAACAGCCAGGTGCGGATGATCTCGTGCGCGTGGGTGTTCAGGTCCATCGGGAAGGTACGCCCGAACAGGTCGGCGTCGCGCTCCCAGCCGCAGACGATGTGCGGGGTGAGCGACGAGGTCGCCCAGGTGTCCATCACATCGGGGTCGGCCTGGAAGCCGTCCGGCTTGCCGCGCTGGGATTCGTCGTACCCGGACGGGACCTGCGAGGTGGGGTCGATCGGCAGATCTTCCTCGCGGGGGACCAGCGGGTGCGCGTAGTCGGGCTCGCCGTCGCGGTCGATCGGATACCAGATCGGGAAGGGGACGCCGAAGAAGCGCTGCCGGGAGACCAGCCAGTCGCCGTTCAGCCCGCCGACCCAGTTCAGGTAGCGGTGCTTCATGTGCTCCGGGACCCAGGCCAGCTCGTTGCCCAGCTCGACGAACTCGGCCTTCAGGTCCTCGCTGCGGCCGCCGTTGGTGATGTACCACTGGCGGGTCGAGACGATCTCGAGCGGCTTGTCGCCCTTCTCGAAGAAGTTCGCCATCCGCTTGGTCGGCTTCGGCTCGCCGTCCAGGTCGCCGCTCTCGCGCAGCTTGCCGACGATCAGCTCGCGGGCGCTGAAGACCGTCTTGCCGGCCAGCTCGCCATACAGATTCGATGCAGTCAGCTCCGAGCCCTCGAGCCACTCCGGGGTCTCCCGCAGCAGCCGGCCGTCGCGACCGATGACCGTGCGGATCGGCAACTGCAGCTCACGCCACCAGATCACGTCGGTGAGGTCGCCGAAGGTGCAGACCATCGCGATGCCCGCGCCCTTGTCCGGCTCGGCCAGCGGGTGCGCGAGAATCGGGACCTCGACGTCGAACAGCGGCGAGCGGACCGTCGTACCGAACTTGTCCTTGTAGCGGTCGTCGTCCGGGTGGGCGATCAGCGCGACGCAGGCGGGGATCAGCTCCGGCCGGGTGGTCTCGATGTAGATCGGGCCGTCGGCGCCGTGGAAAGCGATCCGGTGGAAGGCGCCGGCGTACTCCCGGGCCTCCAGCTCGGCCTGGGCGACGGCGGTCTGGAAGGTGACGTCCCACATCGTCGGGGCCTCGGCCAGGTAGGCCTCACCGCGGGCGAAGTTGCGCAGGAAGGCGCGCTGGGACGTCCGGCGGGAGTCCTCGGAGATGGTCGTGTAGAGGTAATCCCAGTCGACGCTGAGGCCGACCTGGCGCCACATCGCCTCGAACGCCTGCTCGTCGATGTGGGTCAGCTCGCCGCACAGATCGACGAAGTTCTGCCGGCTGATCGGGACCTGCTTCTTCGGGTCCGGCTTCTCCGGCGGCACGAACGCCGCGTCGTACGGCAGCGTCGGGTCGCAGCGGACGCCGTAGTAGTTCTGGACCCGTCGCTCGGTCGGCAGGCCGTTGTCGTCCCAGCCGATCGGGTAAAATACCTTCTTGCCGCGCATCCGCTGGTAGCGCGCGACCAGGTCGGTGTGGGTGTAGCTGAAGATGTGCCCGACGTGCAGCGAACCCGAGACGGTCGGCGGCGGCGTGTCGATCGAGTAGACCTCTTCACGAGAAGCGGTCCGGTCGAACGCGTACGTCTGCTGCTCCTTCCATACGGCAGCCCACTTCTCCTCGAGGCCTTCGAGGGTGGGCTTGTCAGGAACGCGGGACGTCTCGGTCATGCCGACAATCCTAGTGGTTGTCAAGGGGTGCTCACGACCGGTTATCCACAGCCCTCCTAGACTATGAGCCTGATGAGTGACCTCTCGTACGCCGAAGTGTCGGCGAAGCTCCAGGCGCGCTGGCCGGAGACCAAGATCGACCCGACCCTGGACCGGGTCCGGCGACTGGTCGAGCTGCTCGGCGACCCACAGAAGACCTACCCGGTCGTGCACCTGACCGGAACCAACGGCAAGACCTCCACCGCCCGGATGGTGGACTCCTTGCTGCGCGAGGCCGGACTGCGCACCGGCCGGTTCACCAGCCCGCACCTGGAGTCTGTCCGGGAGCGGATCACCCTGAACGGCGAGCCGATCGACGAGCAGCGCTTCGTCGAGGTGTATGCCGAGATCGAGCCGTACGTCGATGTGGTCGACTCCGAGAACGAGCACCCGCTGTCGTTCTTCGAGGTGATGACCGCGATGGCGTTCGCGGCGTTCGCGGACGCGCCGGTGGACGTGGCGGTCGTCGAGGTTGGCCTGGGCGGCACCTGGGACTCCACGAACGTTGCCGACGGCATCGTTTCGGTGATCACCCCGGTCGCGGTCGACCACGCGCACATCCTGGGTGCGGATCCGGTCACGATCGCCCGGGACAAGTCCGGCATCATCAAGCCCGGCGCGACGACGGTGATCTCGCAGCAGAGCCTCGACGTACTGGAGGTCCTGCAGCGTCGCGCTACCGAGGTCGGGGCGCAGGTCGCCCGCGAAGGCCTCGAGTTCGGCGTCACCAGCAGGACGGTCGCGGTCGGCGGGCAGCTGATCTCGATCCAGGGACTCGGCGGCACGTACGAGGAGATCTTCCTGCCCTTGTACGGCGAGTACCAGGCGCACAACGCCGCCACGGCACTCGCGGCGGTCGAGGCGCTGCTCGGTTCGACCGCCCAGACCGAAGGCCGGATCGACAACGAGCTGGTCCAGGCGGGCTTCGCCGAGGTGACGAGCCCCGGCCGGCTGGAGGTCGTCCGGACCAGCCCGACCGTCATCGTCGACGCCGCGCACAACCCTCATGGCGCAGAGGCGACGGCAGCCGCGGTGACCGAGGCGTTCGCGTTCAACCCGCTGATCGGCGTACTGGGTTGTATGAAGGACAAGGACGTCTACGCGATCCTCGAGGCGTACGAGCCGATCATGGAGACCGTCATCTGCACCCGGAACTCGTTCGACCGGTCGATGCCGGCCGAGGAGCTCGGGGAGATCGCCGCCGAGGTGTTCGGCGAGGATCGGGTACTGGTCCGGCCGAAGCTGCTCGACGCGATCGACGACGCGATCCGGCTGGCCGAGGAGAATGCGATCGCGATGGGCACCGGCGGCGTATTGATCACCGGCAGCGTGATCACCGCCGGGGAGGCCCGCACGTTGCTGGTCCGCAAGCCGAAGGGCTCGCAGAACCCGTACGAGGACCAGAGATGAGGTCTCTCGCGTCGATCGTGCTCGCCTTCGAGGCGCTGTTGCTCGCCCTCGTCACGCCGGTGATGATCTCGGTCGCCGACGTGAAAGCCAGTACTGCGATCCCGCTCTGCCTCGGACTCGCCGTACTGGCGATCGTCGCCGCGGGCCTGCTCCGCAACCAGGTCGGCTACATCCTCGGCTGGGTGATCCAGGTCGCCGCCGTCGGACTCGGCTTCGTCGTACCGGTGATGTTCGTCCTGGGCCTGGCCTTCGCCGCGTTCTGGGTGATGGCCTTCGTCCTGGGCAAACGCATCGACGAAGCGAAGAAGGCACAGCAGGCGCAGGCCGGTTAGGCTCGGCCGCCCGCAAGACCCGAAGTCAGCAAAGAACTGCCGCCCAAGAAGAAAGAGTGGAGATATGTCGCAGCGCACCCTGGTCCTGCTGAAGCCCGACACGGTACGCCGTGGCCTGGTCGGCGAGATCCTCGGCCGGTTCGAGGCGAAGGGCCTGAGCATCGTCGCGATGGACCTGCGCACGATCGACGGTGAGACGGCCGACCAGCACTACGCCGAACACGTCGAGCGGGACTTCTACCCGCCGCTGCGCGCGTTCGTCACCAGCGGCCCGCTGGTGGCCCTCGTACTCGAGGGTGACGAGGCGATCGAGGTCATCCGCGGTCTGAACGGCGCGACCGACGGCCGCAAGGCAGCACCCGGCACGATCCGCGGCGACCTGTCGCTGTCCAACCGGGAGAACCTCGTGCACGGCTCCGACTCGCCCGAGTCGGCCTCCCGCGAGATCAAGATCTGGTTCCCCGACCTCCCGTAACCACTCGGTCGGTACTGCGCTCGGTCGGTCAGGAATCGATCGAGCGCAGTTTGCTAGCCACGGTCTCGGCACTGGGATGGTTGAGCTCGGTCAGGAGGTCCAGGGCAAGCTCCCACCAGCCGCCGGCGGCTTCGAGGTCGCCCAGCTCGTGGTCGACGTCGCCAAGGTTCTGCAGCATTAGGGCTTGGTAGTAGCGATCGTTGAGTTCCTGGTAGAGCTCCAGCGCCTTCCGATAGCAGCGTGCAGCTTCAGCCTGGTTCCCTAGTCCGCGCTGGGCATAGCCGAGGTGGTCCCAGGTCGCGGCTTCGCCGAGCTTGTGGTCGACCTCCTGGTACAGCCGCTGGGCCTGGGTGCAGTACTCCACGGACTGGTCGTACTCCGCGAACGTAGAAGCGTGCAGCCATCCCAGTGAGTTCAGCGCGAGTGCCTGTCCGGTCCGGTGCCCACTGGCCTTGAACAGCTCGGACGCGATCAGGTCGTGGTCGTACGACTCCTTCAACCGCTCCTGCTGAGCCAGCACGAACGCAACCACCCGCTGGCACCAGGCCTGGGCTACTTGATCACCAGACCGTACTGCGAGGTCCAGGGCGGTCTCTGATTCCGACAGAGCCTCGTCCAGGCGACCCTGCCGAGCCAGGGCGTGGGCTCGGTACCGGTGAGCCATCACCTGGCCTTGCAAGTCACCGGACCGCTGGGACGCTTGCGCTGCCGTCCACATCACGTCGACCCACGTGTTCCACAGTCCGCGCCGTTCGAGGAAGCCGGTGATCGTGCGGGCGAGATGGGTAGCGTGGCTGTCGAACCCTTCTCGTGCAGCGTGCTCGATCAGCACCACTAGGTTGGGATGCTCGGCCTCGAACCAGTCGAACGCCTCCTGGTAGCCACCGAAGCTCAGCACATACGGCGATCCGGCGGGGTCAGGCAGTACTGCGGGGTCGCGATGCGGCCGCAGCCACTGGTCGCCGGCGTCCGCAGTGCGGAGGTAGTGGTCGAAGAGTCGCCACAACGCCTGGCGGCACTCCTTCTCCTTGTCGATCGAGCCGGCCAGCTCTCCGGCGTACACGCGTAGTAGATCGTGGGAGGCGTACCGCTCGGGGGCGAGCTGGCTGATCAGGTGTGCGCGCTCCAGCTCGGCCAGGGCAGGTCTGACGCGCTCCGGCGTAGTACCTGCGAGTGCAGCTGCAGCAGCGACGGGTAGGTCGGGTCCGGGGTGCAGACCGGACAGCCGGAAGACCCGGGCTGAGCTACCGGTCACCAGTTGGTAGGACCACGAGAACACCGCACGCAGGTCGGTCATCTGATCCTCACCAGTGAACGCATCCAGGCCCTGCCTTGTACGGCGTAAGTCCAGCGCCACGGTCTCGAGGGGCCAGGTCGGGTGAGCCGCTGCGTGGGCCGCCACAAGTGACAGCGCGAGCGGCAACCGAGCAGAGAGCGCTATGAGCGACTCAGCAGCCAGGGGCTCAGCAGCAATGCGTTCGGCTCCGAGCGCACCGACCAGGAGCGAGTGAGCCTGCTCCCAATCCATCAGGTCGAGCGACACCGTCCGGGCACCCTCGCTGGCCAGCAATCCCGGCAGGCGGTTCCTACTGGTCACCACCACGCGACAACCACGCCCACCGGGAAGCAGCGGTCGCACCTGCTCCGCAGTACGGGCGTTGTCGAGCACTATCAACAGCCGTCGGTCCGCCACCAACGTCCGGTAGAGCGCGGGCCTGTGCCGGCGACCCGAACGGAATGCGGCCAGGTGCGGTCTGCAGCGCATCAAGGAAGCCCCGTACTGCGTCCTCCGGCGACACCACGTCACCTGAAGGGTCGAAGCCGCGCAAGTTCACATACAGCTGCCCATCCGGGAACTCCGCCGCTACCCGCTCGCCCCAGGCCACCGCCAGCGCGGTCTTACCCACCCCGGCGGTTCCGGAGATCACAGCGACCGAGGAGGTCGGGCCGATCGATCCCAGCAGAGCCTGGTCCAGTTCAGCCAGCTCCCGGCCTCGCCCGACGAAGCCGCGCCCGACAGACGGCAGCTGATGCGGGACCACCTCGCGAGAAGTCCGTACTGCGGCCGCTCGCGAGTCTGTCGCGAGCACGGCTTGATGGAGGCGGCGCAGAGCCGGCCCGGGATCCAGCCCGAGCTCGTCTGCCAGCCGCCGCGAGGCCTCGCTGTAAGTGGCCAGTGCACCGGCAGGACGCCCGGCCCGGATCTGTGCCTCCATCAGCAGAGCCCAGAGCGGCTCTCGCAGGGGATGACGCTTGGTAAGGCCGCTCAGCTCGGAGGTCACCTGCGCGTGTTCGCCCAGCTCGAGGCGTGCCCCCAGAAGGAGCTCAATCGCGTGCAGGCGCTCTTCGGCCAATACCGGCACAACCTCCCGGATCAGTGAGCCTGCCGTCAGTCCGGCGAGCGGCTCACCACGCCAGAGGCTCAGGGCGTCGGTCAGCAGGCGCTTGCGGTCCAACAGGTCGGCCGTCTCCACAGAGGTCGAGACCAGCGCGCGGAAGCGGGCCAGGTCAATCTGCTCCGCCTGCACGCTGATCATGTAGCCGGCCGGCTCGGTACTGATGATCGGCGTACCGAGCATCGTCCGCAGGCGCGAGATGTAGGTCTGCAGGGCGGACCGCGGCCGGGCCGGCAGTTCGTCCTCCCAGAGGGTGTCGACCAGTGCCTGGGCGCCGACCACCCGGTTGGGCTGCAGCAGGAGGGCGGCAAGCAGCACCCGCAGCCTGTTCGCGGCCAGCTCGATCCGGCCGGAGTCGTCGACGACCTCCACCGGACCCAGCAGCCGAAACTCCATGCGGGCCATTCTCACCGGGAAAGGCCCACCGCGCCCCGGATCCGGGTGAAAGCGCGGCGAAAGCCGGATGAAGGAACGCCGGGTCAAGCTTGCGCACGCGGGGAGAGTGACCAGGTCCGACCGTACCCGGACCACACCTCATCCACACCGTGGGGAGGAGCAGCGCTCGCCCGTCAGGGGAGGGGCGAGCGCTGGGGGCGAGTGGTACCGCTGCACGCGAGTAGCGGTACCACTCGATTCTTCTCACCCGGAAGTTTGCCAGTAGTGAGGCAGCCGATACGATCTGTGCCGGGCGGACGGGGAACGTGTCGGTCCCTCGGTGGCGCCGGCTGCGCGCTTAGCCTGAGATCCACGAAGCAGCAGGAGGCGCCTGCGATGGCGAACAGCATGCTTGGCCGCGACATGGCGGTCGACCTCGGCACAGCCAACACCCTCGTCTACGTCCGCGGGCGGGGCGTCGTCCTGAACGAGCCCTCGGTGGTCGCGACCCGGACCGACGAACCGCGCGAAGCGGTCGCGTTCGGGCACGAGGCGAAGAAGATGATCGGCCGTACGCCGGGCAACATCACCGCGATCCGGCCGCTCAAGGACGGCGTGATCGCCGACTTCGACGCCGCCGAGCAGATGCTGCGCTACTTCATCCAGCGGGTGCACCGGCGCCGGTACTTCGCCAAGCCGCGGATCGTGGTCTGCGTGCCGTCCGGGATCACCGCCGTCGAGCAGCGCGCGGTCCGCGACGCGGGCTACATGGCCGGGGCGCGCAAGGTCTACATCATCGAGGAGCCGATGGCCGCGGCGCTCGGGTCCAACCTTGAGGTCCGCGACGCCACCGGCAACATGGTGGTCGACATCGGTGGTGGCACCACCGAGGTGGCGGTGATCTCGTTCGGCGGCATCGTCACCAGCCAGTCGATCCGGGTGGCCGGCGACGCGATCGACAAGGCCGTCGTGAACTACTGCAAGAAGGAGTACTCGCTGATGCTCGGCGAGGCCACCTCCGAGCAGATCAAGATGACCATCGGCTCGGCCTTCCCGACCTCCGACGGACCCGACTCCGAGATCCGCGGCCGGGACATGGTCACCGGCCTGCCGCGGACCGTGAAGGTGTCGTCGGCCAGCATCCGGCAGGCGATCGAGGAGCCGATCACCGCGATCGTCGACGCGGTCAAGGCGACGCTGGACAAGACCCCGCCCGAGCTGGCCGGGGACATCGTCGACCGCGGCATCGTGCTGACCGGCGGCGGCGCCCTGCTGAAGGGGATGGACGAGCGGCTCCGGCACGAGACCGGCATCCCGATCCATGTCGCCGACAACCCGCTGGACGCCGTCGTCCTCGGGGCCGGCAAGTGCGTCGACAACATCGAGACGCTGAACCGCATCCTCGTCACCGACCGCCGCTGAACCGGTACTGCGCATGCTCAAAGACCTCGGTACTCCCGCCAAGGGCCTGGTCAGGGCGGCCGGTCTGCCGCGGGAGATCCGCCGCCGCCGGGCCATCCTGGCGCTGGTGATCCTGGCCTCGTTCACGCTGATCGTGCTCGACGCGCGCCGCTCGGCCGGCTCGCCGGTGGAGCCGCTCCGGCACGCCGCCGCGTCGGTCTTCGGCCCGCTGGAGTCGGCCGGGTCCTCCGCCCGGCAGCCTGTGGACAACCTCCGGGACCGGTTCGCCGAAGTGGATAGGTTGAAGGCTGAGAACGAAAAACTCCAAGCCGACAACGAGAAACTGACCACCGAGCTGCGCAGTACCGACTACGCGCGCAACCGCGCCGCGGAGCTGGACCGGCTGCTCGAGGTCGCCCCGAACTACACGATCACGCCGGCCCGGGTGATCGGGATCGGGGGCGCGCAGAGCTTCAACCACACAGTGACCATCGACGCCGGAACAGCGGACGGAGTGAGACCGGACATGACAGTACTGAACGGGGACGGCCTCGTCGGCCGCGTCGTGCGGGCGACCGAGGGCACCTCGACCGTGCTACTGATCGGCGACCGGAACTCCACCGTCGGCGGCCGGCTGAACTCGACGATGGCGCTGGGATTCGTCTCCGGCCGCGGCGACGTGACCGGCTCGCTGGACTACAAACTGGTGGACCTGAAGGCCCGTCCGAAGGTCGGCGACCGGATCGTCAGCTGGGGCTCGAGCGGCAACGCGCCGTACGTGCCGGGCGTTCCGATCGGTGAGATCACCGCCGTCACGCCGAACGAGGGCACCCTGGGCTCGACCGCGCTGCTGAAGCCGTTCGTCGACCCGACCCGGATCGACACTGTCGGTGTGGTGACAGGACCGCCGGCGCGACCGCCGCGAGCCACGGTGTCGCCGGAGAAGGGCGGCTGAGATGACGCCGCTCCGGATCGGGATCGCGGCCGTCTTCCTGCTGATCGCCGTCACCGTGCAGACCTCGATGCTGCCGCAACTGGCGGTCGCGGGGGTCACCTGCGACCTGGTGATGATCGTCGTAGTCGCGCTCGCGTTGGCGCGCGGCCCGGAGTGGGGCGCGATCGCCGGCTTCATCGGCGGCCTGCTGCTCGACGTGGCTCCGCCTGCCGACCACACGGCCGGGCGCTGGGCCCTCGCGCTGGCGCTGGCCGGCTACATCGCGGGGATGATCCGGCGGGAGGCGTCGGCCGGCCCGGTAGGACCACTCGGCGTCGCGCTGACCGTCGTGCTCGGGGCCGCGGTGTCACTTCTCGTGTACTGCGCGACAGGCTCGCTGCTGCATGACCCGGCCGTCGACTGGGGTGAGTTCGGCGTCCGGCTCGGCATCGCCGCCGGTTACGACGTGGTCGGTGCGATCGTGGTGATCCCACTGGTGCTGTGGGTGATGCGGCGGTTCGTGCCGGTTCGGGAGCGGCGGGTGCTGCCGTGAGTTTCGACAGTTTCAACCCGGCCCCGCTGAAGCCGCGGCTGCGTCTGTTCGTGATCGGCGTGCTGGTCTTCTCGCTGCTCTGCACCCTGTTCGCCCGGCTCGTCTACATGCAGGTGCTGTCGTCGGCGGACTACTCCCAGGCCGCCACCTCGAACCACACCCGCGAGGTCCTCGTCCCGGCACCGCGCGGGACGATCGTCGACGCGGCCGGCCGGACACTGGTCGGCAACAGGGTGTCGCTGGTGATCACGGTCGACCGCTCGGTGCTGGCCAAGCTGCCAGACGCACAGCAGCAGGCGATGCTGGCCCGGCTGGCCAAGGTGCTCGGCCAGAAGCCGGCCGACCTGAAGGCTCGCATCATGCTCTGTGGCGAGCCCGGCGCCTCGAAGCCGCCGGCCTGCTGGAACGGCACGCCGTACCAGCCGATCCCGGTCGCGAAGGACGTCAGCGAGCAGGTCGCGATCGAGGTGATGGAGCGCCGCGAGGACTTCCCCGGCGTGGCCGCCGAGTCGACCGCACTCCGTGCCTACCCGGCGCCGTACGGCGTGAACGCGGCGCACATGCTCGGCTATCTCTCGCCGATCACCACGAACGAGCTGGACGCGCTGGACAAGGCCGGGCAGGACTCGGTCGGGCACCGGTCGGACCTGGTCGGCCGGGCCGGCCCTCGAGCGCACGTACGACGCGATGCTGCGGGGGACTCCGGGCGTCAAGAGCGTCATCGTCGACGCCGTCGGGTACACCACCGGTCTGCAGAGTCAGACCGCGCCGGTGCCGGGATCGACGCTGATGACAAGCATCGACGCCCGGGTCCAGGCCTCGGTCGAGAGGGAGCTCCGCGGCGCGATCATGACCGCGCGCAAGCAGACCGACCCGGTCACCAAACGCAAGTACGTCGCGGACTCCGGCGCGGCCGTGGTGATGGACACCAAGACCGGCCAGATCGTCGGGATGGCCAGCTACCCCAGCTACGACCCGGGCGTCTGGGTCGGCGGGATCTCGCAGCGCGAGCTCGACCAGTTGTACGCGTCCGGCTCAGGGACGCCGCTGCTGTCGCGGGCCTTGCAGGGTCAGCTGGCACCTGGGTCGACGTTCAAGCCGATCACCACCGCTGCCGCGCTGGCGAACGGGTACACGGCGAAGACCAAGCTGGACTGTTCACCGTCGTTCACGGTAGGCAATCGCAAGTTCAAGAACTTCGAGACCACGCCGTTCGGCATGATCGGATTCCAGCAGGCGCTGGCGATCTCCTGCGACACCTTCTTCTACCAGATCGCGTACGCCCTCTGGCTCAAGGAGGGTGGCAACTCCGGCGACATCAACGTGCGCGATCCGCTGGTCGAGATGGCCAAGAGCTTCGGCCTCGGCAAGCCGACCGGAATCGACCTGCCCGGCGAGGCATCCGGCCGGATCGCGGACCGGAAGTGGAAGAAGCAGTACTACGACGCGCAGAAGGACTACTACTGCAAGCTGGCCGACAACCCACCGGCCGGGACGTCGAGCTTCCTGAAGCAGTTCTCCCGGGAGTTCTGCGTCGACGGCTACCGGTACCGGGCCGGCGACGCGGTGAACTTCTCGATCGGGCAGGGCGACACCACCCTGACTCCGTTGCAATTGGCAACGATGTACTCGGCGCTGTCGAACGGCGGCACGCTGTGGGAGCCGCGGGTGGCCAAGAAGGTGATCGGGCCGAACGGGAAAGCCACGGCGATCCCGTCCAAGGTCGCGGCCGGACTGCCGGTGGCGGCCTCGACGCTGAAGCTGATCGACAAAGGTCTGCTGGAGACCACCCGGACCGGTACGGCGGCGTGGAAGTTCATCGGGTTCCCGCTGGACCAGGTCCCGGTGCGGTCCAAGACCGGTACGGCCGAGGTCTACGGCAAGCAGACGACGTCCTGGTTCGCGACCTACACCGATCGCTATGCCGTGGTGATGATGATCAGCCAGGGCCGGTAGCGGGTCGGGTGCCTCGGGAACGGCCGTCCGGCACATCTACGAGACCCTCTACAACATCAAGCCCGCGGCGCCGCCGGCGAAGAAGGCCAAGCAATGAGCCCGACCTCGAAGCGGGTGCGGCTATGAGTCTGCTGACGCCGCTGCGGTCGTCCCGGCCGCTGATGGATCGCCGGTCGGCGTTGTGGCAGGCCGACTGGGTGCTGGTGATCGGGGTGCTCGCGTTGTCGGCGATCGGCAGCCTGCTGATCTGGTCGGCCACCTACCAGCGCGGCTCACTCACCGGTGGCAACCAGCGCGAGTTCCTGGTCCGGCACGCCCTCAACTTCGCCATCGGCCTGGTCCTTGCCATCGGCGCGGCAGTGATGGATCACCGCCGCCTGCGCATCCTCGCGCCGGTCCTGTACGCCGGGTCGGTGGTGGGGCTGATCCTCGTCCTGGTGCCCGGTGTCGGCGCGGTGATCAACGGGTCCCGGTCGTGGATCCAGCTGCCCTGGATGTCGGTCCAGCCGAGCGAGTTCGCCAAGCTCGCGGTGATCGTCGGGATGGCGCTGCTGATCGCCGAGAAGGGCGAGACGAACCACCGCGAGGCCCGGACGATCGACATCACCCAGGCGATCGGCGTTGCCGCGATCCCGGTGATGCTGGTGATGCTGCAGCCCGACCTCGGCACCGTGATGGTGCTCGGGTCGATCGTGTTCGGCATCATCGCCGTCTCCGGGGTGCCGAAGCGCTGGCTGCTCGGCATCGTCACCGCGGCGACGGTGATCGGGACGCTGGCGATCCAGTTCAACGTGCTGAAGAAGTACCAGCTGGCCCGCTTCACCGCGTTCGCCGACCCGTCCCAGGACCCGCAGGGCACCGGCTACAACGTGCACCAGGCCCGGATCGCGATCGGCAACGGCGGCATCTTCGGCCAGGGCCTGTTCCACGGCTCGCAGACCCAGAACGCCTTCGTGCCCGAGCAACACACCGACTTCGTCTTCACCGTCGCGGGGGAGGAGCTCGGCCTGATCGGCGCCGGGGCGATCATCGTGTTGTTCGCGGTGATCCTCTGGCGCGGACTGCGGATCGCCGTCAACGCCCGGGACGCCTTCGGCCGGCTGATCGCCACCGGCATCGTCTGCTGGTTCGCCTTCCAGGCCTTCGAGAACATCGGCATGACGCTCGGGATCATGCCGGTCACCGGCCTCCCACTCCCGTTCGTCTCCTACGGCGGCTCATCGATGTTCGCCGGCCTCCTGGCCGTAGGCCTGCTCCAGAACATCCACCTCCGCTCCCACCAGGTCTGACCAAGAAACTGACAGCGGGCGAGCCCGTGGCCCGCCCGCTTCTGTCAGCTGGTCAGCGCTTCGGACTGGCCCAGACCAGGACTTCGTCCGGGCTCCACGGGAGCGCGTCCGGCACATACCAGTTGTCCGGCACGGTTTGGGCGGCGTCGGTGCTCGACCGCCCCCCGGGGGGCTTCACATCCACCCGGAACTCGAAAATCTTCGCGTTGCGCTGGGCCAGCATCGTCCGTACCTCGCCCACTGTCTTGCCTCGCCACTGCAGGCCGTGCAGAAGTTCACCAGGTGCATCGACCTGGCCGGTGCGGTCGAATGTCTCCCCGGCATCGGCCGGCCGGCCGATGCCGAGTTCGGCGTGCCCTTTGAAGTCCTTCGGGATCCGGAAGACCGGCACACACGGCTTGGCACCGGTCTTCCAGCAGTTGGCCGGTTCGGTACTCTCGCCGATGACCTCGCCCCCTTCGATGCGCGTGCCGGTGTCGGTCCCCACCAGCGAGGGGGAGACGGCCGGGAGGGTGATCTGGATGTTCAGCCCGTGGTCGGCCAGTTCCTTGTTGATCCGGGCCGGATCGGCTGCCGGGTCGACGACCTTGATCACCAGATACTTGCCCTGCGGGACGAACTGCAGGACGCTGGCGACCGGGATCGGCGACTGCCCGGTGGGTAGGGTTTCGTGCCGGGCGACGATCACGGCAGCCAGTACGCCGGCCGCGACCAGCGCCGGCAGCGCGGTACGGACTGCCAGCCGGATGGCCTTGCGCCGTCGCCGCCCGGAATCGGAAGCGGCGGTGGCGAGGAGGTCGTGGAACCTGGCCTCGCGTTCTCCAGGGGGCAGGGAGGCCGTCACCCGGTCGTCCGTGATCGGGTTGAGGCTGCGGAGGTGGTCGAGCGTGGTCTTGTTCATGAGCGTTCTTCTTTCAGGGCTGCGAAGCGGGGAGCAGCGGCCGGAGTGAGGCCGACGGCGCGGCCCGGGACGTCTTCGGCGGTCGAGAGCAGGCGCTCGAACCGCGCGCGGGCTCGATGCAAGCGGATGCGGACCGCATTGCGTGAACAGCCGAGGACTATTGCGATCTGGGCGGTATCGAGGCCTTCCCAGGCGGTCAGCGACAGCAGTTCGCGATCCTGGTGGGACAACTCGCGCCAGGCCCTGCGTGGCGATGGCCTTCTCGCCGGCATCGAACGAGAGCGCGCCGGGATCGACCAGCAACTCGGTCGATTCGTCACGGAGGCGGGCGGTCAGGGCTAGTCGCCGGTTCTCGCCTCGGCGGTGGTTGGCCAGCAGCCGGCGGGCGACGGCGTACAGCCAGGGCAGGGCCTCGGGACCGGCTGGTACGTCGGCAAGGCGTCGCCAGGCGACCAGGAAGGTCTCGGCGACCAGATCACCGGCGTCGTCGCGGCTGCCGACCCGTCTGAGCAGGTAGCCGAGGATCTTGTCGTGCTGATCCAGGAACAGTTGCTGGAACCGGACCTGGGCGGCAGCTGATGGATCGGTCATGCCGTCTCCAATCCCGCGGGCCGGTGCGGTTTTCGTTCGGTGGGGTGTGCGGGGTGCCTCATACCTGGTCTATGTGCGGGTTACGAGCATCATTTCGCGCGGTGGGGTGACGTTCGCCGATCGAAGCGTGGACTCCCGGTGCGGCTCGCGGAAGGCTGTCGGCGCAGGGTTGTAGGCTGCAGCGATTCTGGTTGCGGGATGCCGGCCCTGGAAGGGACCATGTCGAAAATCGCTTCGTTCTCGCTCGCCGCGCTGGTCGCCCTGTCGCTCGCCGCCTGCGGTGACGACAAGAAGACCGGTACGCCGGCTCCGTCAACGACCCCGTCGGCATCGAGCTCCGGCACGCCGTCGGCGCCGAGCACGCCCACGGCGGACCCGTCCACCGGGAGTGAGTCGGTGCAGCGGACCAAGGCCGAGCTGACCAAGGCCCTGCTGGCGTTGCCGGACCTGCCGAGCGGCTTCTCGCTCGAGACCGACGATCCGGGCGACGAGGCGGAGAATCCGCTCTCCTCCAAGGACCCCAAGTGCAAGTCCCTGGTGAAGTTCCTCAACGCCGACCAGGCGCCGGGGTCGAAGGTCTCCGTGACCCGATCGTTCTCCGGCGGACAGGAGGGCCCGTACATCGACTTCGGCGTGGACGCGATGGGCGACTCGCAGAAGGTGCTCGCGCTGCAGTCGTCGTACCGGGCCGCGGTGCGGTCGTGCAAGAAGATCACGATGAAGTTCGATGGCCAGGGCAGTTCGGCGATGGATGTCCGCGAGGTGTCGGCACCGCAGTTCGGCGACGACCCGTTCGCGTTCCGGTTGACCAGCATCAGTGGTCCGCAGGAGGGCCTGGAGGTCGTCTTCGCCACGGCCGGCGTGAACGATGTGGTCGTCTCGGTCTCGATCGTCGCCGGCCAGCCCGGTGAGCTCGACAGTGCGACCGAGGCCGCGGTCGGCAAGGCCAAAAAGGTCCTCGGCGGCAAGAAGAGCGGCACCTGACCGACTACATGTGATCGGCGTCACGTCGTGACCTGTCGCGCCAGGCCTCGCGCGTTCCGTCGTACGGGGCCCGGCGATCTATCTGCACCTCGACCGCACCCGGAACCTGCTGACCCCTGCAGATCGAGGCCGGTCAGGTGATCGGCGTACGGGTGGTCGCGAACCCGGAGAAGCTGTCAGCGTTCAGATCTTGAGAAGGATCCGGCCGACTGCTTTGCCGCCGCCTAGTACGGAGATCGTGCGGAGTTCCGAAGCGGCAGAGACATCGACGCCGCACTTCTCCAGCAGGGCGAGCCCCAGAGCGGTGGTGGCGCGAGGGTTGCCGTCGATCACCTTCACCGCGACCGCGTGACCGTCCGGAGCGGCCATGCCGATCACGCCCTCGGCGCCGCCCTTCGCGATGACGCCGGGGAGCAGGCGCATCACCTCGCTGTTCAGATGGTCGTGTCCGCCGACGAGGTCCGGGTGTAGGCGCATCGCGGCCGCCACCCGGCCGTCCGGCGTACCAGCTGTTGCTGTGGCCAGGCGGCCGAAGGCGCGGGCCACGCCGTCCAGTGGCATGCCGAGCAGGGGAGCGCCGCAGCCGTCGACGGTCACGATGCCGGTGTGGGCACCGGTAAGCCGCTCGATCTCGGCGGCGATGGTGCGCTGCACGGGGGAGTCGGCGTCCAAGTAGCCGGCCGGATCGTTGCTGCCAGCGACCGTTGCCATCAGCATCGCCGCGTGTTTGCCGGAGCAGTTCATCCGGACCCTCTCCGGACCGATGCCTTCGGTGATCAACCGGAACCGGGTCGGCTCATCCTCCGGCCGGTCCGGTGGGCACCCCAACGCGTCCCGTCCGACACCGGCCGAGGCCAGCATCTTGTCCACCAGCGCGACGTGCCGATCTTCACCGGTATGGCTGCCGGCCGCGATCGCCGCCTCCTCGACCGCCAGTTCGGCTCCGGCCACGATGCTGCCGACCGCTTGCAGCGGCTTGGCGGTGGACCTGGGCAACACGACCGCGCCCACCTGCCCCGCGGCGTACACCCGCGCCCCGTCCGGATCCAGCGCGATCGCCAGCCCGAAGTGCCGGCTTTCCACGAAGCCGTTCCGCGCCACCTCGGCCAACTCCACGACCTGACCCAGCCCGGGCACACCGTTGATCATGTCGCGCAGGCTAACAACGTCCGTAGGGTGGGGAGCATGCGACTCGACTATCAGGTGACCGGCCCGGAGAAGGCGCCCGTTGTGCTGCTCGGCTCGTCGCTGGGCGTGACACGGGCGATGTGGGCGCCACAGGTGGAGGTGCTGGCCGAGCGGTTCCGGGTGATCGCCTTCGATCATCGGGGCCACGGCGGTTCCGACGTACCGGCCGGGCCCTATGCGATCGAGGATCTCGGCAGCGACGTCATCGAGCTGCTCAACGAGCTGATGATCGAGCAGGCGGCGTACGTCGGGATCTCGCTCGGTGGGGCCGTCGGCCTCTGGCTGGCCGAGAACGCGCCCGACCGCTTCAGCCGGTTCGCCCTGCTCTGCCCACCGGCGTACCCCGCCGCGGGCGCCCAGATGTGGACCGACCGAGCCGCCCAGGTCCGCGCCGACGGCACCCAGTCGATCACCGAGGCCACCCTCGCCAAATGGTTCCTCCCGGCGTACGCCGACGCGCACCCCGCCGAGGTCGACCTGGTCCGCCAGCAACTCCTCAACACCCCCGCCGAGGGCTACGCCGCCTGCTGCGAAGCCCTAGGCGCGATGGATCTGCGCGCCAACCTCGCTGACATCACCGCGCCTGTCCTCCTCATCACTGCGGAGGACGACACCTCGATCCCACCCGAAACAGTCATCCCACTCGCCACGGCCATCCCCGGCGCCCACCTCGAGATCCTCGACCAAGCGGCCCACCTGGTCACCTACTCCGACCCCACCCGCGTCAATCCCCTGCTCCTCGCCCACCTGAGCTGACCCCCATCTCCTTCCCGAAGTGACGGATGCGGGGGTCCGGGGAGGGCGGCGTTAGGCTGGTAGGCGGTTTGTCCTCTGATCTGGAAGTGTCTGATGACTGTTGAGTCCCTGTTCTCGCGCCTGGAGCCGCTGCTGCCGACGGTGCAGAAGCCGATCCAGTACGTGGGGGGTGAGCTCAACTCGGTCAGTAAGGACTGGGACTCGGTCAGTGTGCGGTGGGCGCTGATGTATCCGGATGCCTATGAGGTCGCGCTGCCGAACCAGGGCGTCCAGATCCTGTACGAGGTGCTCAACGAGCGCGAGCACACGCTCGCGGAGCGGACGTACTCCGTCTGGCCGGACATGGAAAAGGTGATGCGGGACAACCAGATCCCGCAGTTCACGCTCGACAGCCACCGGCCGGTCCGGGCGTTCGACGTGTTCGGGCTGTCGTTCTCGACCGAGCTCGGCTACACCAACATGCTCACCGCGCTGGATCTGGCCGGCATCCCGCTGTACGCCGTGGACCGGACCGACGCGGACCCGATCGTGCTCGCCGGCGGTCACGCCGCGTTCAACCCCGAGCCGATCGCGGACTTCATCGACGCGGGCCGTGCTCGGTGACGGCGAGGAGATCGTGCTGGCGATCTCCGAGGTGATCCGGGAGTGGAAGAACGAGGGCAGCCCGGGCGGTCGCGACGAGGTGCTGCTGCGCCTGGCGAAGTCGGGCGGGGTCTACATCCCGAAGTTCTTCACCGTGGACTACCTCGAAGACGGCCGGATCAAGCGCGTAGCACCGAACAAGCCGGGAGTGCCGTGGCGGACCGCCAAGCACACCGTGATGGACCTGGACGCCTGGCCGTACCCGAAGAAGCCGCTCGTCCCGCTCGCCGAGACCGTCCACGAGCGGTACTCCGTGGAGATCTTCCGCGGTTGCACGCGTGGCTGCCGCTTCTGCCAAGCCGGGATGATCACCCGCCCGGTGCGCGAGCGCAGCATCACCACCATCGGCGACATGGTCGAGAACGGCCTGAAGCAGTCCGGGTTCGAGGAGGTCGGCCTGCTCAGCCTGAGCTCGGCCGACCACAGTGAGATCGCCGAGGTCGCGAAGGGACTTGGCGACCGGTACGAGGGCAGCAACGTGTCGCTGTCGTTGCCCTCGACAAGGGTCGACGCCTTCAACATCACGCTGGCCAACGAGTTCTCCCGCAACGGCCGACGCAGCGGTCTGACGTTCGCCCCCGAGGGCGGCTCGGACCGGATGCGCAAGGTGATCAACAAGATGGTCAGCGAGGAAGACCTGATCCGCACCGTCGCGGCGGCGTACAGCCATGGCTGGCGGCAGGTGAAGCTCTACTTCATGTGCGGGCTGCCGACCGAGACCGACGAGGACGTGCTCGCGATCGCCGACCTGGCCAAGCGGGTCATCGCCACCGGCCGCGAGGTGTCCGGCCGCAACGACGTCCGCTGCACCGTGTCGATCGGCGGGTTCGTGCCGAAGCCGCACACGCCGTTCCAGTGGGCCTCGCAGCTCGGCGTCGAGGAGACCGACGCGCGGCTGGCGAAGCTGAACGCCGCGATCCGGTCGGACAAGAAGTACGCGAAGGCGATCGGCTACCGCTACCACGACGGCAAGCCGGGCATCATCGAAGGCCTGCTGTCCCGCGGTGACCGCCGGGTCGGCCGGATCATCGAGCAGGTCTGGCGCGACGGCGGCCGGTTCGACGGCTGGAGCGAGCACTTCTCGTACGAGCGCTGGATCGAATCGGCCGACAAGGCGCTGGCCGACGAGCCGGTGGACCTCGCCTGGTACACGACGCGCGAGCGCGAGTACGCCGAGGTGCTGCCCTGGGACCACCTGGACTCGGGTCTGGACCGCGATTGGCTCTGGGAGGACTGGCAGGACGCCCTCGAGGTGGACGGCGGGATCGAGGTCGAGGACTGCCGCTGGACTCCGTGCTTCGACTGCGGCGTCTGCCCGCAGATGGGCACCGAGATCCAGATCGGCCCCACCGGCAAGAAGCTCCTGCCGCTCTCCGTGCTCTGAACCCTGACCGTCAGCCCGGTGTGAGGCTACGAGCGGACACCTGGAACAGGACCTGGCTCAGGGTCAGTTCCGCGGCGCTGCCGAGGACAAGATCGGCGTGCCGCACGGCCTCGGCGGCAACGAACGGGTTGGGGATGGCGACTGTCCACATCCCGGCGGCGGCAGCGGCGGCAGCGCCGTGGGCGGTGTCTTCGACAGCGACCGCCTGCTCGCCCTTCAGCCCCAGTCGCTTGAGTGCCAGCAGGTAGATCTCCGGATCCGGCTTGTGCCGCGACACCTCGTCGCCGGTCACCACCAGGTCGAACAGGTCAAGAGCGCCCACCCGCTCCAAATGCCCGACCACCCAGTCCCGCGCCGAGCTGCTGGCGATCGCGACCCGCAGCCCCGCGGATCGGGCCTCCGCGATCCAGTCCCGGATCCCCGGCAGGAAGTCCAGCTCGCGGTGCAGATCCTCGCGATGCGCCGTCCGCCGATCCAGACTCGCCTCGGGATCGAACTCCGGCCCGACGGCGTCGGCGAGCTGAGCCAGGTGCGACTCGAAGGTGTCACCACCGTGCCCCGGCCAGAACCCGTCGTCGAGGTCCAGCTCCAGCCCGTGATGGCGCCATTCGGCCTGCCAGCTCGCGACCAGCGTCGTCTCGGTGTCCATCAGCAACCCGTCGAAGTCGAACACCACCCCCTCGACCAGCACGTGCACCAGCCGGGCCGCCAGCCTATGGCTCTCACCCGCAGACAGTCCGCACCAGGCGAGGTACGCACGAACCCCGCCGTACTCCGAATCCACGTACGCCAGCGAGGTCAGGATCGTCTCCGGCGCCGTCCGCTTGAACAGCTCAGCCTCTTCCAGCCCGAGCCGTACCTCGCTCACCGCGTAGTCCGCCGCGATCACGTCCCGCGGCACCCCGGCCAGGTCCAGCAGCAACGCGATCAGCAGCCCGGTCCGATCCTTGCCCGCTCGGCAGTGCACCACCACCGGCAGCTCGGCGGGCGCCTCGGCCACAGCGCGGAGGATCCGGACGATCTGAGCCCGATTCCGGCCGAGACTGCCGCAGTACACCTCGGCCAGGTCGGGCGAGTGCACGAACTCCGGCTCGCGGACCGGATCGATCCAGGAGATCCGCCGGTACGCCGGATCGTCGGCGAGCGGATGCGGTTCGTCGAGCTCCCAGTCGGCGCGAAGGTCGAGCACCAGCCCGGCGCCGACCTCCGCAAGGCTGGCCCGGCCGGCCGGATCCAGCAGATGCAGCGAATCGGTCCGGATCAGCGCCCCGGCCCGCGTCCTCCCGCCGTACCGGGTCGGAAGTCCCCCAAGATCGCGCGTATTCCGGCAGCCACTCCAGTCCAGGTGCGTCACCCCCGCTAGCTTATTACGCCTCTTGGGTCGTGTCCGGTAGCCCCTGCGTGCTGCACGGCACTCGGCACGGCACCTGCTCGCGACTGCAGGGGACTACCAGACACGACCCAGGGACTCGTAGTCGGACCAGGTGTTGCCGTTCCAGGACTTGTGGTGGAGGGCGGAGTCGGGGCCGGTCACGAAGACGTCGAGCCGGTCCGGGCCCCAGGCAACCACCGGTCCGGCCACAACGGGCCGCCGGGCGACAGCGGGAACCAGCCAACCTGCCAGCGCTGCCGCGTTCATCCGAAGGATCTCCGACGCCAACGACCAGTCGAGGAAGTTGAGCGTGTCGTTGGCCGAGTGGATGTGCCCGTTCGCGCTGTCCGCGCCCTCGATAGTCAGCACAGCGGGCATCGCCGCATTGATGAACGGCACATGATCGCTGGCAAAAGGATTGAGTGAGGTTTCCACCTTCAATCCCGTGTACGTCGCGGCCGCGGTCGTCAGGGCGGCGATCTGCCCCGACGAGACTGCTGCCCCTTCCAGCAATACGGTCGGAACCGCCGAGTTCTTGGACGCGATCATGTCCATGTTCAGTACGGCGCGGATCCTGGCCCGCTCGGCAGCCGGTAGCGCCGCGACGTACTGCTTGCTTCCGAACAAGCCCTCCTCCTCACCACCGAAGAGGATCAGCCGTATGTCGTGCTGCCAGCCCTGGCCGGCGAGGATCCGGCCGAGTTCCAGTACTCCGGCCGAGCCGCTCCCGTTGTCGTCGGCACCGGGCGCGTTCCCGGTCGGCCCACCCGCGAGATTGATCGAGTCCAGATGCGCGGTGATCACCACCAGCCCTCGTGGCCCCGGCCCGGTCCCAAGACGGTCGCCGATCAGGTTCTCCGAATGCCCTGCTCCCACAGTGATCGGCATCCGGGTGATGTTGTAGCCAAGGGCAATCATCCGGGCGGCCGCGAAATCCACCGCGGTGGTGAACGACGCGCTCAGCGAGTGCCGGGTCGGCAGACTCGCCAGCCAGGTGAGGTCCGCCTGGTACGACGTGGGTGAAAGCCGGCCGAGCAGGTTCGTCACCGTCGGGTCGACCCGGGCTGCCGCGGCCGAAGCGATGCCGACGAAGGTCCCCGGCCGGAGTGGATCGGTCCGCCAGCAGTGGTTCGATCTCTTCCGGGGCTTGTCGGCGGCCGAGATGACCAGGTGCCGGCCGTGATCCAGCAACGGCGTCACGTCGGGGTACTCGTCCTGGAAGGTCCGGCCGACCTGGGTGACGACCAGCAGACCGGGGACGGTCCGGGAGGCCCGGCCGAGTCGCTCCTCGGCCGGGACCCACAGGATCGTCTTGTCCCCGAAGGTGGCCGCGTCGGCGCCGGACGCGGCATCGGCGGTGGGTACGACGAGATAGCGGACGGTCATGTCATTCCTGCCAGTTCAAGAAGGTCGGGCGTGACGGTGACGACGCGCACCGAGCCGGGCATCGCGTTGGCGCGGGTGATCGCCCCGGACGGCTGCCAACGGCCGGCCCGGGGTTCCGGAGCATCGCCCCGGCCGATCGCCCAT